>NZ_JBFPKP010000006.1:0-471759 GCF_040948855.1 Paraburkholderia sp. BR10882 | reverse complement strand
CCCGTCATGCCTGATGACCATAGCGAGCTGGTCCCACCCCTTCCCATCCCGAACAGGACCGTGAAACAGCTCCACGCCGATGATAGTGCGGATTGCCCGTGTGAAAGTAGGTAATCGTCAGGCTCCTTATGCAGCAAGTCCAGAACCCCGGTGTCTCCGAAAGAGAGCCGGGGTTCTGGCGTTTGGGCGCGGGAAAATAGAAGGCTATCTGCTCGTTCACTGAACGACGCAGCAAAGCCACCTCACGGCCAGCTCGACTGGCCGCGGTGAGAATGTGGCAAGGGGCGCGCCGACGCAGTGCCGGCGCTGGGTTCAGTGCCTGCGGCGAACCCGGTCGAGCACGTGATGCTCGGCCAGCCAGTGATGCATCATGCCTTCGCCGTCGTGCTCTTTCCGGTAGGCGCGCGATTCGAAAATCGATAGCCCGAGCAGAACCAGCAGACCTACAGCAAGACCGATCAGACCCGCAATAGTTTCGGCATCCATGGCAGCCTCCTGTCGATTGCAGCCATGTCCGTATCTTAGAACAGTGTCGCAACGGAAAAAATAGCGAATTCAGCCGCTTCGCTACTGGCCGGGGCGCCGCTGGATCACCATTCAGAAAGGATTTGAGGCGATGTACCGTGTTTATCTGGCCCTTGCAATGGCCGCACTGCTCTCGGCGTGTGCCGACAACGCACCGACTCACCGCCACGGCACCCCGCCGCAGGATCCGCCCGACTACCACGGTGTGCCGACCGACGACCGACCGCCGATGATGATCGACAACCCGCCGCCTGCACAGTAAGAGCCGACGCCTGGCGCGAGCGCCGTCAGTGCAACTGCACAGCCACAGGTACGATCGCGCCGCTGATGCGCGGTAGCAACGGCGAGAGCGTCAGCCCGCGCGCGGCCATGAAGACGAGCAGAGCGATCCACAACCCATGATTGCCGAGCGGCCCGACCAGCGCCCATGACGCGCACAAAAACACAGCCAGCGACACCGCCATGGCTTGCATGAGTTCGCGTGTGCGCGTCGCGCCGATGAATACGCCGTCCAGCAAAAAGCCCCAGACGGAGATGAGCGGCGAAAGCGCGGCCCATGGGAGGAATGCCTGAGCAGCGGCACGCACGGCCGGCTGGTTGGTAAGCTTCTCGATGATCCAGGGGCCGCAGGCCCAATAAACGAACGAAAAACCGAAGGCACCCAGCGCTGCCCAGAACAGGTTGACCTTCACGGCCTGGCGGAACGCATCGCGATTACCCGCGCCGATCGCCGCGCCTACCAGCGCTTCGGCCACATGGGCGAACCCGTCGAGACCGTAGGCCATGAAGGTCTGGAAGTTGAGGAGCAGGGCGTTCGCGGCAAGGATCGCGTCGCCTTGCTTCGCGCCCAGATGCGCGAACCACCCAAACGAGCCCAGCAGGCAAAGCGTACGCAAAAAGATATCGCGATTGATCGCGACGAGGCGTTTGAGCGCTGCCGGCTCGAGTACAGTTTGTAACGCGAGCGGCGCGAGCCCGCGAGGACGAAGCCTCCACAGTACGCCGGCACCGAACACAAAACCGAGCGTATCGGCCGTAGCCGTCGCCGCACCGATCCCGGCGATGCCCCACTGAAGCCCGTACACATAGGCGAGCACCGCAACGACGTTCGTCAGATTGATAAAGATCTGCGAAAGCAGCGCAATGCGCACGCGCTGAGTGCCGAGCAGATATCCGAGCACGACGTAATTCGCCAAAGCGAAAGGCGCAGAGCCGATACGCGCAAGACAATAGACCCCAGCGTTGTGTTGCACGTCTGCGCTGCCGCCGATGGCCGCAAGCGTGTACCGGATCAAAGGCGATTGAATCAGCAGGATCGCGGCGCCAATAGCGAATGCCAGTAGCAGGGCGCGCACGACATTCGCGCGCAATGCGGGGAGGTCGCGCGCGCCGTAGGCTTGCGCGACGAGCCCCGTCGTCCCCATGCGCAGGAAGCCGAAACCCCAAAACACGAAGTTGAAGAACAGGCCGCCTAGCGCGACGCCGCCAAGATCGGCCGCGCTGCCGAGGTGGCCTGCTACTGCCGTGTCTACGGCGCCGAGGATCGGTTGCGTGAGATTGGCGAGGACGATGGGGAACGCGAGCGTCAGCACGCGTCGATGCCAGCCTCGCTGGTCAGGCAGGGCCTTAGCGCCGCTCAAGCGCGTTCCTGCACGCACACCCACGGCGAGACGACGACCGCCCACAACTCCGGCTTGCGCGCCGAGTAATCGGCTGCGGTTTCTGCCGGCATACGTGCGACGAGGCCCGAAGACAGCCATTGCATGACGACCGCCCTGTCGTCGTTGGCGATCGCCTCCGCCACGCTGACGAGGTCGAGGTCGCGCGCCACGCTCAGCAACTTGCCTTGCGCGAAGAAACGTTCGAGATCCTGCCAGTCGATCTTGGCGGTTTCGCCGAGCAGCTTGGCGTACGTCGAACTGGGGTTGGCGTCTTCGATAGTCATGATGATTGGAAATTCGTTGCGGCAGATACTATAAACGATAGTCTGCCAGCAGACCGGTGGTCGGTTAGCGAACGCCGGATCCGCGGTATTAATCACATTAATAAGTTGATATCCAGGCTCGTGGCGCCAAAACGTAGACAATAAGCCACATTAAATCAGCAAACATCTGATCTAAGCGTGCGGCGCATTTGTGTTTCAAATCTGTACGTCACATCGAATAAATGCATTGTTGCGTGCGTTTGCACACTAAAGCCGGCTGCTTCGAAAATGCGAAAAGCGCCGTGCTTTAAACCGACGATCGAGGCGCGCAAAATCCCTCGACAGGACCCTGTTGTTCAGCCTGAACGGCAGGCCCAGAAAGCCTTTGCGCTGGCTGGTGACTTGTCGTTGCGCGTCATTGAAACATGCGATCTTATGAGCAGCCGCAGATGATTCGGCATCCTCATTCGGTGCTGAAAAGTGATGCGACACATAATCCGTGCGCCGTAGCACATTTTCGCGCTAATTAAGTGATTGCGCCGCCGGAAGCCCGTTGATAGATTGCGATTCGGCGCATGGTAAACCGGTCCTTTGCCGATATGCGCCAAACCCCCGTTAGCCCGGCGCCATGCCGGGCTTTTTTTCGTCCATTGATTTGGCTGGCCGTAGCGGCCTTTCTCAACGTGCGGGAAGTTCTCGAGTCGGATCGATCGAGCGCCCCTGGTACCGTAGCTCGAAATGCAGCATCACGCGATCGTTGTCGGTGCTGCCCATTTCCGCGATCTTCTGCCCTTGCGCGACGCTCTGACCTTCCTTCACGAACAATGCCTGATTGTGCGCATAGGCCGTCAGGTAATCGCCGTTGTGCTTGATGATCAGCAAGTTACCGTAGCCACGCAGACCATTACCGGCATAGACCACGGTGCCGGGCGCCGCGGCGACGACGGGCGTGCCGGCCGCATTGGCGATGTCGATGCCTTTCGAGTTACGGCCGTCAAAGTTGCGGATGACCTGGCCGCTGGTCGGCCAGACGAGCGAAATCGACGGCGCAGCCGCCGCCGAAGGTGCGGATGAAGGCGCGGATGCGGTATCGGTTGTTTCGGCGCTCTCGCGCGGGGCAGTTGCTGCGCTACGCGGCGGCGCGGTGCGGGTGCTCGCTGTGCCGGCGGGCGGTTCGACGCGCAGGACCTGGCCGACTTCGATGGCGTCGGGGTTCGACAGATTGTTCCAGCGCACGATGTTCTGCACGGACTGGCGAGTGCTGCGCGCGATCTTGTACACGGTGTCGCCGCGTTCGACGCGATAAAAGCCGGGGCCGACCGGAGCCGATCCGCACGCCGCGAGCAGCGCAACGAGCGCTGCACATGCAATCCGTCTGATTCCTGGTGCCAACATTGAACCTCGCATGACCTTGCCTCGACGGACCACGGTCCGCCGCGCGGGCAAAACGCCTGATTTTAGCGGGTTTGCCAGCGCAACTGGGGTTTTGCCTGACGAATGACTGACGAAGTCGGCAGCATCCATACCGGCGCCGGCCCAGCACGGCGCCGCCGGTGCGCGCGATTAGCCGCCGAGCGCCTCGACGCCGATACGCAGCGTCGCCGTCTCCGTTTGACCCGGTGCGAGCCAGCGCAGGCCGAGGCCGTTATGGATCGCGTCGGGCAGACCCAGCCAGGGTTCGACGCAGTAGAAGTCGGAGTCCGCGGCTTCCGTCCACGTCGTGACGGCGTACCAGGGAAGCGAGCCGGGCCGGTTCAGGTCGATCGTCACCGCGCGGCCGAGTCCTGGCGCCACGAGGTGCACCGGCGAGGCGGGCGGCGTTGGCTCGAGCACATGGAAGCGGTCGATGATGCTTGCGTCGTCGAGCCTGTATTGCGCTTTGCCGGGTTCGGGCGCACTGATCGAACCGTCCGCGAGCTGATGGCGGCGCTGGCTAGCCGGCAGGTCGAGCGTCGTCTGCGCGCGCTGGGCGTGGGGCAAGGCGAAGTAGAAGTGATGGCCCGCGTACCAGGGGAGCGGATTCGGGCCGGTATTAGTCGCGGCGAGCGTCACGTCGAGCGTATGCGCGTCGGCCAGCCGGTAGACCGCTTCGAAGCGAAAGGCGAACGGGTAGCCGGTGCGGGTGGCGTCGGAGTCGACGAGCGTCATCTGCAGGCCGTGCCCGTCGTCGTCGACTTGCGCCGCGAACGGCAGGTCGCGCGCGAAGCCGTGCATCGGCAGATCGCGGACGACGCCTTGAGCGTCGCGCCAACGCCCGATCTGGCCGTCGACACGATGGCGGCCAAGGAAGGGGAAGAGCAGCGGATTGCCGCCGCGCACACGTGCCGGCTCCGCCCAGTTCGCATTTTCCGGCCATACGATGACCGGCTGGCCGCCGACGTGCCACGAGAGCAAACGGCCGCCGGCCCACGGCGCGAAGCGCAGCGTCGAGGCACCGCGGCTGAGGGTGAGGATGTCCTGCTCTGGATGTGCGTTCATGGGCGGGCCTGGCGTGGGTGGAAGAAGGGTGGCGCGGATGCGCCGGACAGAGGCGGATTTTGCGCCGCTTTCTCATGCGTGAAAACCCTTGTCGGGAAAGCGTGGGTGTCGTTGGCGGACAAGAGTCAGCATAATCCGCATGACCGTGCGTTAGCGCACAGAGCATTTTCGCAGGAGACCTCCCCATGGACCTCGCAATGGCAATGAGCATGGCTCTGTTCAGCCTCTTTGTCGGTAGCAGCGCCTATTTCTTCTACAAGATGGCGCGCTGATCGCGCCGCGTTCCGTCCCCCTCGACCGGATTCCCGAGAGCGCGACATGCAGTTTCGCGGCAGGATCCCTGCATTCGCAGCCAACTTTGTTGCGACGCAGTAACTTTTCTGACAAATCCATCTCCAAGCTTGGCGCTGCAACACGGCCCAGGCATAATCGGTGCGCTTTGCCGCACCGGCTCCGCAACGGTCCGGCCCCTTACACCACCATTACGAGGATCCGCGCGTGAGTCTCTGGTTTCTATTCTTCCTGAGCGTGTTGCAAGGCGTCACCGAACTGTTCCCCGTGAGCAGCCTCGGCCATACACTGCTCGTGCCGGCACTGTTCGGCATGCACATCGACAAGCACGCGCCGCAATTGCTGCCGTTCCTCGTCGCATTGCACCTGGGGACCGCAGTTGCGCTGCTCTGGTATTTCCGCGAGCGCTGGGTCGCGTTGATCAGGGGCTTCTTTGCCTCCCTGGGCGGTCGCAAGAACGACGACGGGCACATGATGTGGGCGCTCATCATCGGTACGATTCCGACGGGTATCGTCGGCCTCGTGCTCGAAAAGCGCATCGAAGCCATCTTTCACGATCTGCGCATCGTCGCGGCTGCGTTGATGGTCAATGGCGTGCTGCTCTGGTTCGGCGATCGCCTCCAGCGTGCCCGTGCGCATCGTCCGCCCGAGAAACTCACGTTCCGCCAGGCCTTTCTCGTCGGCCTCGCGCAGATCGGCGCGCTCATTCCCGGCTTTTCGCGCAGCGGCCTCACGATGATCGCCGGCAATGCAGCGGGCCTCACGGCAGAAAAGGCTGCGGAGTTCTCGTTCCTGCTCGGCACGCCGATCATCTTCGCGGCTGGCGTGCTCGAACTGCCCAAGCTGTTTCACGCGCGAGATCAGCTGATGACTGCGGTCGTTGGCGGCGTGCTCACGGGTATTGCGGCCTGGCTGAGCGTGAAGTTCCTGATGAGCTATTTCGAGGGACGCGGGCGCCTCGCATCGTTCGGTGCGTACTGCCTGATCGCGGGCGCGATTTTCCTTGGCTGGTTCGCGTTGCATCAGCAGCCGGTTTGATTTGGGCGCGAAGGCCCTTGGCAAGCGCGATGAGCGAGGCGCGACCGCGTGAGACGATCGCGGTATAATCCAGCCCCGTCTTCGCGAGGCCCGCTTGCGGCCTTGCGCACGTTCACGCGACAGTAGCTCAGCTGGATAGAGCATCGGCCTTCTAAGCCGAGGGTCGGGGGTTCGAGCCCCTCCTGTCGCGCCAGATCAAATAAATAAAAAGCCCGGCCTTCACTGCCGGGCTTTTTGCTTTTTCACACACCACGAATCCAGGCCGATTCAAACCCTCACGCCACGAGCCGCAACGGCACCGGCTCCTCGGCCGCCTGCGCGAGAAACACCATACGGCGGAACTCGTTCGGATTCGAAATGCCGGGAATCGGCGTAGCGATCAAGCCACCGCCGCCCACGACGAGCGAGCCATAGTCGAATATCCGGCCGATCAGGCTTTGCTCGATCCTTACGCTCTCTATCTTCGCTAGCGTCAACTCCACCGTGTGACGACGGACCGCACCGAACCTGGCCACCACGCGCTTGTTGGTCACGGCGAATTCTGTCGTCCACCAGGCGAGTAGCGACGCACCGAACAGTCCCAGCCCTGCGGCAAAAAAACTCACCGCTGCGAGCGGCGACGTCCCCATGGTGCCGACGAGCACGCCCCAAACCATGAGCAGGAGGCTGAATGTGATACGCGGCCCCATCGCCCAGAAGCAGGGGTGTCCCTCGCAGACGATCCTTTCGCCTGGTAAGAGAGTCGATTCGACGTATTTCACAATGACCTCCGTCAAGATTTGTTCAGTAATTAATTTGTAAGGTAGTGCATCCTTCGGCGTAGGATCCGTGGTCAAACGTCGCGGCTCGACGCCCGGCGGACGCGCGGAGCGGGCAGGGGCGACGAATTCGCGGCGCAATAAAAAAGGGCAGCCCGAGGGCTGCCCTTCAAACCGGATGAGCAACATCCGGCAATCGATGGTCCGATTGCTTGTCGCGCTTAGAGCTTGACGTCCAGTGCGTTGGTCAGATCGCCCATCGGCTGGGCGCCGTTGCTCTTGAGTGCGGCGTCGCGGTTGGCAAGCCCCGGCAGCGTGGGCAGCGAGAAGCGGCGCGTGATGAGGCGCAGGATCGAGGTCGTGTCGTACTGCGTGTGGTCGACGTAGCCCTTTTTCGCGTACGGCGAAATGACGAGCGCCGGAATGCGCGAGCCCGGGCCCCAGCGGTCGCCCTTGGGCGGCGCAACGTGATCCCAGAAGCCGCCGTTTTCGTCGTAGGTGACGACCACGACCATGTTGTTCCACTGCGGGCTCTTCTGCAGATGCGCGATGACGTCCGCGATGTGCTGGTCGCCGCTCGCCACGTCCGTGTAGCCCGCGTGCTCGTTCAGGTTGCCCTGCGGCTTGTAGAACGCCACGGCAGGCAGCGCGCCTGCATCGATCGCCTTGATGAACTCGGTGCCGTCCATGCCGCCGTCGAGCAGGTGCTTCGCACGTGCGTCGGTGCCCGGCGCGTAGTTCGCGAAGTAGTTGAACGGCTGGTGGTGCGGCTGGAAGTTCGGCGCCGTCATGTTCGCGCCGTAGATCACGCCCGACGTGCTGTTCTGCGCCGCGCTCACGGCCGCGCCCCACGCGCCGCCGTACCACGCCCACGTCACGCCCGCGTTCGAAAGCAGATCGCCGATGTTCTGCGCCGTTTGCGCGGGCAGTGTGGAGGCGTTCGACTGGTCGGCCAGGTTCGTGTCACCGCCCGAAGCCGCTGCGTTGCCGCTCGGCTGATACGGCGGCTGCATTGTGTTGACCGCATAGAAGTCCGGCGTCAGATTGCCCGACTTCACGAATTTCGGCGCGCCGTCGAGCGCCGACTTCGGCGAGTTCGATGCGAGCGTGAGCGAGACGCCGTCGGCGTCCACGGTCGAGATCGTCGGCTTGGCCGGGTTCGTGTCCGCGTTCGCGTAGTACGGCGTGCACGCGCAGATCAGCCACTGGTGATTCAGGAACGAGCCGCCGAACGCGCCCATGAAGAAGTTGTCGGCGAGCGTGTATTGCTGGGCGATCTTCCAGAGCGGGAGCTTTTCGGCGCTCGTCGTGTAATGCCCCATCACGAGACCGCCGGAGTCGCCGTAGGCCGCGAACATGTCGTTCTTGCCGCCGTGGATCTGCATCTGGTTCTCGTAGAAACGGTGATACAGGTCGCGCGTCGTGACTGAGAGCGGCACGTTGTAGCCCTTCGCGTCGTCGATGGCGAACGGCGCATTCGGCATGTTCTCCGTCATCGCCGCGGTCACGACGGGCGTGACGCCCGTTTGCGTGAGACCGTTCCAGACGGTCGGCAGCGTGGCCAGCACGGAGCCGTCGCGATCGAGCTGCTGCGCGCTTTGCGCGCTCACGTTCTGGAGGCCGTTGGCGTTCGGGAAGCTGCTGTACAGGTTGTCGAAGCTGCGGTTTTCCGCGTAGATCACGACGATATTCTTCACCGACGAAAGGCCGGGCTTGCTGCTGTCGTTGCCGCCGCAAGCCGCGACGGCCAATACCGACGCCGCTATCGCGATCGGCGTGGCATAGAACCATTTTCTGTTGATCATTTTTCTCTCTCGCGTTGGGGGCCCGCATGGAGGCCGGCGCGAATGACACCGGCCTTCGGGCGAGGCGCAGTGTCGCAACGGAATTTGACAGCGATATGTAAAAAATTACATTTAGCTTTTTCGTGGCCTTTGTTTGCATGACATCTTACTTACGTCATGTCATTGGAGCGTCACATCGCTGACATACGCTTTCGCGACTTCGATGCGCGGCTGAGCGCATCGGTATTCGCACTGCAGCGGCGCGCCGCCACGCGCGCCGCGCTCAAGCTTCGGGGACCAGGCATGTTGCGTAGATTGGCGCGTCATTCGGCGCGAACGGAAGGTGAGACGCGGGCTCGAGCGCTCGGCGGCGCACGCCGCAACGCGGGCCTCCTCCTCGTGATGGCGGCGGGGCTGTCATTGCTGCTGACGGCATGCGACGGCAGCACGCCCGTTTCCGCAGACGCCGATACGACGACAGGTGCATCCGGCAGCGCCTCGCGCGCGCACGACGCCAATGCGAACGCACGCGCCGTACAGGGCGTGAAGCTCATGAAGATCGCGACGCCTGCACAAGGCGGCCAGACGCGTGCCGAGGTCTATGCGCAGGTGCGCCGCATGACGGCGCTCGGCAAGCAGATGTTCTTCGATCCGTCGCTCTCGGGTTCGGGCAAGATGGCATGCGCGTCGTGCCACAGCCCGGACCACGCGTTCACGCCGCCCAACTCGCTCGACGTGCAGATCGGCGGCGCCGACATGCGACGCCAGGGCATGCGCGCCGTGCCGACGCTCAAGTATCTGCAGGCGGTGCCGGCGTTCGCCGAGCACTATCACGACTCCGATGACGAAGGCGATGAAAGCGTCGATGCCGGTCCGACCGGCGGCCTCACGTGGGATGGCCGCGTCGATCGGGGCTCGGACCAGGCGCGCATCCCGTTGCTCTCGACGTTCGAGATGGCGAGTTCGCCGAAGAAGGTCGCCGAAGCCGTGCGCGCGGCACCCTACGCAGGGGCGTTCAGGGCGGCCTTCGGCGCGCGCGTCCTCGCCGACGACGACGCGACTTTCAAGGCCGTACTGAAGTCACTGGAGACATTCGAGCAGTCACCCGAGGTGTTCTATCCGTACACGAGCAAGTACGACGCGTACCTGGCCGGCAAGGCCACGCTCAGCGCCGCCGAACTGCGCGGGCTGCAGCTTTTCAACGACGAGAAGAAGGGCAATTGCGCGAGCTGCCATGTCAGCCAGCGTGCAAAGGACGGCTCGCCGCCACAGTTCAGCGACTTCGGTCTGATCGCCGTGGGCGTGCCGCGCAACCGCACACTTGCCGTGAATCGCGACCGCAAGTTTTTCGATCTCGGCGCATGCGGTCCGGAGCGCACGGACCTCGACCATCGCGCGGAATTTTGCGGGCTCTTCCGCACGCCGACGCTGCGCAACATAGCGCTCAAGAAGTCGTTCTTCCACAACGGCATCTACCATTCGCTGGAAGACGTGCTGCGTTTCTACGCACGGCGCGACACGAATCCGGAAGCGTTCTATCCGGTGGTGAAGGGCCGGGTGCAGAAGTTCGACGACTTGCCGCGACAGTATTGGGTGAATCTCAACACGGATCCGCCGTTCGATCGCAAACCGGGCGACGAGCCGGTGTTCAGCGACGCCGAAATCAAGGATGTGATTGCGTTTCTCGACACGCTCACCGACGGCTGGCAGCCGGGCGCGCACTGAGCGTGGACTGGGCGCAGCGTCAGATGCCTGCGATCAACAGGCAGGCGCCGGTGAGCACGAGGAAGGACGCGAGCAAGCCGACCGTGCCGATGCGCACCGTGGCGTCCGGCCAGCGCGGCGCGTGCTCGGGATGGAGCGTGAAGTTCGGGCCGCGCGCCTGATGTTTCGGCGTGTGCGTGTAGTGCGCGACGAAAGACATCAAGCCGACGCAGATGAGGGCCAGCAGGACCGCAAAGACCCTCAATGCGATGGCGTAGGTCATGTCAGATAAACCGCATGGGCTGTAAGTGGGCGAGGAAGCTATCGTATTGATCGCCCCTCTCCCTCACCATCGGATCAATCCGAAAAGGACTCGCCTGCCCGCACCCGTTCGGCCTTGCTGAACGAGCCAAAAAAAGGGCGCGTGTTATGCTTTTCGTCGATGCTTTCAGTCCGCCGAGGAGAACACATAATGTCCAGAATGCCCCGAACCCTTCACTCGCTGAGCGCCCTGGGCGCGGCGCTCATTGTCGCCATTGGCATGGGCAGCGCGCATGCCGCCAACCTGGGCTTCCTGAACAACACACCCATGTCGTTCATGACCCAGGCGGACTACAACTCGCTCCAGAACGCCGTGCGCGATGCCGTCGAGCACAAGGCCGATGGCGAGAGCGCGTCATGGTCGAACGAAGGCTCGCGCAACGGCACACGCATCACATCGACCATCACGCCGTCGAATACGCAAAAGGAAGGCGCCAAGACGTGCCGCGATACGGAAGTCGTCATCAACGCGAAGGGCCAGTCGATGACACTGCGTCCGCACTTCTGCCGCACGGGCGAAGGTGCCTGGGTTTTCCAGAAGCAGCACTGAGCGCGCGGTGAACGGCAAGATCGTTTCGTGCGGCATTGTGCTGCTCGATCCTGAAGGCCGCGTGCTGCTTGCGCACGCTACCGGCACGAATCACTGGGACATTCCGAAGGGGCAGGGCGACCCCGGCGAGACCGAATCGCAGAGCGCGTGCCGCGAGATGGTCGAGGAGACCGGCATCGAAATCGCGGCGTCGCGCCTCGTCGATCTCGGGCGCTACCTGTACCGGCGCGACAAGGATCTGCATCTCTTTGCCGCGCGCGCGAGCGCCGATGAACTCGATCTTTCGCGTTGCGTTTGCGTATCGCTCTTTCCGCGACGCGAGGACGGCGTGATGATTCCGGAAATGGACGCCTGGCGCTGGACCGTACCCGGCGAAGTGGATCGCTACGCGAGCCGCAGTCTCGCGCGGCTCTTTAGCACGTCGCTCTCGCTCGCGGATCTGCATCGCAGACTTTGAGCCGCTCCCGCCAGCCGCCGCCAAAATGAGAAAAGCCCGCACGAATCCGCGCGGGCTTTCTGTTTGCGGGCAGGCGCGGCGCGAGCCTTACTTGCCCCAGCTGTCGCGCAAACCGACGATGCGGTTGAATACCGGCGCACCCGGCTTCGAATCGTAGCGGTCGGCGACGAAGTAGCCATGGCGCTCGAACTGATAGCGGTCTTCCGGCGCGGCGTCGCGTGCGCCCGGTTCCAGATACGCTTGCACCACGCGCTTCGAATCCGGATTGAGCGCTTCGAGGAAGTCGCGGCCGCCCGCGTCGGGCTGCTCTTCGCGGAACAGTCGATCGTAGAGGCGCACTTCCGCCGGGCACGCATGCGCTGCGCTGACCCAGTGAATGTTGCCCTTGACCTTGTAGTTGTTCGCGCCTTCCGTGCCCGACTTGCTGTCCGGGAAGTAGTTGCAGTGCACGGCGATCACGTTGCCGTTCTCGTCCTTGTCCGCGCCCGTGCATTCGATCACGAAGCCATAGCGCAGACGCACCTTGTTGCCCGGGAACAGGCGGAAATAGCCCTTCGGCGGCGTTTCGTTGAAGTCTTCGCGCTCGATCCACAACTCGCGCGAGATCGGGAACGTGCGCAGGCCGCGCTCCGGATGATGCGGATGCACGGGGGCCGTGCAGTCTTCGCTCTGGCCTTCCGGATAGTTGTCGATGATGAGCTTGAGCGGGTCGAGCACGGCGGCGGTGCGCGGCGCCTTGTCGTCGAGGTCGTCGCGCAGCGCGCCTTCGAACACGCTCATGTCGATCCACGAATCGACCTTCGTCACGCCGATGCGCTCGCAGAACAGCTGGATCGCTTCGGGCGTGAAGCCGCGGCGGCGCACGCCGACGATGGTCGGCATACGCGGGTCGTCCCAGCCTTCCACGTGGCCTTCGGTCACCAGTTGCAGCAGCTTGCGCTTGCTCGTGATCGCGTAGGTGAGGTTCAGGCGCGAAAACTCGATTTGCTGCGGCAGCGGGCGCGTGAACACGCCGGCGTCGGCCAGTTCATTGAGAACCCAGTCATACAGCGGGCGATGGTCTTCGAACTCGAGCGTGCACAGCGAATGCGTGATGTTTTCCAACGCGTCCGAAATGCAGTGCGTGTAGTCGTACATCGGGTACACGCACCACTTGTCGCCGGTGCGGTAGTGATGCGCGAAGCGGATGCGGTAGATCACCGGATCGCGCATATTGAAGTTCGGCGACGCCATGTCGATCTTCGCGCGCAGCACATGGGCGCCTTCCTCGAATTCGCCCGCCTTCATGCGGCGGAAGAGGTCGAGGTTTTCGTCGACGGAGCGATCGCGGAATGGCGAGTTCTTGCCGGCTTCGGTGGCGGAGCCGCGGTTCGCGCGCATCTCTTCCGGCGACTGGCTGTCCACGTACGCCTTGCCGCGCTGGATCAGCAGTTCGGCGAACTCGTAAAGCTTGTCGTAGTAGTCGCTCGCGTAGAAGAGGTATTCCTGATCTTCTTTCTTCCACTCGAAGCCGAGCCATTCGACGGCGTCGATGATCGAGTTGACGTATTCGACATCTTCCTTCTCCGGGTTCGTGTCGTCGAAGCGCAGGTGGCACACGCCGCCGTAGCTTTTCGCGACGCCGAAGTTCAGGCAGATGCTCTTGGCGTGGCCGATGTGAAGGTAGCCATTCGGCTCCGGCGGGAAGCGCGTTTCGACGCGCTGCGCCCACTTGCCCGAGCGGTTGTCGTCGTCGATGATGTTGCGGATGAAATTGGATGCCGCAGGCGCGTCCGTGCGGTCGGCGTCTTTACGTTCGGTATTCATGCGAAAAGGGAGTCGTTCGAGGGCGCCCGTCAAAAGGATCAAAGCGCGTAACTGGGCACCCGATGGTGTCTTCCATTCTACCTGACGCGACCCGCCGTGCCAGTCCCGGTGCCGGATCGTCGCGCGGACTACAACAAGCGAGGGGAAAACGTGACGATGAGCGAAACGGCTGTGCTGGTGCTGCCGGGCTACATGGATTCGGGGCCGGGGCACTGGCAGACGCGCTGGGAAGCCGCGCACGCGGGCTTTGCACGGGTGCAGATGCCCGACTGGATGCACCCGGACTGCGAGGCGTGGTGCGCGGCGCTGGAGGCTGCCGTACAGGGCGCGCCCGCTGGCGTGCGCTTCGCCGCTCACAGCCTCGGCTGCCTGACCGTGGCGCACTGGGCCGCGCATCACGCGAGCGCGGCGACGCGCGCGAAGGTGGCCGGCGCGCTGCTGGTGGCGCTCCCCGATCCGCACGGTCCCGAATTTCCGCGCGACGCGCGGGGCTTCGATCCGGTTCCGCCGGCGGCGCTGCCGTTTGCGAGCGTCGTCGTCGCCAGCAGCGACGATCCGTATGGCGGCGTGGCGTTTTCGCAGCGCTGCGCGCAGGCGTGGGGCAGCCGCTGGATCGAGATCGGCGCGCGCGGGCACATCAATGCGGACAGCGGGCTCGACGACTGGCCGCAAGGGCTGGCGTGGCTGATGTCGATGGGGAAAGAGGGCGGCTGAGCGGCCGCCCCGGGGGCCTTGCGGTTACACCACGCCCTTGCCGCGCAGCGCCGCCACTTGTTCCTCGCCGTAGCCGAGCACTTCGCGCAGTACCGCATCGGTATGCTCGCCGAGCGTGGGCGGATGGCTCGCCACGCGCGGCGGCGTTTCGCTCATGCGGATAGGGTTGCCCACCAGCCGCGCCGTGCCGCCCGAAGGGTGGGGCACGTCCACCTGCAGCCCGCGCGCGATCACCTGCTCGTTCTCGAACACTTCCGCGAGGTTGTTGATCGGCCCGCACGGCACGCCTGCCGCTTCGAGCGCGCCGATCCAGTCGGCTTTCGTGCGCGTGCGGATCAGCTCGGCGACGATCGGCACGAGCGTGTCGCGATGGCGCACGCGCGCCGGATTGGTCGCGAAGCGCTCGTCGTCGGCCAGCGCGGGCTGGCCCGCCACCTCGACGAACTTGCGGAACTGCCCGTCGTTGCCGACGGCGAGGATGATCCAGCTATCGGCCGTCTGGAAGGCCTGATAGGGCACGATGTTGGGATGCGCGTTGCCCCAGCGCGCGGGCGGATTGCCGCTCGCCAGGTAGTTCGAATTCATGTTCGCGAGCATCGCGACCTGCACGTCGAGCAGCGCCATGTCGATGTACTGGCCCACGCCCGTGCGGTCGCGGTGCGCGAGCGCCGTGAGCACGGCAATGGTCGAATACATGCCGGTCATGAGGTCGGCGATCGCGACGCCGGCCTTTTGCGGGCCGCCGCCCGGCAGCGCGTCACGCTCGCCGGTGATGCTCATGAAGCCGCCCATGCCCTGCACGATGAAGTCGTAGCCCGCGCGCGAGGCGTAGGGCCCGGTCTGGCCGAAGCCGGTGACCGAGCAGTAGACAAGGTCGGGCTTGACCTCGCGTAGCGACGCGTAGTCGAGGCCGTATTTCTTCAACTGGCCCGCCTTGTAGTTCTCCAGCACGACATCGCTTTGTGCAGCCAGCTCGCGCACGATGCGCTGCCCCTCGGGCGTGGCGATATCCACCGTGACCGAGCGCTTGTTGCGGTTCGCGGCGAGGTAGTAGGCGGCCTCGGCGGTGTCCGCGCCATCGGGCGTCTTCAGGTACGGAGGGCCCCAGTGGCGGGTGTCGTCGCCGGCGCCGGGGCGCTCCACCTTGATCACGTCGGCGCCGAAGTCGGCGAGAGTCTGTGCACACCACGGTCCGGCAAGGACGCGGGTGAGATCGAGTACGCGGATATGGCTGAGTGCGCCCATGCTGTGTCTTCCAATGTCGTTCTAAGGCGGGCCGCGAGCGCGCGTGGTGCGCTGGCCGATGCCGCCCATAGTAAGCGAAAAGGCGCGGCATACGCCAATATTCGGTACAAAGTTCCGCACTGCGGAACAAAATCGATCGACGCATCGTGCTGCCTCGGGCCCTGTCGCGCCCATGCAAACCACGCCGGACGCGCCGCCGCGAGCGCGCGACGATCCCGTATAATCGTTCGATTCAGCACCGGGGTTTTCGCGAGTAATGTGGGCTCCGGGCGCGACCACGACAAAGATTCAGCACCGTACGCCCCAGGAAGGACCCAACGCACGCCATGAAAGCCGCCGACATCCGCGAGAAATTCCTCAAGTTCTTCGAATCGAAGGGCCACACGATCGTGCGCTCGTCGAGCCTCGTGCCGGGCAACGACCCCACACTGCTCTTCACCAACTCGGGCATGGTGCAGTTCAAGGACGTGTTCCTCGGCACCGAAAAGCGCCCGTACTCGCGCGCCACGACCGCGCAGCGCAGCGTGCGCGCAGGCGGCAAGCACAACGACCTCGAGAACGTCGGCTACACGGCGCGTCACCACACGTTCTTCGAGATGCTCGGCAACTTCTCGTTCGGCGACTACTTCAAGCGCGACGCGATCCACTACTGCTGGGAGCTGCTGACCAAGGTCTACGCGCTGCCGGCGGACAAGCTCACGGTCACCGTGTACAAGGAAGACGACGAAGCCTTCGACATCTGGGCGAAGGAAATCGGCGTGCCGGTGGAGCGCATCATCCGCATCGGCGACAACAAGGGCGCGCGCTACGCCTCGGACAACTTCTGGCAGATGGCCGACACCGGCCCCTGCGGCCCGTGCTCGGAAGTGTTCTACGACCACGGCCCGGAAATCTGGGGCGGCCCCCCAGGATCGCCTGAAGAAGACGGCGACCGCTTCATCGAGATCTGGAATCTCGTGTTCATGCAGTTCAACCGCGATGCCCAGGGCAACATGACGCCGCTGCCCAAGCAGTGCGTCGACACGGGTATGGGCCTCGAACGTCTCGCCGCGGTGCTGCAGCACGTGCACAGCAACTACGAGATCGACCTGTTCCAGAATCTCATCAAGGCGGCTTCGCGCGAAACGAACACGCCCGACCTCACGAACAACTCGCTGAAGGTCATTGCCGACCATATCCGCGCGTGCTCGTTCCTGATCGTCGACGGCGTGATTCCCGGCAACGAAGGCCGCGGCTACGTGCTGCGCCGTATCGTGCGCCGCGCGATCCGCCACGGCTACAAACTCGGCCAGAAGAGCGCGTTCTTCCACAAGCTGGTGGCGGATCTCGTCGCGGAAATGGGCGCTGCCTACCCGGAACTCGCCGAAGCGCAGCAGCGCGTGACGGACGTGCTGCGCCAGGAAGAAGAGCGCTTCTTCGAGACCATCGAGCACGGCATGTCGATTCTCGAAGCCGAACTCGCCGACCTCGAAGCCAAGGGCGGCAAGACGCTCTCGGGCGAACTCGCATTCAAGCTGCACGACACCTACGGCTTTCCGCTCGACCTCACGGCCGACGTTTGCCGCGAGCGCAACGTCACGGTCGACGAACCGGCGTTCGACGAAGCGATGGCGCGTCAGCGCGAGCAGGCGCGCGCGGCGGGCAAGTTCAAGATGACGCAGGGCCTCGAATACTCGGGCGCGAAGACGACGTTCCACGGCTACGAGGAAATCGCGTTCGACGACGCGAAGGTCGTCGCGCTCTATGTGGACGGCGCATCGGTCACCGAAGTGAAGACGGGCCAGGACGCCGTGGTCGTGCTCGACCACACGCCGTTCTACGCGGAATCGGGCGGCCAGGTGGGCGACCAGGGCGTGATCTCGAACGCGAGCATCCGTTTCGCCGTGGCCGACACGCTGAAGGTTCAAGCCGACGTGAGCGGTCACCACGGCACGTTGGAACAGGGCACGCTCAAGGTTGGCGACGTCGTGAAGGCGGAAATCGACGCGATCCTTCGCGCCCGCACGGCGCGCAACCACTCGGCCACGCACCTGATGCACAAGGCGCTGCGCGAAGTGCTCGGTTCGCACGTGCAGCAGAAGGGCTCGCTCGTCGATGCAGATAAAACCCGCTTCGACTTCGCGCACAATGCGCCGATGACGGACGACGAAATCCGCCGTGTCGAGCAGATCGTCAACGCGGAAGTGCTCGCGAACGCGCCCGGCATCGTGCGCGTGATGTCCTACGACGACGCAGTGAAGGGCGGCGCGATGGCGCTGTTCGGCGAGAAGTACGGCGACGAAGTGCGCGTGCTCGACCTCGGGTTCTCGCGCGAGCTGTGCGGCGGCACGCACGTCACGCGCAGCGGCGACATCGGCTTCTTCAAGATCGTGATGGAAGGCGGCGTGGCCGCGGGCATCCGCCGCGTGGAAGCGATCACGGGCGACAACGCCGTGCGCTTCGTGCAGGAGCTCGACGCGCGCGTGAATGCGGCAGCGGCGGCGCTCAAGGCGCAACCTTCGGAACTGACGCAGCGTATCGCGCAGGTGCAGGACCAGGTGAAGTCGCTCGAAAAGGAACTGGGCGCGCTGAAGTCGAAGCTCGCTTCGAGCCAGGGCGACGAACTCGTGGGGCAGGCCATCGAAGTGAACGGTGTGCACGTGCTGGCCGCAACGCTCGATGGCGCCGATTCGAAGACGCTGCGCGAGACCGTGGACAAGCTCAAGGACAAGCTCAAGAGCGCAGCCATCGTGCTGGCGGCTGTCGAGGGCGGCAAGGTCAGCCTGATCGCGGGCGTGACCGCCGAGGCGAGCAAGAAGGTCAAGGCCGGCGAGCTCGTGAACTTCGTTGCCCAGCAGGTCGGCGGCAAGGGCGGCGGCCGTCCCGACATGGCGCAGGCAGGCGGTACCGAGCCGGCCAATCTGCCGGCCGCGCTCGCGGGCGTGAAGGGCTGGGTCGAAGCGAAGCTGTAATAGGACGCGTCGCGGCGTGAACGCCGCTTTGCGACGAAGAAGGGCTGTCCGTGAGGGCAGCCCTTTTTGATTCCGCGCGGCTTATACGTGAAGGCCTGCGGGCGTAACTGCCGCTTCGGCTGCCAATGGCGCCGCCATGCTGCCCGTGCGTTGCGCATCCTCCAGCAGCGCTTCCTTCAACGCACCAAGCGCAGGCGAATAGTGGCCACGCCGCCAGGCGAGCAGCGTCTCGATCTGACCGAGCTTGCCAAGCGAATGAATCGTGACGTCGTCGGCGCTGCGTGGCAGTTCGAGCACCGAGCGCGGCGCGACGGCCACACCCGCGCCTGCCGCCACGCACGCAATGATCGCGTGATACGAGCCCAACTCCAGCACGCGGGACGGCCGGATGCCATGCTCCACATACCAGCGCTCGACATAGGCCCGATACGCGCAGCTGCGTTCGAACGCGACGAGCGTGGAGAGCGCGATATCGCCGGGCTGCCGGATCGGCCGGTGGCCGCGCGGCGTGATCATCACGAGTTCTTCGCGATAGACCGGCACGTGCTCGAATACCTCGGGGTCCGGCACCCCGTCGAGCGGCGTGGCGATCAGCGCCGCATCGATTGCGTATTCGCGCAGGCGCTCGATCATCGTGCCGGTCGTGCCCGTTTCCAGTTCGAGCGTGACCTCGGGCCACGTCTGGTGATAGCGCGCGAGCAGGCCGGGCAGACGGCTTGCTGCAGCGCTCTCCATGGTGCCCAGCCGCAGGCGTCCCGCCGGGCGACCGGCCTTGAGCGCATGGCGCGCCTCGTCCGCGAGCGCGAGCAGGCGCTCGGCATAGGGCAGCAGGGTTTCGCCAGCCGGCGTAAGGATGAGGCGGCGCCCCTCGCGCGTGAAGAGCGGGGTGCCGAGTTGATCTTCGAGCTGCTTGATGCGCGTGGTCACGTTGGACTGCACGCGGTTGAGCTTGGTGGCGGCCCGCGTCACGCCGTTTTCCCGCACCACCGCCCGGAAAATCGCCAGTTCGGCGAGGTCCATAGTTCTCTCCTTGGAATGCATCGATTCATGATAATTCATTTTTCGTGAACGGTAGAATCGCCTACGATGGTAGGCAGTTGCTTAATCTGCTGATCTCATGAACGACTACGTCCCCGGCACCGTCCACGTTTCCGAAGCCCGCCCGCATGCCGGTCGGCGCGCGGCGTTGGCCTGCATGGTGAGCCTCGCCGTCGCGCTGGGTGTCGGGCGCTTCGCCTTTACGCCGCTCCTGCCGCTGATGCTGCACGGCGGCGCGCTCGACCTGCGTCACGGCGGCTGGCTCGCGTCGCTGAACTACGCGGGCTACTTCGTGGGCGCGATCAGCTGCGTCGCGCTGCGCATGGCGCCCGCGAAGATCGTGCGCGCGGGCCTCGTGGTCACGGTGCTCCTCACGCTCGCGATGGGCCTCACGCAGCAGTTCTGGATCTGGGCCGTGGTGCGCTTCGTGGCGGGCGCGGTGAGCGCGTGGACCTTCGTATTCGCCTCGCAGTGGGGCCTGCGGCGGCTCGCGCAGCTCGGCGCGAACGAGTGGGGCGGTGTGATCTACACCGGTCCCGGCGTCGGCATCATTGCGACCGGGCTGTTCGTGAGCGCGGCCGGCGGTCTCGGCGCGCGCACGGGCTGGATCGGCTTCGGGCTGATCAGCGCGCTGCTCGCCGCCGTCGTCTGGTCGACGTTTGGAGCAGACATGCGCGCGCTGGCGCCGCGTCCCGCCGCGCGTGCCTCGGCAAGCGTCGCACACGCGCAGCGCGAAGGGCGCCGTGCCGACGCCTTCTGGCTCGTGCTGCTCTACGGCGTGCCGGGTTTCGGCTACATCATCACGGCGACGTTCCTGCCCGTGATCGCGCGCCATGCGCTGCCCGGCTCGGCCTGGCCCGACCTGTTCTGGCCGATGCTCGGCGCGGCGCTGATCGCGGGCGCGCTGCTGGCTGCGCGCCTCCCGCTCCACTGGGACAACCGCCTGATGCTGGCGGGCGCCTACGTGCTGCAGGCCGTGGGCATCGCGCTCGGCATCGTCTGGCCCAACGCCGCGGGCTTCTCGTTCGGCAGCGTGTTGATCGGGCTGCCGTTCACGGCGATCACGCTCTTCGCGATGCGCGAGGCGCGCCTGCTGCGCGGCGAGCAT
The DNA here is from genome assembly GCF_040948855.1 of Paraburkholderia sp. BR10882. Classification (NCBI taxonomy): domain Bacteria; kingdom Pseudomonadati; phylum Pseudomonadota; class Betaproteobacteria; order Burkholderiales; family Burkholderiaceae; genus Paraburkholderia; species Paraburkholderia sp. BR10882. Next base: position 451,067 of record NZ_JBFPKP010000006.1, on the reverse strand, counting down.
GCCGCCGCGCTGATGGGCTATGCGACGGCCGCCTACGGCGTCGGGCAGATCGCGGGGCCGCTCGTGGCCGCGCCGCTTGCGGCTTCCACAGGCTCGTTCTCGCCTTCGCTGTGGCTCGCGGCGGGTGCGCTCGTGGCCGGCGCAATCGGGCTCGTATGGCGGGCGTGGCACACGCGCGAGGCCGCACGCGGACGCTGATAGCACACTAGAATGGACGCTTTCGCGGGCGCCGCGAGCGTGTCCACCGGGCCGCGCGGCTGGATCCCAGCGCCATCGACCCTGCCTTTTCCCCATGAGCGAATACCAGTTTTGCCCGCGCTGCGCCACGCGTCTGACCGAGCGCGCCGATCCCGCCCACGAAGGCGGCCGCGTGCGTCTCGCTTGCCCGGACCACGCCTGCGGCTACGTCCACTGGAACAATCCGCTGCCCGTCGTGGCGGCGATCGTCGAGTATGAGGGCCGCATTTTGCTGGCCCGTAACGCGGCCTGGCCCGAAGGCATGTTCGCGCTCATCACCGGCTTTCTCGAAAACGGCGAGACGCCCGAGGAGGGCATCGCGCGCGAAGTGCACGAGGAAACCGCGCTGCGTGCAGAGAGTGTCGAACTCGTTGGCGTCTACGAGTTCATCCGCAAGAACGAGCTCATCATCGCGTATCACGTGAAGGCGTCGGGCACGATCGCGCTCTCGCCGGAACTGCTCGAATACCGCCTCGTCGAGCCCGCGAAGCTGCGGCCGTGGCGCGCGGGCACGGGCCAGGCGCTCGGCGAATGGATGCGCCGGCGCGGCTTGCCGTTCGAGTTCGTCGAGCGTCCCGGCCAGTGATGGCCGCGCGCCGAGCGACGCTTTCCCGCCCCGCCTTCCCTGGATCTCTTCGATGAACCGACCCGTTACCGTCGCCCGCTCCGGGTATCGTCATTTCCTGCCGATCGGCACGCGCTGGATGGACAACGATGTCTACGGCCACGTGAACAACGTCGTCTACTACAGCTACTTCGACACCGTGGTGAACGAGTATCTGATTCGCGCGGGCGCGCTCGACATCGAGCACGGCACGACCATCGGGCTCGTCATCGAAACACAGTGCAATTACTTCGCGCCGCTCGTGTTCCCGGAGCGCGTGGAAGCGGGGCTGCGCGTTGCGCGCCTCGGGTCGTCGAGCGTGCGCTACGAGGTCGGGCTCTTTCGCGAAGGCGAGGACGCGCCCGCGGCGCAGGGGCATTTCGTGCACGTCTACGTCGATCGCGCGACGCGCCGGCCCGTGAGCGCGTTGCCCGATGCGCTGCGCGCGGCGCTCGAGCCGCTCGTCGTCGGCTAGACGCGGTCGGCTAGACGCGGTCGGCTAGACGCGGTCGGCCAGACGCGGTCGGCTAGACGCGGTCGGCTAGACGCGCCTCGGCGCCTCAACGCGCCACGCTTACGCGTTCGAGCGCCGTCATCGGGCCGAGCTGTGCGAGCGTTTGCAACTGCGCCGCATTGCGCACGAAGAACGAGCCGGCAAAGCCGAGCGAGTTGACCGAAATCCCTTCGACACATTCCGTCGTGCGGGGCACCACCAGCATCCACCGGCGTGTAACGAGCAGGTTGTACGGCGCGCCCTGATGCGCGACGCCGCCCACGTCGATCGTGGGCACGCCCGCCGCGTCCAGCAGCGCGCGATAGCAGCCGAGTGCGACTTGCGCGGCATCTTCCGCCGTGCCGATACTCGGGCCGAGATCGAGGCGCGCGAACGCATGGCGAAACGCGAGCCCCGGCACGATCGCGATGGGACGCGCCCCGTGGACCGCCTGCGCGCCGCCGAGCAGCGCTTCGAGCGGCGCGGCGTGAGGCCCATCGCCTGCGAGCGGCAGCGGCACCATCTGCAAATGCTTGTGCGGCTGGCTCGCACCCGCTACCGCACCACCGTTGTAGAACCCGAGTCCGTCGATCTCGCGCAGCACCGCGATCAGCGCGGTGAAGTCCGCCGCGTCGAGCAGCGCTTCCTGTGGCTCGTAGCGGCGCGTCACGATCAGCAGATGCCGGTCGATCACATTGAACTTGTTGAGCAGCGCGATATGGGTGGGCGAGAGGTCGCCGACGAACAGATCGGACTCGTAAGGCAGGAACGGATTGCGCGGGGGCTGCGGAGCGGACGCAATCGAAGTCTGCGGCGTGAGCCGCGCCGCCTCCTTGCGCGCGAGGTTCTCGGCCACGCGCACGGAGAAACGCATGCCGCCATCGTCGATGAAGGTATGCGCCGTCTCGATGGGATGGAGCGCGCCGCACGCGAGCGCGTGTGCCGTCTGCCGCTCGATCGCCGCGCGCAGCGTCGTCATCGGCGCTCAGGCCTTGTAGCCGATGGCGCGCAACAGGTCCTTGCGCCAGCGCACGTCGTCCTCGGCCTCGACGCCCAGCGGCGGCATGCCGTCCACCACGCCGACGATGCCGCGTCCCTGATCCGTTTCGGCGATCAGCACCTGCGTGGGGTTCGCCGTGGCGCAGAAGATGCGGCAGACCTCGGGCACGGCCTTGATCGTATTGAGCACGTTGACAGGGAAGAAGCCGTCGCCGAGAAAGACGATGAAGCAATGCCCTGCGGCAATGCGCAGCGCGTTCTGCGTCGCCATCTCGATGAGTGCGTCCTGCGTGCCCGAGCGCCGCACGAGCCGCTTGCCCGACGCCTCGCAGAACGCGAGGCCGAACTGGATGCCCGGCACCGTGCCGTAGAGCGCCTCGTGCAGATCCTCGACGGATTTGATGAAGTGGGTCTGGCCAAGGATGAAGTTGGTGGCTTCAGGTTTTTCGATCTCTACCGTGGACAGTTGCATGGCGAACCTCGTGCGCGGGCGTCTCGAAAGCGCCGCCTTGCGCCGGGCCCCAGGGGCTGGCTGGCGGACGGGAGGCGGCGGCCAACCACAAGCCTAGTACGAAGTCGCGGCGAGGCAAAGCGTGTGCAGACGCACAACGAACAACGGCCGGAGCCCCGAGAGGCGTCCGGCCGTTTTGCAGAGCGATGCGCGTGCCGCTGCGCTTAGGCAATTTTCTTCGCGCGCTTGCCTTCCACGTCGGGCAGCAGCACGGTGAGGATGCCGATGAGCGGCAGGAACGAGCAAACCTTGTAGACGAAGCCGATGCTGGTCGCATCCGCCAACTGGCCGAGCACCGCCGCGCCGATGCCGCCCAAGCCGAACGCGAAGCCAAAGAAGAGACCCGCGACCATGCCCACCTTGCCCGGAATCAGCTCCTGCGCATAGACGAGGATGGCCGAGAACGCCGAGGCCAGCACCACGCCGATGATCACGGTGAGCACGCCGGTCCAGAACAGGTTGGCGTAGGGCAGCAGCAGCGTGAACGGCGCCACGCCGAGAATCGAGACCCAGATCACGTACTTGCGGCCGATGCGGTCACCCACCGGGCCGCCAATGATCGTGCCGGCGGCAACCGCGGCGAGGAACACGAACAGATGGATCTGCGCGGCCTGCACGGAGAGGTGGAAGCGGTCGATCAGATAGAACGTGAAGTAGCTGTTGATGCTCGCGAGATAGAAGTACTTCGAGAACACGAGCAGCACGAGCACGCCGATGGCGCCCGCCACGCGTGCGCGCGAGAGCACGACGTGCGGCACCTCGGCGCGCTTTTTCTTCATCGCGGGATGGGCTTTATACCAGCGGCCGATCTGCGTGAGCACGATCATGCCGACGAGCGCCGCCGCCGAGAACCACGCAATGCTGCGCTGGCCGTGCGGAATGACGATCGCGGCGGCGAGCAGCGGCCCGAGCGACGTGCCCGCGTTGCCGCCCACCTGGAAGAGCGACTGCGCGAGACCGTGACGCCCGCCCGACGCCATGCGCGCCACGCGCGACGATTCCGGATGGAACACCGACGAGCCGCAGCCCACCAGCGCGGCCGCCACGAGCAGCACGCCGAAGGTCGGCGCGACCGACATCAGCAGCAGGCCGCACAGCGTGAAGCCCATGCCGACGGGCAGCGAGTACGGCAGGGGCCGCTTGTCGGTGAAGAAGCCCACCAGCGGCTGCAGCATCGACGCCGTGATCTGGTAAGTGAGCGTGATGAGGCCGATCTGCGTGAACGACAGCGAGAAGTTGTCCTTGAGCATCGGGTAGATGGCGAGGATCAACGACTGGATCATGTCGTTGAGCAGGTGCGAGAAGCTGATCGCACCCAGCACCGAGTAGACGGTGCGTTGCACCGCGGCCGCGGCCGCGGCGGCGGGGGCGGAAGCGGCCGCGGACGAACCCGCGGCAGCGCCCGGCAGGGCGCGCTTGTCGAGACTGGTTTCCATGTTGTCGGTAGCAGCAGAGAGTATTCAGCGGGCACCACGCCAGACGGGCAGCGGCGACGGCATGAAAGGACATGTATAAGAGTTATGAGCGCAGTGTAATGTGTCTTGCTCGAACTGTACGGACAAGATTTGTCGAGAATCGGACAGGAGTGGCGCGCCGTTACCCTGCGCCCAATGCCGCAAGGGCTGTTACGAATACTCGAAATTAATGCGGGATTTTTGGCATCTCATTTTGGCCGTGTATAAACCGCCGATATGCGCGCCCACGAGGTGCGCAAAACGGGGCTGGAGTACGGGCCGCACCGCGCGCGCGAAGGCGTTAAAGAATGCGCGGTGGTGTGCCGTAGACCGGGGTTGAGGCGTAGCGCAAATCAGGAACGATGGCGCTGAGCCTGACAACAATGCTGGGGACCAAAATGAAAGCAGTATCGCAAGGCGGCGGGCACGCAGGGTTCGTGCCGCAGGATCCGGCAGGCAGCGCGGCGCACGCGCAGCAACGCAAAACGGGACGCGCCGGCGCGGCGACGCGCCGCTCGCGGCTTTCCGTGAAGGCCACACTGCGTCTCGCCTTCGCGCTGGTGCTGATCGGCACGCTCGCCATCGGCGCCATTTCGCTCGCGCAAATCAGCCGCCTGAACGGCTCGACGCAATCGATCTACGAACAGGGCTACGTCGCGAGCCGCGCGGCCGAGGAAGCGCGCGGCCACGTGCTGCGCGCGAGCCGCGCGCAGAAGATGCTGCTCACCGCGACCACGGCGCGCGAGCGCGACGAACTAGGCCAGGACATCGACAAGGATCTCGGTGCGCTGGAGCGCGGCATAAGCCAGCTGCAGCAGTACGCGCAGGAGCAGGGCGGCGACGCGCTCGCCCTGCAAAAGAAGCTCGCCGATGCGACCACGGCGTGGAGCGGCCATCTGCGCGACTTCGTGACGCTCGTGAAGCAGCAGCCGCTCGATCTCTCGCAGATGAGCTGGCAGGTGGGCACGCAGGACGTCTCGCTGCTCGTGGAGACCGGCAAGCTCGAAACGCTCGTCAACGACCTCGTCGCGCAGCGCGGGACGGCCGCGAAGGCGACCATCGAAAAGGCCGAGTTCATCTTCAAGTCGTCGTTCGTGATGATGGCCGTGGCGACGGTGGCCATGTTCGTGCTCGCGTTCTTCGTGAGCGAATGGGTCGTGCGCCGCATCGCGCGGCAACTGGGCGGCGAGCCCGCGCACGCCAAGGCCATCGCGGCCCGGATCGCGGCCGGCGATCTCGCACAGCCCGTCACGGTTCACGCCCGCGACGCGGCGAGCATGCTGGGCGCGCTGCGCGACATGCAGAAGGGTCTCTCGACCACGGTGGCCGAGATCGCCGCGAGCGCCGAGGCGATCGCCTCCGCCTCGGGCGAAATCTCGACCGGCAATCTCGATCTGTCGCGCCGCACCGAAGAACAGGCCATGGCGCTCGAGCGCACGGCGAGCAGCATGGAGCAGCTCACGTCCACGGTGCGTCTGAATGCCGAAAACGCCGAACAGGCCAGCACGCTCGCGGGCAATGCCTCGGCAATCGCGGAGAAGGGCGGCTCGGTGGTCGGGCGCGTGGTCGCGACGATGCAGGAGATCAACGACAGCGCGAAGAGCATCGCGGACATCATCGGCGTGATCGAGGGCATTGCGTTCCAGACCAATATTCTCGCGCTCAATGCCGCCGTGGAAGCGGCGCGCGCGGGCGAGGAAGGGCGCGGCTTCGCCGTGGTGGCGGGCGAGGTGCGCAGCCTCGCGCAGCGCAGCGCGGCGGCGGCCAAGGAGATCAAGGCGCTGATCGGCGCATCGGTCGAGCGCGTATCGAATGGCTCGACGCTGGCGCAGGACGCGGGCTCGACGATGGACGAGGTCGTAAAGGCCGTGCGGCGCGTGAACGACATCATCGGCGAAATTTCGGCGGCTTCGCGCGAGCAGCGCTCGGGCATCGAGGAAATCAGCCGCGCGGTCACGCAGATGGACGCCGGCACGCAGCAGAACGCGGCGCTCGTTGAAGAGGCGACCGCGGCGGCGCAATCGCTCGACGATCAAGCCAAGGTGCTCAAGCGGCTGGTGGGGAAATTCCGGCTGGCTTGACGCTCCTGCAGTTCGTTGCGGTCACAACGAAAAACGCCGCGTGGTTCGACACGCGGCGTTTTTTATGGACGCGTCACTTCGCGTCGCGCTCGATGATCCACGCGTGCGCCGGGTCGTTGTGGAAGTGCCATTCGCGCGTGGGGCCCGCCATCACATTCAGGTAGTACGAGTCGTAGCCATACGGGACGACGACCGGGTGATAGCCGCGCGGCACCATCACGATGTCGTGATTTTCCACGGCCATCGTTTCGTCCAGATCGCGCGCGTCGGTGTACACGCGCTGGAACGCGAAACCCTGCTGCGGATTGAGCCGGTGATAGTAGGTTTCTTCGAGCGCGCTCTCGTGCGGCAAGCGGTCGGCGTCGTGCTTGTGCGGCGGGTAGCTCGACGAATGGCCCGAGGGCGTGCGCACCTCGACCACGAGCAGCGATTCAGCGGGCGCGTCTTGCGGCAGGATATCGCAGACGTAGCGCGTATTCGCTCCCTTGCCGCGCGTGGAGCGCTTCATCTGCGCGGGCTCGATGAGGCGAGCGGGCAGCGTGCCTTTGGCGGGCGCGCTCGCCACGCCCACTTCGGCATTGCGCTTGGCGCGCACCGTCGCTTTCACGCCGGGCGGCACATAAAGGGCATACGGCGCGGCGTCTTCGAAGACGCTGTCGCGCGAGCCGAGGCTCGACCAGCGCTCGCCGCCCGCCTCGATATCCACCGAGCCCGAGAGCACGACGATGCAGCTCTCGCGATCGGGCTCACTGACATAGACGAGTTCATCCACTTCGAGCCGGTATGCGGCGAAGCCGACATAGCGCCAGCCCGCGGTGTCGGGCGTGACGCGCGCGATCGTCTGACCTTCGCGCGCGGCCTTGACCAGCAGAGTCATGCTGCCTCCTTCGATTGGGTGTCCGTCGCATCGACGAGCGTGCGCAGCGTACGGTAACCCTTTTGCGCATATTCGTACGACGGTGCGATTACGGGGTCCTGCTCGGCTTCGACGACGAGCCAGCCGCGATAGCCGTGACGCTTCAGGCGCGCGATGATCGCGGGAAAATCGATCGCGCCGTCGCCCGGTACGGTGAACGCGCCTGCGAGCACGGCGTCGAGAAAGCTCCAGTTGCGGTTGCGTGCGAGTTTCATGACTGCCGGGCGCACGTCCTTGCAGTGCACATGACATACGCGTGCAATGTGCTTGTCGAGTTCGGCGACGGGGTCGCCGCCTGCAAACGTCATATGGCCTGCGTCGAACAGCAGGCCCACGGCGTCGCTCGTGCGCGCCATGAGCTTGTCGACGTCGGCGGGCGTTTCGACATAAGCGCCCATGTGATGGTGGTACGCGAGCCGCACGCCGCGCGAGAGCGTATGGCGCGCGAAGGCGTCCACGCGCGCGGCGTATTCGTCCCACTGCTTGTCGCTGAAAAAGCGCGGGCGCTGGTAGAGCGGACGCGGCGCGCCCTGGATCGAATCGGCGACCTCGCCGTAGACCATCACGGTCGCGCCGTTCTGTGCGAGCAGGTCCAGATGCTTCTCGACCGCGGCGATCTCTTCTTCCACGCTGCGTCGCGCGAGCATGCCCGAATACCAGCCGGAGACGAGCGATAGATCGTGTTGCGCGAGGAGCGACCTGAGCGCCTGCGGCTCGCGCGGAAACTTGTTGCCTAGCTCGAAGCCCTCGTAACCGATCTCGCGGCCCTCGGTCAGCGCCTGCGATAGCGGCGTCTCGCCGCCGAGCGAGGGCAGGTCGTCGTTCATCCACGACAGCGGGTTGATGCCGATGCGTACTTCAAATGCGCTCATGTGCGCTCCTCGATGTCTGTGTCGTCAGAGCCGTTATGCGTTGCCGGATTCGTCGTCGCTGGCGTGCGCGCGTCCGCTGCGCTGCGCGACCTGCTCTTCATAGCGCTCGCGCGCCTCGCGCACGGTGGCGCGCGTGGACACCTCGGGCACGGCGACCTCCCACCACCAGCCGCCTTCCTCCGTCGTGCGCGCGGGGTCGGTGTCGATGGAGACCACGTAAGTGCGCGACGAAGCGCGCGCGCGTTGCATCGCCGCTTCGAGTTCCGCGACGTTCGCCACGTGCTCGGCCTGCGCGCCGAGCGAGCGCGCATGCGAGGCGAAATCGATGCGAGGGGCGCCGAGCGGCCCTTGCGCGCAATCGTTGAACAGGTTGTTGAACGGCGCGCCGCCGCAAGCCTGCTGCAACCGGTTGATGCAGCCGTAGCCGCGGTTGTCGAGCACGACGATGATGAGCTTCGCGCCCAGCATGACCGAGGTGGCGATCTCGCTGTTCATCATCAGATAGCTGCCGTCGCCCACCATGACGATGACCTCGCGATCGGGCCGCGCAAGCTTCGCGCCCAGGCCGCCCGCGATCTCGTAGCCCATGCACGAGTAGCCGTATTCGACGTGATAGGCGCCGGGCTGGCCCGCGCGCCAGAGCTTGTGCAGCTCGGCGGGCAGCGTGCCGGCCGCGCAGACGACGATGTCTTCGGTGTACGAACGGCTCGACGAGCGCTGCACGGCGCCGATCACATCGGCGTCGTACGGCAGGCGGTTGCGTTCCTGCGGCGCGTGCGTGAGGCGCTCGATGCTCGCGCGCCAGTCGCCCGCGAGGCGCTGGGCGCGGGCGGTCCAGTTCGCGTCGGCGCGCCAGTTGATCAGTTCGTCGTTGAGCGCAGCGAGCGCCTGGCGCGCGTCGGCCTGCACGGCGAGGCCGTCGTGCTTGAGCGCGTCGAAGCCGTTGGCGTTCACGCCGATCACATGCGCGTTCGCAAAGAGCGAGTTCGAGCCGGTCGTGAAGTCCTGCAAACGCGTGCCCACGGCGAGCACGCAGTCGGCGTCGCGCGCCAGTTCGTTGGCGGCGGGCGAGCCTGTCACACCGAGCGCGCCGACGTTGAGCGGATCGTCCCACGCGAGCGAGCCTTTGCCCGCCTGCGTTTCGGCCACGGGTATGCCGCGCGAGGCCGCAAGCGTCTGCAAGGCCTGCGAGGCGCGCGAATAGAGCACGCCGCCGCCCGCGACGATGAGCGGGCGCTTCGCGCGATGCAACTGCATAAGCGCCGCATCGATCTCGGTCTGAATAGGCGCTGGGGCGTGGAATGTCACGAGGCGCGGCGTGAAGAAGCTCGCCGGATAGTCCCATGCCATGGCCTGCACGTCCTGCGGCAGCGCGAGCGTGACGGGGCCGCAGAGCGCGGCGTCGGTGAGCACGCGCAGCGCGCGCGGCAGCGCCGTGAGCAACTGCGCGGGATGCACGATGCGGTCGAAGTAGCGCGAGACGGGGCGCAGCGCGTCGTTAGCGGAGAGGCCGCCGTCATGCAGATCCTCGATCTGCTGCAGCACCGGATCGGGTTCGCGCGATACGAAAATGTCACCGGGCAACAGCAGCACCGGCAAGCGGTTCACGTGCGCAAGCGCGGCCGCCGTGACGAGATTCGTCGCGCCGGGGCCAATCGAGGTCGTCACCGCCATCATGCGGCGGCGAAAGTGCGCCTTGGCATAGGCGATCGCGCTGTGCGCCATGGCCTGCTCGTTGTGCGCGCGCAGCGTGGGCAGTTCGTGCCGATACTGATAAAGCGCTTCCCCGATGCCGGCCACGTTGCCGTGACCGAAGATCGCGAACACGCCGCCGAATAGCGGCTCCGTGCGGCCTGAGCCGTCCTCGCTCGCCACGCGCTGCGCAGCGAGATAGCGCACGAGCGCCTGCGCCGTCGTAAGCCGCACGGTGCTCGTGTGCGCCGCGGGTACTGCGTTCTGCGCGCTTTCCTGCGCGGCGTAGTCGCCAGGAGCAATGCGTTGATTCATGCCGCCTTCTCCTCATGATTGTCGTGCGCCCCTCGAGCGTCGGTGCGCGCGGCGCGCCACGCGCCGATCAGCGTTTCGAAGGCGCGGCGCGCGCGGGCGATCACCTCGTCGTCGCCGATTTCGCCTGCGAGCCAGGCGAGGCTCGGTTCATAGAAGATCGAGCGGCCCACTGTGAAGCCCCGGCAGGTATTTGAGACGGCCGCCGCGCGAAAGCCCTCCACGAGCTGGTCGATCGGCGCGGAGAGTCCGAGCAGCACGACGCCGCGGCAATACGGGTCGCGCTCGGCGATCAGCGCGTCGATCTCGCGCCATTGCGCGGCGCCCGTCGGTTCGAGCTTCCACCACTCCGGATAGAGGCCGATGTTGTAGAGCCGCTTGAGCGCGCGATAGACCGTATCGGGCGCGTTCGGCTCGCCGTTAAGCTTCGGTGGGATCACTTCGAGCAGCAGTTCGTGGCCGCTCGCCTGGGTGGCGTCGTAGAGCGCGCGCAGTTGCGCTTCCTGTTCGAGACGCTGTTCGATGGGCTCGTCGGGGTGGAACTGCACGAGACACTTCACCGTGTGATCAATGGGCCAGGACGCGAGCGTCGTGCCGATCGAGCGGCCATGGTCGAACACGAGCGGCACGGAGCCCGGCAGCTCGACCGGACGGCCGATCCACCAGCCGCGGCCGGTCGCGGCGTTGAGCGCATCCTGGCCGTAGCGGTCATCGATCAGGACACCGATGCGTCCCTGCAAGCCGAGCGTGCGTTCGGTCTGCGCGACCGCTTCGACGAAGAGATTCTTCAGATACGAAATGCGCGCTTCGCTTGCGCCGGTCTGCTGCGCGAGATCGAAGAACTGGTTGCGATGATCGAACGCGAAGCCGAGCACTTCGTCGTGCCGCTTCCGCGCGGGTGTCACGCGATGCAGGCGCGCGAGCGTCGCGTCACGGTCGGGGCGGCGCATGCGTACGGGGTCGGCGGCCGCTTCGCGCAGGAAGTAGTCGAGTTCCACGGGCGTCGGCATGGCGGGCGCGCAGCCGTGCCGCGAGACGACGAGGGCGCCGCACGCGTTGGCCGAGCGCGCGCAGTCTTCGAGCGAGGCGTCGCGCAGCCAGCCCGAAAGAAAGCCGGAGGCGAAAGCGTCACCCGCCCCGAGCACGTTGAGTACTTCGACTTCCACGCCGCGCTGCATGGGCAAATCGTCCATCGAGACGGGCACCGCACCTTCCACGATCTGGCAGCCGAGCGGCCCCCGTTTGACGAGCAGCGTCGCTTCCGTGACTTCGCGCACGCGCTTGAGCGCATCGACGAGCGATTCCTTGCCGCCTGCAATGCGGAACTCTTCCTCGGTGCCGATCACGAGATTGAAATGCGGCAGGATGCGCTGCAAATGCGCGCTCACCCCTTCGCTCGCGACGAAGCGCGTCTCGCCGTCCGCCTTGCCGGTTAGGCCCCAGAGCACGGGACGGTAGTCGATGTCGAGCACGGTGCGCACGTTGTTGCGGCGCGCGTAGTCGAGTGCGGTGAGGCTCGTGCGATTCACCTGTTCGGTCGAGAAGTGCGTGCCGGTAATGAGCAGCGCTTTCGAGGAGGCGATGAAGGCTTCGTCGAAGTCGCCCGCATCGACGGCCATGTCGGCACAGTTCTCGCGGTAGAAAATCAGCGGGAATGTGTCGCGGTCTTTCAGGCCCAGCAGCACGAGCGCCGTGAGGCGTTCATGGTCCACGCGCACGTGGCTCGTGTCGCAGCCTTCCTTCGTGAGCGTTTCGACGAGGAAGCGCCCCATATGGTCGTCGCCCACGCGCGTGAGCATGGCCGACTTCAGGCCCAGACGCGCGCAGCCGAAGGCGATGTTCGCCGAGGAGCCGCCCAGATACTTCGCGAAGGTGGAGACGTCTTCGAGCCGCGCGCCCACCTGTTGAGCGTAGAGATCGACGCCCAGGCGTCCGAGGCAGACGATGTCGCGGCTGCGGCCGGCGGCGAAACGGCCTGGGGTGGAACGGGGCGGGGTTGAATGAGTCAGGGCCATGTGTATTCCTGTTGGGAGCTGTGCCGTGCGCTCGTGCTCAGATGGTCGCGCCGTCGAGTTCGGCGATCATCTTCTGCATCTCCGCACCGCCCGCCATCATGTCGAGCACTTCGTTCTTGCTGATCGTGTCCTTCGTGTAGGTCCCGAGCGAGCGACCGCGATTGAGCAGCGTGAACGAGTCGCCGATGGGGTAGGCGTGGTGCACGTTGTGGGTGATGAAGATCACCGAAATGCCCTTTGCGCGTGCGGCGTGAATCAGCTTGAGCACGTTGAAGCTCTGTTTCACGCCGAGCGCGGCGGTCGGCTCGTCGAGAATCAGCACGCGTGCGCCGAAGTGAATGGCGCGTGCGATCGCGAGACACTGCTTCTCGCCGCCCGACATCGTGCCGATGGCCTGATGCGGGTCGCGCACGTTGATGCCCATTCCGGCGAGGCGGTCCTTCGCGATCGCGGCGCTCGAATCGAGATCCATCACGTTGATGAAGCCGAACAGCTTCTTTTGCGGCTCGCGGCCCATGAAGAAGTTGCGCGCGACCGAGAGCAGCGGCACGAGCGCGAGATCCTGGTAGACGGTGGCGATGCCGAGATCGAGCGCGTCTTTCGGCGAATCGAACATTACGGGTTTGCCGTCCACGAAGTACTGGCCAGAGGTCGGCTGGTGCACGCCGGCGAGTGTCTTGATGAGCGTGGACTTGCCCGCGCCGTTGTCGCCGAGCAGGCAGTGCACCTCGCCGCGTTTCAAGCGCAATGTGACGCCGTTCAGTGCGATGACCTTGCCGAAGTACTTGCTGACATTCTCGAGCGCGAGAATCGTGTCGCCGTCTGCGGTGTTTTGAGTGTCGGACATTTGAGCCTCCGGCTTACGATTGCGCGACGCGGCGGCGCACATAGTGATTGAAGAGCACGGCAATGAGCAGCATCACGCCGAGGAACACGCGGAACCAGTCCGAATCGATGTTCGTGTAAGTGATGCCGATCTGCACGACGCCGAAGATGAGTGCGCCGAATGCTGCGCCGATCACCGAGCCGTAGCCGCCCGTGAGCAGCGTGCCGCCGATCACCGCGGCGATGATCGCTTCGAATTCTTTCTGCAGCCCGCGGTCGGCAGCGGCCGAACCGATGTCGCACACCTGCAGCACGGCGAACAGGCACGAGCAGAACGCGGTGAGCATGAAGAGCGAAATCTTCACGCGCTTCACGGGCACGCCCACGTTCTTCGCGGCGTTGGCGTCGCCGCCCACGGCGAGAATCCAGTTGCCGTAGCGCGTCTTGGCGAGCACGAATGCGCCGATCGCCACGAGCGCGAACCACCAGAGAATCACCTTGGGCACGCCGGGCACAAGCGGCTGACCGTTTTCGAGCATCCTGCCGATGCCGATATGCGCAAGCGCGACGAAGAGGCCCTTGAACGCCGTGCCATGAAAAAGCAGGTTGGTCACGAAGTCGGCTTTGGCCACGTCGCCCACGCCCGAGACGATCGTGCGGTCCGCGAACATGATCGAGAGCGCAAGCGTCAGGCCGCGCAGGATGAAGAGGAACGCGAGCGTGACGATGAACGAAGGCAGCCGCGTGCGCATTACGAGGTAGCCGTTGAGCGCGCCGAGCGCGGTGCAGCCCACGAACGCGAACAGAATGGAAAGCGCGATGGGCCAGTGGAAGTACATCGTGGGGATCGCCACCATCATGCCGGCGAAGCCGATCATCGAGCCGATGGAGAGGTCGAACTCGCCGGCGATCATCAGCAGGCACGCGCCGACGCTCAGGATGCCGAGGTAGGCGGCGACCTGGGACCAGTTCATCACGCCGTCGAGATCGAACATGCCCGAGCCGCCCGCGCCGATCGCGAAGACGGCGAAGACCAGCACGGTGCCGGAAATCGCGGCGAATTCGGGGCGGCCGAGCAGATGGCCGAACCACGATTCGCGGCGCACGCGTTCGTCGCTGGCGCCTGGCTGCGGCGCGGGCGCGTCTTGCGCGCCGTCTTCCTGAGCGTGCGAGGGGAAGTGTTTGCCGGCTACACCCATGATGTCTCCTGTATCGACCAGAGTTGGTGCTTTAGCGCCTTACGCTGGTCTCGTGCAAGGCGATCGGCCGTGGCGGGCGCATTCGCGTCTGCGTTGGCTCAAATACCCGAGCGCATTCCCCACAAGCGACTGCCTTGCAGTAGAAGCAACCCGGTGAATGGCGCGCGGCGAGGCTGGCGAGAGGCGATGGGCATCGGAAGATGCTAGCCACCGCCGCGCGTGGCTGACAAAAAATGCTTAGCGATACTGACCTGCGTACTTCACGACCTTGTCGAGATTCTCCTTGGTGATGAAGCCCGGACCCGAGCGGATGTTCTTCGGACCGTACGAGGGCTGCAGGCCATAGGTTTCGAGGCGCTGCTTGAACTTCGGATTCGCTTCGAGGATCTGGCGGATCTTCTGCGGGTCCGTGGTGTGCTCCTTCTTCACGATCGCGAGAACGGCCACGGGGATGTAGCCCTGCAGGTACGGCTGCTGGTCGATCGCGAACTGGATGGTGCCTGCGCGGATCGCCTTGGCAATGTCATCCGAGAAGTCGAACGTGCAGAAGTAGATCTTGCCCGCGAGGCCCATCTGGTCGATCGCCTTGAGCGTGGCGGCCGCCGGCACCGGGCCGAGCGTGAGGATCGCGCCCGTGTTCGGATGGTTGCGCAAATACGCGCTCACCTTCGACTGGATTTCCGTCGGGTCCTGGCCGGAGTCGATTGTCGAGCTCTTGTAGTCCACGCCGAGCGCATCGGCAAATCCGCGGCAGCGTTCGAACGACACGGCGTTGGTCGCGAAGTGATTCACGCACAGGAACGACTTCACGCCCGCGGCCTTGGCCTTTTCGCCGGCTGCGTGGCCCGCCACGTATTCGGGCTGACCCACGTGCATGATCGCGCCGAGCTTCTCGCTCTGTTCCTCGGTGCCCGAGTTGATCGTCACGAGCGGAATCTTCTTTTGCGTGACCTTGCCGATCGAGCTCTTGAGCACGTCGTAGTCGGCGATGGTCACGATCACGCCGTCGTAGTTACGCGCGGCGGCCTGTTCGATCAGGCGCGACATGTCGGCGATGTCGCCGTTGGGTGGATTGCGGTAGTCGGTCTCGACGTTCCAGTCTTCGTCGGCCTGCTTGATGGCGTTCTTGATCGTGTTCCACCACGAGTCGGAATCGGGCGCGTGGCTGATCAGCACGAAATGGCCGTCGGCGGCTTGCGCCGTTTGCGCGCTGAGCACGCTCGCACCTGTGACGCCCGCTGCCAGCGCGAGCACTGCGGCCAACCTCCGGAGCATGGTCTTGCCCTTGCGTTGAGTCATTGTCTCCACCTTTCTCGGTCTGTCGTTCGTTCTTGGGGTGAATGCCGCAGCCGCGCTTTTGACATGCCGCTTGTTACCTGCACCAGCTGCCGCGCTCATCGACAAGAGTAGGACATCGCCTCGCGACTTGCAACGAAAATTTCATTGCAAATAAAAATGGAAAATCTGTTCCATTCGTGTGACGCGCTGCCTATAATCGGCTCCGTCGGCATGCCGTGGAATCGAAGCCTGGTAAGGCTTTGCGGCAGTGCGGCAACCAGCCGAGGAAAACAATCATGGCGGATGACACAACCGACGCCGTAGCAGGCGTAGACGAATTGATGCAGCGCATCGCCCACGATTACGAGGCGCTGCCGCGTCAGCTGAAAAGCATCGCGACCTACATCGAGCAGCACCGCGCGAGCGTGATGATGGACCGTACGAGCGACATTGCCGCGAGCTGCGGCGTGCATCCTTCGGCGGTGGTGCGCTTTGCGCAGCGCTTCGGCTTCTCGGGCTTCTCCGACCTCCAGGCCGTGTTCCGTCAGGCCTATGCGGGGCAAGGCGCCTCGGCCACGAGCTATCAGCAGCGCATTCGCCAACTGATCGACGCCAAGGAAGGCGAAGCGAGCCCGGACATGGGCGGCGCCGTGGCACGCGAGTTCATCGGCGCGTGCCGCAGCGGGCTCGACGAACTCGAAGCCGGCCTGGACGGCGCGCAGTTCGACGAAGCCGTGAAGATGCTCGAGCAGGCGGACAACATCTACGTGATCGGCGTGCGCCGCTCGTTTCCAGTGGCGAGCTACATCGTCTATGCCTTGCAGCACACGCGCAAGCGCGTGCACCTCGTCTCGGGGCTCGGCGGCATGTACCACGAACAGATTCGCGGCGTGAAGAAGGGCGACGTGGTGATCGCCATCAGCTTCGCGCCCTACGGCAAAGAAACGCAGTACTGCCTGCGGGTGGCGCAGCAGCACCACGCCAGGACGCTCGTCATCACCGACAGCCAGCTTTCGCCGCTCGCGCGCCACGCGAACGCGCAGCTCTATGTGAAGGAAGGGAGCGCGTTCGCGTTCCGCTCGCTCACCAGCACCTTCTGCCTGTGCCAGGCGCTCTTCATTGCGCTTGCGTACCGGCTCGAACTCAACGTGGAAGAATCGACCGACACCGGAGGATACGATGACTAGTGCAGCAAGCGGCGCAGCGACAACGCTGGATGTGGCGGTATTCGGCGCGGGGCGCATTGGCCGCATTCATGCGGGCAATCTCGCGCGCCAGCCGGGCGTGCGTCTGAAGTACGTGATCGATGTCAATCGCGAAGCCGCCGCCGCGCTCGCCGCACAGCACGGCGCGCAGGTCGTGGATGTGGACGCCGCGTTCGGCGACGCTTCGATCGGCGCCACGGTAATTTGCTCGAGCACCGATACGCACTCCGAACTGATCCTCAAGTCGGCGGCAGCGGGCAAGCATATCTTCTGCGAAAAGCCCGTCGACCTGACCATCGAGCGCGCACGCGCCTGCGCAGAAGCGGTGCAGCGCGCGGGCGTCGTGGCCATGATCGGCTTCCAGCGCCGCTACGATCCCACGTTCGCCGCGCTCAAGACGCGCGTCGATGCAGGCGAGATCGGCACGCCGGAAATGCTGATCGTCACGAGCCGCGATCCGGGCGCGCCGCCGGTCGAGTACATCAAGCACTCGGGCGGCATCTTCAAGGACATGCTGATCCACGACTTCGACATCTTCCGCTGGATCCTCGACGACGAGGCGGTGAGCGTGCATGCCACGGGCAGCTGCCTGTCCGACCCGGCGATTGCCGACGCGGGCGACATCGATTCGACGGCGGTGACGATCCGCACGAAGCGCGGGCGTCTTTGCCAGATCAACACGGCGCGGCGCGCGGCCTATGGTTACGACCAGCGCTTCGAGGTGCTCGGCAGCGAGGGCATGCTGCAGGCGGGCAACATGAAGCCGACCGAGGTGGTCGCGTGGTCGAAGACCGCTGTCGCGCAGGACGTGCCCGAGGCGTTCTTCCTCGAACGCTATCGCGCGGCCTATGCGCGCGAAATGGCGCACTTTCACGAAGCCGTGACGCAGGGCGTGCCGGTGCGCACCTCGGTCGCCGACGGCCTGAAAGCGCTGGAGTTGGCCGAAGCTGCCTCGCTGTCGTGGCGCGAGGGCCGTGTCGTGACGCTGGGCGATTGAAGCGAGCGCAGATCAAGCGAGGAGAGCAAGGATGCAGGCAATCGATCGTGCCCAGCCGTTGCGCGTGGGCGTGGCGGGACTTGGGCGGTTGGGGCGGCGGCACGCGCAGAACCTGGCGTATCGCGTGCCGGGTGCAACGCTCGCGGCCGCGTGCAGTCCGCTGGAAGCGGATCTCGCGTGGGCGCGCGAGGCGCTGCCCGCCGCGCGGCTGTATGGCGAGTACGCCGATTTGCTGGCCGATCAAGCGGTCGATGCGGTGTGGCTCGTCACGCCTTCGGCATTGCACGCCGAGCAGATCGTGCAGGCGCTCGAAGCGGGCAAGCACGTGTTCTGCGAGAAGCCGCTCTCGCTCGACGTGGCCGAATGCGAGCGGGTGGTGAACGTGTCGCGTCGTCATGCCGACCGGCAGGTGACCATCGGCTTCATGCGCCGCTTCGATCCAAGTTATCAGGATGCCTACGCAAGCGTGCAGGCGGGGGCGATCGGCAAGCCTTTTCTGGTGCGCTCGCAGACCTGCGATCTGAACGATCCCGAAGGCTTTTTCGTGCGCTTCGCGCCGACTTCGGGCGGCATTTTCCTCGACTGCACGGTCCACGACATCGACGTTGCGCGCTGGCTGCTCGGCAAGCCGCGCGCCACACGCGTGTACGCCGCAGGCGCAATCGCGCTGCACGAAGGGCTGCGCGAATCGGGCGACGTGGACAACGGCGTGGCGATCTGCGAGTTCGAGGGCGGCCGACTCGCGATGTTTTACGCCTCGCGCACGATGGCGCACGGCAACGACACGTCGAGCGAGGTGATCGGCACGGCGGGCGCGCTCGCGATCGGCCGCATCCCGCGCGCGAATCGCGTCGATGTCTACGATTCGACCGGCGTGCGCAGCGTTTGCACGCCCACGTTCTTCGACCGTTTCGAAGAGGCGTTCCTGAACGAAGCGCAGGCGTTCGTCGCCGAAGTGGCGGCACGCAAGGCGGGGCGGACGCAGGCGGGGAGCCTTGGCGCGACGCTCGAAGACGCGCTGGAAGCCACCCGCATCGGCCAGGCGCTGCGCGAATCGCTGCATACGGGGGCGGCGGTCACCCTGTGAGCCGTGCCGTGATCGGGACGCAAGCGGCGGCTGGCGTGGCTGCGGTAAAATCGACGCTATTGCCAGCGCCGTCTCACGCCGTGACGGTGCGCCACCGAAGGATCCAACCCCGATGCAGATTCAGGTTCACAAGGAAGTGGATGCACGCGGGCTGAACTGCCCGCTGCCGATCCTGCGCGCCAAGAAGGCGCTCGCCGACATGGAAAGCGGCCAGATCCTCAAGGTTCTCGCGACCGATCCCGGCTCGCAGCGCGATTTCGCCGCCTTCGCCAAGCAAACCGGCAACGAGATCGTGGAAAGCTCGCAGCAGGACAAGACGTTCGTGTTCCTGATGCGCCGGCGCTAGGCGCATCGGTAGATAAAAAAATGGCCCGCATGAGAATGCGGGCCATTTTCATTTGCCTGAGCGGGAGTCTCAGCGGGGGCCCCTAGCCTTCCAGCACCGGCTTGCGCGTACGCAGATACTCGTCGAAATCCGCGCCGACTTCCGGGTGGCGCAGCGCGAACTCCACCGTCGCCTTCAGGTAGCCGAGCTTGCTGCCGCAGTCGAAGCGCGTGCCGTGGTACTTGTAGGCGAGCACCTGCTCGTCGGCGAGCAGCGACTGGATCGCGTCGGTGAGCTGCAGCTCGCCGCCCGCGCCCGGCTTGATCGACTTCAGATGCTCGAAAATGCGCGGTTTGAGCACGTAGCGGCCGACCACGCCGAGGTTCGACGGTGCGACTTCCGGCGCCGGCTTCTCGACGATGCCCGAGAGCTTGACGATCGAGTCTTCCCACTCCTTGCCGTCGACGATGCCGTACGAGCGCGTTTCCGAGGCCGGAATCTCTTCCACGCCGAGCACCGAGCTATGGTAGTGGTCGAACACCTCGACCATCTGCTGCATGACGGGCGGCGTGCCGTAGAGCAAGTCGTCCGCGAGAATCACGGCGAACGGGTTGTCGCCCACGAGCTTTTCCGCGCACAGCACGGCGTGGCCAAGGCCGAGCGCCTCGGGCTGACGCACGTAGAAGCAGTCGACGTTGTTCGGCTTGATGTTGCGCACCAGTTCGAGCAGCTTGGCTTTGCCGCGCGCTTCGAGTTCGGCCTCGATCTCGTACGACTTGTCGAAATGGTCCTCGATCGCGCGCTTGCTGCGCCCGGTCACGAAGATCATTTCAGTGATGCCCGCAGCCACGGCTTCTTCGACCGCGTACTGGATGAGCGGCTTGTCGACCACGGGCAGCATTTCCTTCGGGCTGGCTTTCGTGGCCGGAAGGAAGCGCGTGCCGAGGCCCGCTACCGGGAATACCGCTTTTGTCACTTTCAGCATGTCTTTGTCCCTGTCCTGGTGCTCGTGTGACGCCGCGGGTGCGGCGCGACGCGTTACAGCCTTTGGCCGATATGGCGCTCAGGCCGGCAACCGCGTGAGTTGCGCGGTCAGCTTGTCCAGCGTTGCCTGGTATTCTGCCAGTCTTTTCTGCTCCTGCTCAACGACTGCGGGCGGTGCTTTCGCTACAAAACTCTCGTTTCCGAGCTTGGCCGTGCACTTCGTTACCTCGTTGCCGAGGCGGGCGATTTCCTTCGACAGGCGTTCGCGTTCGGCGGCGACGTCGATCTCCACCTTCAGCACGAGTTTGTCCGTCCCTACGATAGCAACTGGCGCGCCTGCCGAGGCCGCGTCGAGCGTTGCTTCGTCGGCGATGATCTGGACCTCCGAAAGCTTTGCAAGCGCCTGCGCATAGGGCGCGAACGTCGCGAGCCGCTCGGCGTTGCCCGTGGCGAGCAGCGGCACCTTCGTGGCGGGCGAGAGGCCCATTTCGCCACGCAGATTGCGGCACGCGTCGATCACGGCCTTCAGGTCGGCGGCCCACTGTTCCGCGGCTTCGTCGATCTTCTTTGCTTCTGCCACCGGGTAACGCTGCACCATGATCGATGCTGCGCCTTCGGCGGCACCCTCGGGGTACGCGTCGGTGAGCGGCGCCACCTTCTGCCACAGCGCTTCGGTGATGAACGGAATCACCGGGTGCGCGAGGCGCAGCACCGTTTCCAGCACGCGCAGCAGCGTGCGGCGCGTGGCGCGCTGCTGCTCGGGCGTACCCGTCTGGATCTGCACCTTGGCCAGTTCCAGGTACCAGTCACAGTATTCGTCCCAGACGAACTTGTATATGGCGTTGGCCACGTTGTCGAAGCGATAGTCCGCGAAGCCCTTCGCGACTTCGGCTTCCACGCGTTGCAGGAGCGAGACGATCCAGCGATCGGCTTGCGAGAAGTCCGTGTAGCCGCCGGGGCCGCAATCGCCCGGCTGGCATGCGCCCGGCTTGCTGAAACCGCAATCGTGGCCTTCGCAGTTCATCAGCACGAAGCGCGTGGCGTTCCAGAGCTTGTTGCAGAAGTTGCGATAGCCTTCGCAGCGCGCGAGGTCGAAGTTCACGTTGCGGCCGAGCGTGGCCATGGAAGCCATCGTGAAGCGCAGCGCGTCGGTGCCGAACGCGGGAATGCCCTCCGGGAACTCCTTGCGCGTCTTCTTTTCGATGGTCGCGGCCTGCTTGGGATTCATGAGGCCGGTGGTGCGCTTGGCGACCAGCGCTTCGAGGTCGATGCCATCGACGATATCGATCGGGTCGAGCGTGTTGCCCTTGCTCTTCGACATCTTCTGGCCTTCGGCGTCGCGCACGAGGCCGTGCACGTACACCGTGTCGAACGGCACCTTGCCGGTGAAGTGCGTGGTCATCATGACCATGCGCGCCACCCAGAAGAAGATGATGTCGAAGCCCGTGACCAGCACGGAAGAGGGCAGGAAGGCCTTCAGTTCGGGCGTATCCGCAGGCCAGCCGAGCGACGAGAACGGCACGAGCGCCGACGAGAACCACGTGTCGAGCACGTCTTCGTCGCGCTTCAGTGCGCCCGTGTAGCCCTTGGCTTCGGCCTGCGCGCGCGCCTCTTCCTCGCTCTTCGCGACGAAGATCTCGCCGTTCTCGCCGTACCACGCCGGGATCTGGTGGCCCCACCAGAGCTGGCGCGAAATGCACCAGTCCTGGATGTTCTCGAGCCACTGGTAGTAGGTCGTGGTCCAGTTTTCCGGCACGAACTTGATCTGGCCGCTGCGCACCACGTCGAGCGAAGTTTCGGTGATCGACTTGCCGGGATTGAAGGTGCCCTCGGGCGCGGGCTTCGTCATCGCGACGAACCATTGGTCCGTGAGCATCGGCTCGATCACCACGCCCGTGCGGTCGCCGCGCGGCACCATCAGCTTGTGCGGCTGCACCGAATCGAGCAGGCCGAGCGCCTCGAAGTCGGCCACGACCTGCTTGCGCGCCTCGAAACGGTCGAGGCCGCGGTATTTGGCGGGCGCGTTGTCGTTGACCTTCGCGTCGAGCGTGAGAATCTCGATCATCGGCAGACCGTGGCGCAGGCCCACCTGGTAGTCGTTGAAGTCGTGCGCGGGCGTGACCTTCACGACGCCCGTGCCGAACTCGCGGTCCACGTATTCGTCGGCGATGATGGGGATCTCGCGATCGGCCAGCGGCAGCGTCACGGTCTTGCCGATCAGGTGCGCGTAGCGCTCGTCTTCCGGATGGACCATCACGGCCGTGTCGCCGAGCATGGTTTCCGGGCGCGTGGTCGCAACCGTGAGGTGGCCCGAACCGTCCGTGAGCGGATAGCGCAGGTGCCACAGGTTGCCGTTTTCCTCTTCGCTCACGACTTCGAGGTCCGAAACGGCGGTGCCCAGCACCGGGTCCCAGTTCACGAGGCGCTTGCCGCGGTAGATCAGGCCCTGTTCATAGAGGCGCACGAACACGTCGCGCACGGCGGTCGACATCTTGTCGTCCATCGTGAAGTACTCGCGCGACCAGTCGATCGACGCCCCCAGGCGCCGCACCTGGCCCGTGATGGTCGAACCCGACTGCTGCTTCCATTCCCACACGCGCTCGACGAACTTCTCGCGGCCCAGGTCGTGGCGCGAAATCTTCTGCGCGTCGAGCTGGCGCTCGACCACGATCTGCGTGGCGATGCCCGCGTGGTCCGTACCCGGCACCCACAGCGTGTTGTCGCCGAGCATGCGGTGGTAGCGCGTGAGGCCGTCCATGATCGTCTGGTTGAACGCGTGCCCCATGTGCAGCGTGCCGGTGACGTTGGGCGGCGGCAACTGGATCGAGAAATTGTTGCGGCCGGGCTCGAAGGTCGCGGCGGCGTAGCCTCGACGCTCCCATTCGGGGCCCCATTGGGCCTCGATCGTCTGGGGCTCGAAGCTTTTCGCTAGCGTGCTGTCGCTCATGGGTGGAATCTGCCGAAAAAAGGATGCGGAAACCTTCGATTATAAGGGGAAGTCCTGCCGGAGCCGACGCGCCAGCCGGGCTGGGGCACTGGGCGGACCATGGTGCGGGCCGTCGTGCGGGCGTTCTGCGCGCGAGGCGTGCCGCTTGGGTCACCCAAGCCGCAGCGTGCGTGCGCACTTATAATGGCGGTCTGCCATTCAACGACGGCGCGCCTGTGCCGCGCGCCACGTCCCCGGGGTCCCGCCCTGGGGTCACGCTCCTTTTCAGCCCATGCCCGAACTGCTCGCGAACCTGAACCCCGAACAACTCGCCGCCGTCACGTTGCCCAACGAACCGGCGCTCATTCTGGCCGGGGCCGGCAGCGGCAAGACGCGCGTGCTGATCACGCGCATTGCGTGGCTGATCCAGCAGGGCATGGCCTCGCCCTCGACCATCCTGGCCGTGACCTTCACGAACAAGGCCGCGCGCGAAATGGTCGGGCGCCTCCAGGCGCTTTTGCCCATCGACACGCGCGGCATGTGGATCGGCACGTTCCACGGCCTGTGCAACCGCATGCTGCGCGCGCATTTCCGCGACGCCGGTCTGCCGCAGACCTTCCAGATCCTCGACACCGCAGATCAGCTTTCGGCCATCAAGCGTCTGATGAAGGGCCTGAACGTCGACGACGAGAAGTACCCGCCCAAGAACCTGCAGTATTTCATCAACAACGCGAAGGAGCAGGGCCTGCGTCCGAAAGACGTGGATGTAAGCGACGATTTCAACCGCAAGTTCGTCGAACTCTACGAAGCGTACGACCAGCAGTGCCAGCGCGAAGGCGTGGTCGATTTCGCGGAGCTGCTGCTGCGCTGCTACGAACTGCTCGCGTACAACCCGCCGCTGCGCGCGCACTATCAGAGTCGCTTTCGCGACATTCTGGTGGACGAGTTCCAGGACACCAACAAGCTTCAGTACGCGTGGCTCAAGCTGCTCGCGGGGCCGGGCAATGCGATCTTCGCGGTGGGCGACGACGACCAGTCGATCTACGCGTTCCGCGGCGCGAACGTCGGCAACATGCGCGACTTCGAGAACGAGTTCCGCGTGAAGCACATGATCAAGCTGGAGCAGAACTACCGTTCGCACGGCCATATTCTCGATGCGGCCAACTATCTGATCGCGCATAACTCGCGGCGTCTGGGCAAGAACCTGCGCACCGATGCGGGCCACGGCGAGCCGGTGCGCGTGTACGAGGCGGCCACCGACTCGCAGGAAGCCGGCTGGATCGTCGAGGAGATTCGCGCGCTGATCAACCAGGGGCTCGCGCGCAACGAGATCGCCATCCTCTATCGCAGCAACGCGCAGTCGCGCACGATCGAGCACACGCTCGTGAACGCGGGCGTGCCGTACAAGGTGTATGGCGGCTTGCGCTTCTTCGAGCGCCAGGAAGTGAAGCATGCGCTCGCGTATCTGCGTCTGATCGACAATCCGAACGACGACACGGCGTTCGCGCGTGTCGTGAATTTCCCCACGCGCGGCATTGGCGCGCGCTCGATCGAGCAGCTGGCGGATGCCGCGCGCCTCTACAACTGCTCGATGGCCGCGGCCATTCCGTACGTCACGGGCAAGGCGGGCTCGAGCCTGGGTTCGTTCGCCAATCTGGTCGCGAAGATGCGTGCCGAGACCGCGCAGATGAGCCTGCCGGAAACGGTCGAATACACGGTACGCATGAGCGGTCTCGCCGAGTTTTATCAGAACGAGCGTGAAGGTCAGGATCGCCTCGAGAACTTGCAGGAACTCGTGACCGCGGCCACGGCGTTCGTGAGCGAAGAGGGCTATGGCCTCGACACGCCCGCGCGCTCGATTCCGCTGCGCCCGGGCGCGAGCGCGGTGCCCGAGATCGTCTCGCAGGACGGCGAGATCGAAGTGCTCGATGCGCCCACGATCACCGACCCCGCGCAGAACCCCGACGTCATGACGCCGCTCGCGGGCTTCCTCTCGCACGCGTCGCTCGAAGCCGGCGACAACCAGGCGCAGGCAGGCCAGGACGCCGTGCAGTTGATGACGGTGCACGCGGCGAAGGGCCTCGAATTCACGGCGGTCTTCATCACCGGTCTCGAAGAGGGCTTGTTCCCGCACGAGAACAGCGCGATGGAAGCCGACGGCCTCGAAGAAGAGCGCCGCCTGATGTACGTGGCGATCACGCGTGCGAAGGAGCGGCTCTATATCTCGTTCGCGCAGAGCCGCCTGCTGCACGGCCAGACGCGCTACAACGTGCGTTCGCGCTTTTTCGACGAACTGCCGCAGGAATCGCTCAAGTGGCTCACGCCCAAGGTCGAGGCCGGTTCGCGCTGGGGCGGGCGTTCCGACAACGCCGGCTGGGGCCGCGACTGGTTCGCGCGTCCGGGCGGCGGCAGTGGCGGCAGCAGCGAAGGCGGCCGTCGCGAGCGCGACGCCTATATCGCCGACAAGAGCCCGGCGCCCGCGTTCGCCAACGAGCAGCGCGCCGCCGAGACGGGCTTCCGTGTGGGCCAGGGCGTGTTCCACACGAAGTTCGGCGAAGGCACGATCACGGCGCTCGAAGGCAGCGGCACCGACGCCAAGGCGCAGGTGCGCTTCAAGCGTCACGGCGAGAAGTGGCTCGCGCTGGCCGTGGCCAAGCTGCAGCCGGTGGAGTGAGCGCGCGTAAGCCTCAAACGACTCAGACGGAAATCATTCGAAGATGAACCTCTCGACCCAAGCGAGCGGCAGTGCCGCCCGTCCGCTCGGCGTGCTCGCCGCGCTGCCCCAGGAACTCGGCGATCTGATCGCGGCCATGCAGGCCGAATCGGGCGTCGTCACGCGCACGTTCGGCCGGCGTGACTATCACCTGGGCACCGTGCACGGCGCGCCGTGCGTGGTGACGCTCGCGCGCGTCGGCAAGGTGGCGGCGGCCGCCACGGCCAGCGCGCTGATCCATGCGTTCGATGTGGAAGCGATCGTCTTTACGGGCGTGGCCGGCGGCGTGGGTTCGGGCGTCCACGTGGGCGACGTGGTGGTGGGCGAAACGCTGCTCCAGCACGACATGAACGCCGAGCCGCTGTTCCCGCGTCACGAAATCCCGCTGCTCGCGCGCTCGCGTTTCGATGCCGACCACGCGTTGGCTCAGGCGCTCGCCGCCGCATGCGAGCGTTTCATCGCGGAGGAGGGGCCGGAGTTGACGGCGCGCTTCAAGGCCGCGCTGCCGCGCCTGGAAACCGCGTTGCCGCAGGTGCATCGCGGCCTCGTGATCAGCGGTGACCAGTTCGTGGCGAGCGCCGCGGCCGTGGGCGCGCTGCGCGCGCTGTTGCCCGATGCGCTCGCCGTCGAGATGGAAGGCGCCGCGATCGCCCAGGTCTGCCACGAGTACGACGTGCCGTGCGCGATCGTGCGTACGATCTCCGATACCGCCGACGAGCACGCGAGCACCTCGTTCTCGAGCTTCCTCACCGATATCGCGGGCACGTACTCGACGGGCATCCTCAAGCGCTTCCTGGCCGCGTACCGCCCGCTCGCACGCTGAGCGGGCACAGGCCTCAGTTGTCGCCTGCGCTCACCGCCTCGCGAATCGACTGCAGCGCCGAGGCATCCTCGATGGTCGGCAGATCGCCCGGGTCGCGCCCTTCGGCGAGCGCCGCGATCGCGCGGCGCAATAGCTTGCCGGAGCGCGTCTTGGGCAGCATCGGCACGAAGTGCACGCGCGCGGGCCGGCCGATCGCGCCGAGCTGGCGGTCCACCGTCGCGGCGAGCGAAGCCGCGAGCTTCTGTGCATCGGCGGGATTCGCTGCCGCATTCGCGTCGCGCAGCACGACGAACGCCAGCGCCGCCTGACCCTTCACCGCGTCGTTCACCCCCACCACGGCCACTTCCGCGACGGCCGCGTGCGACGAGATCGCCTCTTCTATCTCGCGCGTGCCGAGACGATGGCCCGCCACATTGATCACGTCGTCGGTGCGGCCGAGGATCGTCACGTAACCGTCGCTGTCCTGCACGCCCCAGTCGAAGGTCGAATACACCTGCTGGCCCGGCACGCTTTCCCAGTACGTGTTCACGAAGCGCGCGTCGTCGCCCCACACGGTCTGCATACAGCCTGGCGGCAACGGGTAGCCGAGCGTGATCACGCCTTTCTCGCCTTGTGCGCAGGGCTCGCCCGTATGTTCGTTGCGCAGCACGAGGTCGTAGCCGTAGCAGGGCACGCCCGGTGAGCCGAGCTTTTGCGGCAGCGGATCGACGCCGCGCTGGATCGCCAGCATCGGCCAGCCGGTCTCGGTCTGCCAGTAGTTGTCGACGACGGGTTTGGCGAGTGCATCCGAGATCCATTCGGCCGTGGGCTCGTCGAGCGGTTCGCCCGCGAGAAAGAGCGTGCGCAGGCTCGACAGATCGGCGCAGTGCAGCAGCGCCGGGTCCTGCTTCTTGAGCACGCGAATGGCCGTCGGCGCCGTGAACATCAGGTTGATGCGGTGCTGCTCGACGAGGCGCCACCAGATGCCACCGTCGGGGCGCACCGGCGTGCCTTCGTACATCACCGTGGTCATGCCCGCGAGCAGCGGCGCATAGATGATGTAGCTATGGCCCACCACCCAGCCGATGTCCGACGCCGTGAACATGGTGTCGCCGGCGTGTCCTTCGAAGATGTATTCCATCGATGCGGCGAGCGCCACCGCGTAGCCGCCCACGTCGCGCTGCACGCCCTTGGGCTTGCCCGTCGTGCCCGAGGTGTAGAGGATGTACGAAGGCTCGTTCGATTCGAGCCATTCGCAGGGAATCTGCACATCGTAGTGTTGCTCGCGCAGCGGCTCGTAGTCGACGAGATACGGCGCGTTCAGCCGCTCGGGCGCGAGCTGGCGGTCGATCAGCAGCACCTTGGGCGGCGCGTACTCGGCGCGCGCCATGGCTTCGTCCACGAGCGGCGTGTAGTCGATCACCTTGCCGCCGCGCGCCCCGGCGTCGGCGCTCACGAGCAGCACGGGCTTCGCGTCGTCGATGCGCGCGGCGAGGCTCGGCGCGGCGAATCCGCCGAACACCACCGAGTGGATCGCGCCGAGGCGCGCGCAGGCGAGCATGGCAAAGACGGCCTCGGGAATCATCGGCAGATAGATCAGCACGCGCTCGCCGCGCGCGACGCCGAGCGAGCGCATCACGGCGGCCATGCGGTTCACTTCGGCGTGCAGGTCGGCGTAGGTGTAGCGCCGCTCGATGCCGGTCTCGGTCGAGACGTAGACGAGCGCGTTCTGGTGGGCGCGCGACGAGAGGTGACGGTCCACGGCGTTGAAGCACAGGTTCGTGCGGCCGCCGCAGAACCAGCGCGCAAACGGCGGATTCGAGCGGTCTAGCACCTGGTCGAACGGCGTCTCCCAATGGATGCGCTCGGCCTCGCGGCGCCAGAAGTCGTCGGGGTTCGCGACCGACTCGCGGTGAAAATCGCGGTAACGCATGACTACCTTCCTCCCGTGCTGATGGTGCAGCCGTTGGCCGATCTGGCGCAGTTTTTCAGGATAGTGCAGTGCAATGCGTGCGGGCAACGCGGGTTCTCCCGCGGATTCTCTCGCGGATTTCCGCGTACGGGCGCATGCGGCGCGCCCGCCGGGCGCGTGCAACCGCTGTGCGGCGCTCAGCCGCGGATGTCGGGATGCTCGAGACGCGGCAACGGTGCGACGCGCCAGCGGCGCAGCCAGAGCCGGGCGGCATCGACAGTCGCATCGAGTTGCGCGCGCACCGTGCTCGACAAGCCCGCGCCGTAACAGTCGCTGCCTTGCGGCTGCACGCCGATCAGCACGATCTCGCGCGGCGAGCGGCCGCTCAGCTGCGCGCAGGCCAGCGCGTCGGCGAAACCCATGCCAGGCCGGCTCGGGCGGCGCATGTAGAGATGTTCGGCGGCCGCATCGCCGGTGAGGATGCGCAGCGTGCCCGGTTCGAGCCCGAAATCGATTGCTGTGAGCACGATCAAACGCTGCGTGGATTCGACGACGGGCAGCAGCGCGCGGCCGCGCGTACCGCCTTCCACGAGTTCGACCTGCGCGGGGCATTGCCAGGCCGCCTTCAGCCGCTCGAGCGCGAGCACGCCCAAACCGGCGTCGCCCCACTGAACGTTGCCGAGGGCGAGCACGACCACCCGTTGCGGCGCGAGGGCCTGACGCTTCGCGAGCCCGGCCAGTGCGCGGCGCGCGAACGCGCGCACCGCGCCGTCGTCGCGCGCCGTCCGCGGCATGGCGCCGATTTCGCGAGGTCGATGTAGGCGAAGGATCACGTTGAGGGCTGATTGGAAGGCTGGGGAATAGGAATAATCCGAGTATTCCGACCAACTTCCGTTGACATGGATCAAGCGAGAGAGGCTTTAACGTGATAAAGACATTGTTTTGCAATACTCATCGATTCGCTGTCGGCGCACTGTGCGGGAAGCGCTAACACTCCGTGTGCGCACAGCAACAAAAAAGGGAACGCCAAACTGGCGTTCCCTTTTTGCTTGCGCTGTTGCGTAGCCCGGCTGGCAGTACGCGCCGTCACGGCGCCATCACGTGCCTGGTTTGACGACCACCGTGCAGGTCGTGCCCGCGGCGAGGACCATGTCGTCCGGCACCTTGTCGATGTGGATGCGCACCGGCACGCGCTGCGCGAGGCGCACCCAGTTGAAGGTCGGGTTCACGTCGGCGAGCAGTTCGCGGCTTTGCGGATTGTCGCGGTCGTAAATGCCGCGCGAGATGCTCTCGACGTGGCCCTGGAGTGTGCCGCCGCTCATCAGCTTGATGTCGGCCTTGTTGCCCACCTTCACGTGCGGCAGCTTGGTTTCCTCGAAGTAGCCGTAGACCCAGAACGAATGGCTGTCCACCACGGCAAGCTTGGCCTGGCCCGAGATCGCATAGTCGCCCTGGAACACCTGCAGGTTCGTGATGTAGCCGTCCACCGGCGAGACCACGCGCGTGCGTTCGAGGTTGAGCTTGGCTGCGTCGAGCGCAGCGATTGCCTGCTGGTACTGCGCCTGTGCCGAATTTGCCGTATGCGAGGCGTTCTCGCGGTTTTCGGCCGAGACCACTTCGCTGTCCATGTCGGCGCGGCGGCGCGCGTCGTCCTGGCGCATCGTCAGCTCGGCCTTGCGCGCGGCCACGGCGGCCTCGGCCTGCTCCACGGCGATCTGATAGTGCGACGGGTCGATCTGCATGAGCAGGTCGCCCTTGTGCACGAACTGGTTGTCCTTCACGGGCAGCTCGACCACGGCGCCCGAGACGTCGGGGGCGATGTTCACCACTTCGGCGCGCACGCGGCCGTCGCGGGTCCACGGCTCGTCCATGTAGTGAACCCACAGGACGCGCCCGACCAGAATGGCGACGACGAAGATGATGGCCGTCGCGATAAAGCCAATGAGGTTGCGGATTGTCATGATTCGGTTGATTCGTTCAGCGATGCATGCAGTGACGCATTCAGTGATAGACCGCGAGACCGAGCAGGCAGCACACGACCACGAGCAGGCTCACGCGAAAGAGGGACGGGTGCCACACGACGCGGTAGAGGCCGGTTCGGGCCAGTACGGAATCGAGCACCCAGGTGATCGCCGCGCCCAGAATGAAGAGCAGCACGATCGCCGGGATATAGGCGTCGAGAAACGCGACGTCACGAGGCATGGTTGGCTCCTTGGCTCGCGCCGGGGTTCGCGCTTTCGTTGCCCGCATACGCCGCGAGCGGCGATTGCGGGTCGATGAGCGCGGTGCGGATGAAATGCAGATGACTCTGGATGCGCTGCAGCTGGTGGCGCTCTTCGCGCGGCGCGTCGCCACGCTCGGCGGCGCTCGTCGCTTCGGGTTGCCACATGCCTTGCAGCACGGCCTGGCTTGCGTCGATCGCGCGAGCCGTCGCGGCGAGCGCGTCGCGGTAACGCGCTTCGCCCGGGCGATCGAAGAGCGCGCTCACGGCTTTGAGCGTCGCGTCGATCGCCACGCGCCACGCCGTTCCCCGTGCGTACTGCGGATGCGCGGGCAGCGTGGCCAGTTCGTGGCGCAAATCGAGCGCGGCGTTGCCCACTTCGAGCGTCGAGAAGAGCCAGCGCATCGTGTCGCGGCGTTGCGCGTCGTCGTTGCCGGCGATCGCCGAGAGCTGGAACATCAGGTCGCGCGCGCCGCTCTCGAAGCGGTTGCGCAGTCCCTTCAGGCGCGCGCGGCAAGCGTGCACGGCGCCGCCGCGCAAGTCGGCCAGCAGTCGCCGGCGCAGCCACGGCGTGGAAGGCGGCAGGAGCACGGCGAACGCCAGCGCCGAGACTGCCATCGACGCAATGAGCGCGAGCGCGTCGTTCATGTAGCTGCTCGGGTTGTACTGCACGACGTTGTCCGGCCCCGCGAGAAAGCACAGGAAGATGCAATAGCCCACGCCGTAGCCCGCGTATTTCGGGCGCGTCGTGAGGAACACGCCGAACGCGAGCGCGGGGGCGAGCGCGACGCACAGCATGACGAAGCCGTCGATGTGCGGAAACACGCCGAACGTGAGAATCATGCCGACGACCGATGCGAGCACGGTGCCGAGCGCCATCTGCGTCGCCATGCGCGAGGGCTGCGGCGCGGACGAGGCGAGCGCGCAGGTCGCGGCGGCATTGAGCACGAGGTTGGTGCCGCTCGGCCACGCGGTGGCGATCCAGAACGCGCCGAGCAGCGTCATCACGACGGCGGCGCGCAGGCCTGCCACGCCCGCTGCGATCAGGTTGGTCTTCGGCACGTAGCGCGAAATCCATTTCTCGCGCGAGTGCGTATCCACGGCGAGCGAGGCGTAGGTGGCCGTGTACTCGGTCATCTCGTGCACGAAGCGGTAGAGCAGCTCCGTGGCGGTGTCGAAGTCGAGCAGGCGCGCATCGCCTTGTGCTTCGAGTTCGGTGCGCGTGGCGCGCACGCGCCGCGGCAGCGCCGAGCGGTAGTCGTCTAGTTGCTGCGAGACGTGCGTTGCGTCGGCGGCCGTGAGCACAGGCTCGCCTGCTTTGGCGAACAGCGGCGCGATCTCGCGGAAGTACGGTTCGAGCGCATCGACGGTTGCAGAGGAGCCGTCCGCGCGCAGACGGTTCATCAACTGATGCAGCGCGTGAAAGCGCGTGGAGACCGTCATGAACTCGGTGTTCAGGCGCGCGAGGCGCCCCGAGCGCATGCGCGCGTCGGGCGACTCGAACACGGCCATGCTGCGGTTCGCTTCGAGGCCCACGACGTCGGCGACGAACCGCGCATTGCTCGCTTCGATATGCGAACGATCGACACGCCCGGCAAGCGCCGCCGAAACGTAATCGACGAACGACGAGAAACGGCGCCGCACGTTCGAGCGCAGCAGCTCGCCCGTAAACTGCGGAAACACCACGGCGCTGACGAAGCCCGAGCAAAGGATGCCGATCGAGATTTCGCCCACGCGCGTCATCGCCGACATGAACGCGCCGTCGGGATGCTGCGAGGCCGGAATGCCGATCAGCGCCGCCGTGTAGCCCGCGAGCACGAAGCCGTACGAGCGGAAGTTGCGGTTGCGCGCGGCGCCCGCGGTGCACAGGCCGACCCACAGCGCCGTCGAGACGATGAAGAGTTCCGGCTGCTGCGCGAAGAGGCCGATCAGCGCGAGCATCACGACGAGGCCCACGAGCGTGCCGCAAAGCCGGTAAAAGCTCTTGGCGAACACGGGGCCGCTTTGCGGCTGCATCACGATGAACACGGTGGTCATGGCCGTGCGCGGCTGCGGCAGATCGAGTTTCATGGCGATGCCGAGCGCGAGCAGCGCGGCGGCGATCGCCTTGAAGAGATAGATCCAGACGAGGCCGTCGGTACGCGCCCAGTCAGCGAGCGCGGCGTAGAGGCTTTGGCCGCCCGGCTGCGAGGGTGAGGAAGTGGACGCTTGCATCGTCGTCTGCCTCAGTGCGCCGTGCCGGCTGCGCCGGCATTGCCCGATGCGCTCGCATCGGCGTCGTCGGGGCCGGACGAAGCATGCGAGCCATGCGGCGCGAGCAGCGCCGCAGGCATGAGCGGCACGTCGCGCGTCTTCTTGCCGTGCGCGGGCAGTTGCTCGGCTTCGGTTGGGCCCTTTGCTGCGGCATCGCTCGATGCGTCGATCATGCCGCCGCCCAGCGCCGCCACGAGCGTGGCATGGGCGGCCAGCCGCTCGGCCCGGATGTGCGCGACGCCTTCCTGCGCGCGCAGCAACTGCGTTTGCGCAATCAGCACGTTCACATAGTCGGTCAGGCCGCGGCGGAAGCCTTCCTGTGCGAGATCGTAATTGCGCTGCGCGGCCGCGACCGAGCGGTGTGCGTCGTTTTCCTGCGTCGCGAGCGAGCGCATGCGCACCACCTGATCGGCGATTTCCTTGAGCGCGGTGACGATCGTCTGGTTGTACTGATCGACGGCGATGTCGTACGCGGCGGACTGCGCGCCGAGCTGCGCGCGCAGGCGTCCGCCGTCGAAGATCGGCAGCGAGAACGCGGGGCCGCCCGCATAGCTGCCGCTCATCGACTTGAGGAACTGGAACAGCGGGCCGGCCGCCGCGTAGCCGCCCATCGAAACGAGCAGGTTCACGTTCGGATAGAAGTCGGCCTTCGCGACGTCGATGCCGCGCGCCTGCGCGGCGACGAGCCAGCGCGCCGCGACCACGTCGGGGCGATAGCCGATCAACTGGGCGGGCAACGCCGAGGGCAGACCTGCAGGCGCCGCGAGCGAGAGCGCAGGCCGCTCGATCGCTTCACCGGCGCCCGGGCCCTTGCCCGCGAGCGCCGCGAGTTGGTTCTTGCCGAGCGCAATGGATTCTTCGAGCGCGTCGATCTGGCGTTCGTATTCGGGCAGCGGCGTTTGCGCCTGGCTCACTTCGAGCTGCGTGCCGATGCCGCCGGCCAGGCGCTTTTGCGCGAGCGCAAGAATGCGTTGCTGCTGGCCGAGCGTTTGCTTCGCGATGTCGAGCAGCGCGTAGTTCATCGACATCTCGATGTAGGTGCGCGTGACATTGACTTCGAGTTCGAGCTGCGCCGCGCGCGCGTCGGCGGCGGTGGCGTGGGCTACGTCGAGCGCGCGCTCGGCATTGTTCTTGTCCTGGCCCCAGAGGTCGAGGTGATATGACAGGCCGAGCGTGGCTGTGTTGTTCCACGTGTTCGCACCCGCGAGCGGGCCCGGCCCGTAGTAGACGTTGTCGGACCATTGCTGGCGCTGGATGGACATGCTGCCGTTGATTTGCGGCAGGAGCCCGGCCTGGGCCACGCCGACCATCGAGCGCGCTTCGCGCACACGCGCCTGGGCGGCGGCAAGCGAGGGGTTGCCGGCCACGGAGGCTTCGATCCAGGCATTCAGCTGAGGGTCGTTATAGCCGCGCCACCAGTCGCTGGCGGGCCAGCCGGCGTCGGTGTTGGCCGCGCGGATCGCCGATCCGGCGTCGAGTTGCGCGGCTTGCGCCTGTTGCGCTTGCGGTGCGATGCCCCCGGTACTGGCGCAGCCCGCGATTATCAACGAGAACGTAAGAACCGTGAGTGCGGCTAGTCCTTTCGGTACCGGAGACTGCACGATTTACTCCTTATCTTGGCTATGAATCACTGCGTGTCATTATATTTTTTGAGCGATTGATGAATAACCGGTAAGGATGCAAGGCATTTTTACGAAACGTGAGACAATCGATCTTACGAATTATGAAACAATTCGTGTGTCAGAAAGAGGATTGGTATGGATACGCTTCAAAACATGCGTGTATTCGTCCGGGTGGTGGAGGCGGGCAGCTTCACGGGCGCGGCGCAATACCTGAACACGACCACGGCTTACGCTTCGCGCGCGGTTTCCGATCTGGAGGCGCACCTGCGCACGCGCCTGCTGAACCGCACGACGCGCCGCATTGCGCTCACCGAGGCGGGTGAGCGCTACCTGCAGCGCTGCGAGCAGATCCTCGCCTACGTGGATCAGGCCGAAGCGGAAGCCGGCGACGCGCATGCGCGCCCCTCCGGAAAGCTCAAGGTCCACGCGATGACGAGCTTCGGCCAGCACTATGTGGTGCCGGCGGTGGGGCAGTATCAGCAGCGCTATCCGGACGTGCACGTGGAACTCACGCTCGCCCAGCGCATGCCGGACCTGCTCGACGAGGGCTACGACGTGGCCCTCGTCGTCGCGACCGATCTGCCGGATTCCGGTTTCGTGTCGCAGCGGCTGACGAGCGCGTTCAGCATCGTGGTTGCCTCGCCGGCGTATCTGGAAAAGCGCGGCGTGCCGCAAAAGCCCGCGGATCTCGCGAACCACACCTGCCTGCAGATGGTGACGCCCGTGTTCCCGACCTCGCAGTGGCAGTTCACGGGCCCCGAAGGCGAGGCCACGATCGACCTCGGCCCGGCGACCTTCCAGGTGAACGTGGCGGAGGCGATGGCGGTGGCCGTGCGCGAGGGCATGGGCGTGGGCCTGCTGCCGATCTATTCGGCGATCAGCGGTTTGCGCAGCGGCGAGCTGCAATGGATCCTGCCGGAATACAAGTCGCAGGAGATGAACGTCTTTGCGGTGTACCCGTCGCGCCAGTATCTCGACGCGAAGATCCGCACGTGGGTCGAGCTGCTGCGCGAGAGCATGCCTTCGACACTCGCTCGGGATCACAACGAGCTGCGCCAGTTCGCGCGCACCTGAGCGCAATCAAATGGCGCGCGGGCCGTGACAGCCTGTTACAGCTTGCGCAGATGGCAACACTTCCTTACGCCCGGCGGCGCGGTGGCTTGGTAAGGTAGCGGGACTGTTTCACGCAACCTCTTTCTGCCAACACCGGAAACTCGAATGGATACGCATCTGATGATCGGCATCGCCGTGATGATGGGCCTGATCGGCATCGCGGCATCGCGCGATCTGCTGCGCATGCGCCGCGCGCAGCTCCAGCCCGCGACGCTGCGCGTGCGCCGCGACGACGCACGCATGCACTAAAGCCGCGGGTTTGCCTCGCTAGATCTCCACCACCTTGTCCCAAGCAAAGGCCGGATTCTCCGGCCGCCCCGTGCGGCGGTCGCGATAGCCGCGCGGATTGCACACCACGCGGGTGCCGTTGACCGTGTAGTCGAAGCACGTATGCGTGTGGCCATGTATCCATAGCGCGACCGGCGCGCGCACGAGCGCGCCGAGATCGCTCACGAATCCCGCCGACACCAGATCCTCCGCGTAGCGCGGCGCCAGACTCCCTTTATGCGGCGCGTGATGCGTGACGACGATCGTCTCGCCCGCGAAGGGCTTCGCCAGTTCCGCTTCGAGCCATGCGCGCGAACGCGCGTGGAGCGCGAGCGAGTCGGCCGGCGTGAAGTCGCGGGCACCTGCTTGCGGGCTGTCCGGCCAGGACACCTGGATTAATCCGCGAAAATCCAGCATCACGCGCATCGCTGCCGCTATGGCGGCTTCACGCGCGGCGTCGTCGGCGCCGAAGAGTGCGAAGTCGGCCCACAGCGTCGTGCCTAACACCCGAAAGCGGCCCGCCGGATCGACGTAGACGCCATCGTTGAGGAAATGCACGTTGTCGAGCGTGGAGGCGGCGTCGCGCATCGCCGTTTCCAGCGCGCCGAGATCGCCGTCGTAGTACTCGTGATTGCCGGGCACGTACACCACCGGCACCTGCGGATCGAACGTTTCCGCCGCCCAGCGCAAGCCCAGCCCGTGATTGTGGATGTCACCCGCGAGCACGACGAGATCGGCCTGCGCATGCGGGATCGTGTCGGGCTCGTCGTTTTCCAGATGCAGGTCGGACAGCACGCGGATCTTCAACACGATGTCGGCTCCTTGCGTCCCGCGCGTTCAGCGCAGCACTTTCCCCGGATTCATCAGATTCAGCGGATCGAGCGCGGTCTTGATCGCGCGCATCAGCGCGAGTTCGACCTCGCTCTTGTAGTGCATGTTCTCGTCGATCTTCAGCTGCCCGAGGCCGTGTTCCGCACTGATCGTGCCGCGATGGCGATCCACGCTGTCGTAGACGATGCGGTTCAGCGTCTTCTCGTTTTCGGCGAGGAAACGCTTCGGGTCGCCGCCTTCGGGCGCCTGCACGTTGTAGTGCAGATTGCCGTCGCCGAGATGCCCGAAGGTGACCATGCGCGCGCCGGGCACCGCGCGGGCGATTTCGGCGTCGGTTTCCTCGATGAAGTGGCCGATGCGCGAGATCGGCACCCCGATATCGTGCTTGATGTTCAACCCTTCCTGCGCCTGCGCGAGCGGAATGTGCTCGCGGATATTCCAGAACGCCTGCGACTGCGCGAGGCTTTCCGCGACCACGGCGTCTTCCACGAGACCTTGTTCGAGCGCTTCTTCCATGAGCCGCTCGAAGAGGGCGCGCGCGTGCTCTTCGCTTTCGTTGTCCGACAGTTCGAGCAGCACGACCTGCGCGTGATGCTCCGCGAACGGATAACGCAGTTGCGGGAAATGACGGCTGACGAGCGCCATGCAGAAGTCCGACATCAGCTCGAAGCCCGTGAGCAGCGGCCCGGCGTAGCGCTGCGCGAGCGCGAGGAAGTCGAGCGCCGCATGTGCCGAGCCGAGCGCGGCGAGCGCGGTGACGCGCGCGGCCGGCAGCGGATGCAGCTTCATGACCGCGGCGGTGATGATGCCGAGCGTGCCTTCCGCGCCAATGAAGAGATCGCGCAAATCGTAGCCGGTGTTGTCCTTGCGCAGCCCGCGCAGACCGTCCCAGATCTCGCCTTGCGGCGTGACGACTTCGAGGCCGAGACACAGCTCGCGCGTATTGCCATAGCGCAGCACGCCGGTGCCGCCCGCGTTGGTCGAGAGATTGCCGCCGATCGTGCAACTGCCTTCGGCCGCGAGCGAGAGCGGGAAGAGGCGGCCCGCATCTTTTGCGCGCGCCTGGACTTCGGCGAGGATCACGCCGGCTTCGACGGTGATGGTGTTGTTGTGCGGATCGATTTCGCGCACGCGGTTCAGGCGGCGCAGGCTCAGCACGGCCTGGGTGCCGCTGACGTCCGGCGTGGCACCGCCCGCAAGGCCCGTGTTGCCGCCTTGCGGCACGAGCGCCACGCGATGCTCGCGCGCGAGCTTCACGACCGCGGCGACTTCCCGCGTATTGGCCGGGCAGAGCACGGCGACGGCCGCGCCCTGGTAGCGGCGGCGCCAGTCGGCGAGGTAGGGCGCGGTGTCGTGCGCGTCGGTCAGCACGTATTGCGCGCCGATGGCTGCGGCGCAGGCGTCGAGAAAGGCTTGGCAGGCGGTCGGGGTGGAGTCGGTCATGGTGTCTCGGATATTCGCGCCTGGGCTGGCTCGCGGCGCGATTGTCATGAAGTCGCGAGGCTCAAACAGTTAGTTTGACACGGCGGTAACCTTCACGCAGCGCTCGTGGACGAGGCGGTCGCGGCGTGGAAGGCCGTCGCTTAGGCCGACTCGCTTTTAGCGGACTTTGCGGCGGACTTCGCGGCACGCTTTGCCGCGCGCTTGTACGGCGCGACATAGGCAAGCGCACACGCGAAAAAACCAAGAGCCAGCGCGACTTCCACCCAGCCGAGCCGGTTGCCGGGCGCGGGATCGGTCATGCCGCGCACGATGCCTTCCGCGAAGTAGAGCAGCACGAGCATCGCCGCCCATTGCAGCGTGTAGAGCCTGCGTCGCAGCACGCCAGGCAGCGCGATGGCGAGCGGCACGGCCTTGAGCACGAGCGCGCTGCCGCCGGGGCGCAACGGCGCGAGCCGCCACTCCCACGCAATGCACAGCAGCGTGAGCGCGGCGAGCATCGCAAAAGCGCCGAGCGCGGCGCCGCGACGCTGGACGATGGGCTCGGCGATGCCGTCCACGCGGGTATTCACAGCCGCTGGCCTTGCTCGGTGACGGCGAGTGCGAGCGCCGCGCGCGCAAGCCGCACACCCAGCGCGCTCGCGAGCGTCTTTTCATCGGCGCTCAAACCGTGGCCGCGCGCGTCCTGGCGCGCGTGATGCGAGGCGCCGTAGGGCGAGCCGCCGCCCTGCGTGGTCGTGAGCGCGCTTTCCGTGTAGGGGATGCCCACAAGCAGCATGCCGTGATGGAGCAGCGGCAGCATCATCGAGAGCAGCGTGCTCTCCTGGCCGCCGTGCAGGCTGCCCGTCGATGTGAACACGCAAGCGGGCTTGCCCGCGAGCGCACCCGAAAGCCACTGTGGCGTGGTGCCGTCGAGAAAGTATTTGAGCGGCGCGGCCATGTTGCCGAAGCGCGTGGGCGAGCCGAGCGCGAGGCCCGCGCATTCTTCGAGGTCGCGCAGTTCGACGTAGGGCGGCCCGTCGGCGGGGATGTCGGGCGCGGTGGCCTCGCAGACCGTCGAGACGGGCGGCACCGTGCGCACGCGCGCTTCGGCGCCGGGAACACTGTCGATACCCTGGGCGATGGCGCGCGCGAGTTCGCGCGTTGCGCCATGCCGGCTGTAATAGAGCACAAGAATCGGTTTCATCGGGCCTCGTCGGTGGACGGGATATTATAGGGGTTGGGTCTGCCGCCGCAGCGGCGCACCGGCGAGCGACGCGCATCTTACGCGCAAATCATCGGCAAATAGGTACACTGCGTGCGCGCCGGATCAGCGGCAAAAAAACGGCGTCAAGAAAGCGCGGCAATCAACGTGTTCACGGTGGCGAGGAAAGCAGGCCAATGGATGTGCTGTCGAGGGTGAGGATCGATCTGGACATCGTGAAGCGCCTCGCGCGTTTCGCGGCGCGGCGCAGTCGCGAAGATCGCATTGCGCAGGTCGCGGGCAGCCTCACCTTCACCACGCTGCTTTCGCTCGTGCCGCTCGCCACGGTCGCGTTTGCGCTTTTCACCGCGTTCCCGATCTTCGCTTCGTTCCAGAACTCGCTGCAGGCCTTTCTCGCCGACCACCTCATGCCGGCGCAGATCAACAGCCAGATCTTCAAGTACCTGAACCAGTTCGCCTCGAAGGCCAAGGGCCTCACGACGATGGGCATGATCGTGCTCTTCGTCACCTCGGTCATGACGATGATGACCGTGGAGTCGGCCTTCAATCTGATCTGGCGTGTGCGCAAGGCGCGCCCGTTCGCGCAGCGCGTGCTCGTCTACTGGGCCATTCTCACGCTCGGGCCGATCCTGATCGGCGTGAGCCTGTCGATCTCCTCGTACGTGTTCACGCGTTCGGCCGTGATCGCGACCGAGCAGCACGTTTCGGGCATCCTCGACTGGATGCTGATCGGTGCCTCGCTGCCGCTGACGTCGCTCGCGTTCACGATGCTCTATGTGTATCTGCCGAACTGCCGCGTGCAGTGGCGCGACGCATTGGTTGGCGGCATCGCAGCGGCGATCGCATTCGAGGCGGCCAAGCGTGGCTTTGGTTACTACGTGCGGCGTATTCCGACTTATACGGCTGTTTATGGCGCCTTCGCGGCCGCGCCGATGTTCCTGCTATGGATGTACCTGAGCTGGTTCATCACGCTCGTGGGCGCGATGATCACCTCCGCTTTGCCCGAAATCCGCACCGGGCGCTTCGACCGGCCGCGCTTTCCGGGCAGCGATCTGCTCGACGCGCTCGAACTGCTCGCGGGTCTCGCCGATGCGCGGGAAGCGGGCGAGCCGGGCCGCACGACCGAGCAGCTCGCGCAGCTGCTGCGGCGCGACCTGGCCACGGTCAGGCGACTGATCGACGGCCTCGAAGAGGACGAACTCGTGGGGCGTCTCGAGCAGGAGGAACGCGCGAAAACGCTGTTCCTGCTGATCGGCAATCCCGCGCGCATTTCGGTGACGCGCATCTTCGACCGCTTTGCGATCGATCGCGAGGAACTGGCCTATCAGCTCAAGTCGAGCAGTATCGACGCGCACCTGCTGCTGGGTGCGCTCGACAACGACAAGCTCGCGATTTCACTCGCGTCGCTGCTCGCGACGCGGCGTTTTCCGGCGCTCACGGAGGAGCATCCGCCAGTGCTCCCGCATCCGGCGGCATGACGAGGCGGCGCGCCCATGACAGGCGCGCCGTCGCATCAAATTCGAATCAAACGGAAATCTTGCCGCGGCAGATATCCGCGAACATGACCCAGTCGCCCATCAAGCTGTAGATGGGGTGACGGAAGGTGGCCGGGCGGTTCTTCTCGAACTTGAAATGACCGACCCACGCGAAGCCGTAGCCGCACACGACGGCAAGCGGCAGCCAGAGCCAGTTGCCGGTGGCGATCGCCATGCAGACGAAGCCGATCACGCCAAGCGACCCGATGAAATGCAGCCGCCGCGACATGAGATTGCTGTGCTCGCTCAGGTAAAACGGATAGAACTGCGCGAAGCTCGAAAAGTGCTCGGTATGCGTGGTGGGTTGCATCGTCTCCTCCTTTCTGCGCGGGTACGCAGGGGATGGTTGATTGAGCCATTCTGCGGCGTTCCGAACGACCGTGCAACCCGGCCAGCCACAGCTGTCAGCCGTTGCCCACGCGCGGTGTTTGCTGCGTTGCAAAAGCGTAGAGCGCGTCGAGCGTCGCATCGGGCTGCTCCGTCATCAGCGCGTGGCCGGCGTCCAGCGTGACCGTGTCCACGGGCGTGCCCGCTTGCGCGAACGCGTCGGCGAGGGCGCGCGCGGCGCGCGGGGGCGTCATCGCGTCGCGTTTGCCGACGATCAGGCGCACCGGGCAGCGGACTTTCGCGGCGCTGGCGAGGCCGTCCGCATAGGCATTGCACGCCGCGAAATCGGTATGAAAAAGCTGCGGCTCGCCGCGCGCGGAGACGCGCTCCATGAGCCGCTGGTTCATGCCGCGCAGCCAGAAACCCGGCCCGGGGCTTGAGGGCTTGGCGGCGAGCGTCGAGTGCGACCACGCGTTGACGAGCGCGATTGCCTCCGGCTCGCGCTCGCGCGCGGCTTCGAGCAGGGCAGGCGCGACCGTCATCGGGAACGCGGTGGCGAGCAGGGCGATGCGCTGCGCGCGTTCGGGATGGCGTGCCGCGAATTCGAGCGCGACGAGCGAGCCCATGCTATGGCCGGCGACGAAGGCCTGCGGGGCGTTCAGCGCGTCGAGCAGTGCGGCGAGCCAGTCGGCGAGCGCGCCGATGCTCGTGAGCGCCGGACCCGCGCTGCGCAGATGGCCGGGCAGATCGACGGCCAGCGCATTGAAACCGTGGTTGGCGAAATAGCGCGATTGCAGCGCCCAGACGCTGTGGTCGTGCTGCGCGCCGTGGACGAACACCGTGAACGGCAGCGCGTGGTCGATCGCGTGCGAGGCCGTGTAGATGTAGACCGGTTTGCCGGCGACATCGACGATCATGACGCCTCCTTGCCGGCGGACTTGCCTTTCGATGCGTCCACTTTTTGCGACGCCTTCAGTGCGCGCTTGAGGTCATCGACCAGGTCGGCAGGGTCTTCGAGCCCGATCGAGAGCCGGATCGTGCCCTCCGCGATGCCGGCGGCGGCCAGTGCCGCGGCGTCCATGCGGAAATGCGTGGTCGAGGCGGGGTGGATCACGAGTGAGCGCGCGTCGCCGACGTTGGCCAGATGCGAGAACAGCGTGAGCGCTTCGATGAAGCGCTTGCCCGCCGCGCGGCCGCCGCGCAGATTGAAGCTGAACACCGCGCCCGCGCCACGCGGCAGCAGGCGCTTCGCCAGCGCGTAATCGGGATGGCTCGGCAGTTCCGGCCACGCGACCGATTCGACCGCCTCGTGCGCGGCGAGATATTCGACGATGCGCCGCGCGTTCGCCACATGCCGCTCCATGCGCAGCGGCAGCGTTTCGATGCCTTGCAGCAATTGCCACGCGGCCTGCGGATGCAGGCACGCGCCGAAGTCGCGCAGGCCCTCGCGCCGCGCGCGCAGCAAGAAGGGCGCGACCGTGCTTTCCTCGCTGAACACCATGTCGTGAAAGCCCGCATAGGGTTCGGTGAGTTCGGGAAAGCGGCCCGACGCTTCGAAGTCGAACGTGCCGCCATCGACCAGCACGCCGCCGATCGTCGTGCCATGGCCGCCGAGGAACTTGGTAGCCGAGTGATAGACGAGATCGGCGCCGTGCTCGAAGGGGCGCAGCAGGTAAGGCGTGGTGAACGTCGAATCGACGAGGAGCGGCACGCCATGGGCGTGCGCGATCTGCGCGACGGCTTCGATGTCGAGCACGTCGAGGCCCGGGTTGCCGAGCGTTTCGCCGAACAGCAGGCGCGTATTGGGCCGCAGCGCCGCGCGCCAGGCGTCGAGGTCGCCGGGCTTCACAAAGGTCGTTTCGATGCCGAAGCGCTTGAGCGTGTAGTGCAGCAGGTTGTGCGAGCCGCCGTAAAGCGCCGCCGAGGCGACGATGTGCGAGCCCGCGCCCATCAACGTCGCGATCGCGAGATGCAGCGCCGCCTGGCCGCTCGCGGTGCCGATCGCGCCCGCGCCGCCTTCGAGCGCCGCCACGCGCTCTTCGAACACGGCGACGGTCGGGTTCGAGATGCGCGAGTACACGTGGCCCGCGCGCTCCATGTTGAAGAGCGCGGCGGCGTGGTCGGTGTCGCGAAACGAGAACGAGGTGGTGAGGTAGATCGGCGTCGCGCGGGCGCCGGTGACGGGGTCGGGCGCCGCGCCCGCATGCAGCGCGAGCGTGTCGAAGCGGCTATCGGGATTGGATGCGGGATTCGATGACATCGTGGCGGCGCGCCGGCGCGAACCGGCCTGGTGTCGAGGGTGAAGGGCATCGTAACACCGGCGGCGGGGCGCGGGGACGCCCGGCCGGGCGTTTTTCGGGCCTGATGGGGCGCACCCCGCGTGGCCGTTTTCGCGCCGGAAAACCCCTCGCCACGGCTTTCGACAGACGTTTCGGTACGCCGCGGAGCGCCCGCCGCGCGGCTTTCCTTTTAACAATCTTTCCGCTAGGATCGAATCAGGTAGGCATCTTTTCAGCATTTCCCCCATTACTAGCGGCATTCCTGGAGACACATCATGCGTGTCAGCGACATCCTCAAGGTGAAGGGCAATACGCTCTACACCGTCACGCCCGACACTGCGCTGAACGAGGCAGTCAACACCATGGCCGAGCACGATATCGGCTCGCTCGTCGTCATGGAGTACGGCGATCTGGTCGGCATGCTCACGTTCCGCGAGATCATCCTCACGCTGCGCGCAAACGGCGGCAGCGTCGGCACCACGACGATCCGCAAGGTCATGGACGATCATCC
This sequence comes from Paraburkholderia sp. BR10882, assembly GCF_040948855.1. Classification (NCBI taxonomy): domain Bacteria; kingdom Pseudomonadati; phylum Pseudomonadota; class Betaproteobacteria; order Burkholderiales; family Burkholderiaceae; genus Paraburkholderia; species Paraburkholderia sp. BR10882. The sequence continues at coordinate 407,025 of NZ_JBFPKP010000006.1, read as the reverse complement.
CATCACCTGCACGCCGGAAACCGAGGTCGACGAAGTGCGCCGCATGATGCTCGAGCACCACGTACGCTACCTGCCGGTCATGGAAAGCCGCTCGCTCATGGGCGTGATCTCGTTCTACGACGTGGCGAAGGCCGTGGTCGAAGCGCAGGGCTTCGAAAACAAGCTGCTCAAGGCGTATATTCGCGACTGGCCCGAAGAGGAGCGTCAGCCGGCGCGCTGAGCGCAGCCCGACTTCGCCCGATTGATCAGTATGGAAAAGCGCGCGTCAGGCGCGCTTTTTCGCGTCTGGGCCCCATGAATTCTGTCAGTGCGATTCCTGTTCGATGAACGATAGACCGATGCCCGCGGCGCAGCGCGACAAGCGTAAAGCGCACCATGAGGGTGACCACGTTTCGCAGTTCGCGCTGCTGCGCCAGCGTCGTTTCGCCCCGTTTTTCTGGACGCAGTTCCTCGGGGCGATGAACGACAACGTCTTCAAGATCGGCTTCACCTCGCTCGTCACCTATCAGGCCGCGCGCTTTTCCGGCGTCGATCCGAAGACGGTCGCGTTCCTCATCTCGGCCATTTTCATCCTGCCGTTCGTGCTGTTTTCCGCGACCTCGGGCCAGGTCGCCGACAAGTACGACAAGGCAATGCTCACGCGCTGGGTCAAGACCTTCGAGATCGCGGTCATGCTGGTCGGCGCGGCCGGCTTCTGGATGCACAGCGCGCCGCTGCTGTACGCGTGCACTTTCCTGATGGGCGTGCATTCGACCGTGTTCGGGCCGGTCAAGTACGCGTACCTCCCGCAGCGCCTTGCGCCCGATGAACTGGTTGGCGGCAACGGGCTCGTCGAGATGGGCACGTTCGTCGCGATTTTGCTCGGCACGATCGTCGGGGGCGTGGCGGCGGGTATCGGCGCGATGGATCCCGCGTCTGCTCATGCGGACCTCGGGCCGCCCCTTGGCGCATGGTGGCTCGGCAGCATGTGCATTGTCATCGCGCTCGTGGGGCGCGTGGCGTCGGCCTTCGTGCCGCCGTGCGAGCCGTCGCAGCCGGACCTGCGCATCAACTGGAATCCGGTTTCCGAAACCTGGCGCAACCTGCGCCTCGCGCACGGCAACCGCACCGTGTTCCTGAGCCTGCTCGGCATCTCGTGGCTCTGGTTCGTGGGCGCAACGTTTCTCGCCTCGTTCTTCAATTTCGCGAAGGACGTGATGTCGGCCGACCCCGACGTCGTGACCGTGCTGCTCGCCATGTTTTCGCTCGGCATCGGCTCGGGGTCGCTGCTCTGCGATCGGCTCTCGCGGCGGCGCATCGAGGTGGGCCTCGTGCCGCTCGGCTCGATCGGCATGAGCGTGTTCGGCATCGATCTCTTCTTTGCGAGCCACGCGTTGCCTCCCGCGTCCCATCTGCTTTCGGTGGGCGAATTCCTGCGCATCGCCGCGCATTGGCGCGTGCTCGCCGACCTGTTCCTGCTCGCCATGTTCGGCGGCTTCTACAGCGTGCCGCTCTACGCGCTGATCCAGAGCCGCAGCGCGCCCAGCCACCGCGCGCGCATCATCGCCGCGAACAACATCCTCAATTCGCTCTTCATGATCGTCTCGGCGCTCATGGCGATGGCGCTCACATCCGCGGGCGTCGGCATTCCCGGCATCTTTCTGACCACGGCGCTGCTCAATATCGTCGTGGCGGCCTATATCTACACGCTCGTGCCCGAGTTCCTGCTGCGCTTCGTGGCGTGGGTGCTCGTACATACGGTCTACCGCGTGCGGCTCGTGCATACCGAACGCATACCGGCCGAGGGCGCAGCCGTGCTCGTCTGCAATCACGTGAGCTATGTCGATGCGATCGTCATCATGGCCGAGAGCCCGCGGCCGATCCGCTTCGTGATGGATCAGCAGATCTTCCGCTCGCCGTTCTTAGGCTGGGTGTTCCGCCACGCCAAGGCCATTCCGATTGCGCCCGCGCACGAGGACCCGAATGCGCTCGCCGCTGCCTACGACGCGTGCGCGGCCGCGCTGGCCGAGGGCGACCTCGTCTGCATTTTTCCCGAGGGCAAGCTCACCCGCACCGGGGAGATGAACCCGTTTCGCCACGGCGTGAGCGAAATCTTGCGGCGCTCGCCCGTGCCGGTCGTGCCGATGGCGCTGCGCGGGCTGTGGGGCAGTGCGTTTTCGCGCTTCGCGGGGTCCGGCCAGGAGCGGCCGCTGCGACGCGGTCTGACGAGCCGTTTGACGCTCGCGGTGGGCGAGCCGATCGCGGCGGCGGACGCTACGCTTGAGCGCTTGCAGGAGACGGTGACGGAACTGCGCGGCGCGCGGCGCTGACGCCGGACCACGCGCCGTCCAAACCGGCGTCACGCCGCCGCTTCTCACCCGGCGCTCGCCCGACAGCCCGACCGCCCGGTCGGGCGTCGCCGCGCGCGGGCTGGCATAATATTGGATTCCCCGATTCACTTTGGACGACCGCCATGTCCGGCAACACGCTCGGTACGCTTTTCACCGTCACCACCTTCGGCGAATCCCACGGCCCGGCCATTGGCTGCGTCATCGACGGCTGCCCGCCCGGCATGGCGCTCACCGAAGCCGACATCCAGATCGACCTGGACCGCCGCCGCCCCGGCACGTCGCGTCACGTGACGCAGCGCCAGGAAGAGGACAAGGTCGAGATTCTCTCGGGCGTGTTCGAAGGGCTCACCACGGGCACGCCCATCGCGCTCCTGATCCGTAATACCGACCAGCGCAGCAAGGACTACGGCAACATCGTCGAGACCTTCCGTCCCGGTCATGCCGACTACACCTACTGGCAGAAGTACGGCATTCGCGATTACCGCGGCGGCGGCCGCTCGTCGGCGCGCCTCACTGCGCCCACTGTCGCGGCGGGGGCGGTGGCGAAGAAGTGGCTGCGCGAGCGTTTCGGGGTGGAAGTGCGCGGCTACATGCGCGCGCTCGGCGAGATCGACGTGCCGTTCGTCAGCTGGGAGCACGTGCACGAGAACCCGTTTTTCGTGCCGAACGCCGACGTCGTGCCGCAGCTCGAGGACTACATGGATGCGTTGCGCAAGGACGGCGACTCGATCGGCGCGCGCGTGAACGTGGTGGCGAGCGGGGTGCCGGTAGGCTGGGGCGAGCCGCTTTTCGACCGGCTCGATGCCGACATTGCGCACGCCATGATGGGCATCAACGCGGTGAAGGGCGTGGAGATCGGCGCGGGCTTCGCGAGCGTCGCACAGCGCGGCTCGGTGCACGGTGACGAACTCACGCCCAACGGGTTCCACGGTAATCACGCCGGCGGCGTGCTCGGCGGTATTTCGACGGGGCAGGACATTACCGTCTCGATCGCCATCAAGCCGACCTCGAGCATCCGCACGCCGCGGCGCTCGATCGACAAGGCGGGCGATCCCGCAACGGTCGAGACCTTCGGGCGCCACGACCCGTGTGTGGGCATTCGCGCGACGCCGATCGCCGAAGCCATGCTCGCGCTCGTGCTGATCGATCACGCAATGCGCCACCGCGCGCAGAATGCCGACGTCGTCGTGACGACGCCGAAGATCGCGGCCAGCGACGAGTGATGCCGATCGCTGCGGCGTGAGCCGCACGCGTTGCGCAGGCAACAAAAAATCCGCTTCAGGCTCACACCTGAAGCGGATTTTTTTCGCCTATCGGACTTACATGTTCGGATAGTTCGGCCCGCCGCCGCCTTCGGGCGTGACCCACACGATGTTCTGCGTCGGGTCCTTGATGTCGCAGGTCTTGCAATGCACGCAGTTCTGCGCGTTGATCTGCAGGCGGTCGCTGCCGTCGTCGTTCTTCATGAACTCGTACACCGCGGCCGGGCAGAAGCGCGCTTCGGGGCCCGCGTAGGTGCGCAGGTTCACGTTCACGGGCACGCTCGCGTCCTTGAGCGTGAGGTGCGCCGGCTGGTTCTCCTCGTGATTCGTGTTCGAGATGAACACCGAAGACAGACGATCGAACGTGAGCTTGCCGTCGGGCTTCGGATACTCGATCGGCTTGCACTGCGAAGCGGGCTTGAGCATCTCGTGGTCGCGATGCTGGTGATGCAGCGTCCACGGCACATTGCCGCCCAGCAGCTTCTGCTCGATGCCCACCATCAGCGTGCCCAGGTACAGGCCCTTGCTCATCCACTGCTTGAAGTTGCGCGCCTTGTAGAGCTCGGTGTGGAGCCACGACTGCTTGAACGCTTCCGGGTAAGCCGCGAGTTCATCGCTCTGGCGGCCTGCCTGCACGGCTTCGAACGCCGCATCGGCGGCCAGCATGCCGGTCTTGATCGCCGCGTGGCTGCCCTTGATGCGCGAGGCGTTCAGGAAGCCCGCGTCGTCGCCCACGAGCGCGCCGCCCGGGAACACCAGCTTGGGCAGCGACATCAGGCCGCCTGCCGTGATCGCGCGCGCGCCGTACGAGACGCGCTTGCCGCCTTCGAGGTACTTGCGGATTTCCGGATGCGTCTTGTAGCGCTGGAATTCCTCGAACGGCGAGAGATACGGGTTCTGGTACGCGAGACCCACGACAAAGCCCACCATCACCTGGTTGTTGTCGATGTGGTACAGGAACGAGCCGCCGTAGGTGTCCGACTCGAGCGGCCAGCCGGCGGTGTGGATCACGAGGCCGGGCTGATGCTTCGAAGGATCGATCTCCCACAGTTCCTTGATGCCGATGCCGTAGACCTGCGGGTCCGAGTCCTTGCCCAGCTTGAACTTCTCGTTCAGCTGACGGCCCAGGTGCCCGCGGCAGCCTTCGCAGAACAGCGTGTACTTGGCGTGCAGTTCCATGCCGAGCTGGAAGTTTTCGGTGGGCTCGCCGTCCTTGCCGACACCCATGTTGCCGGTGGCGACGCCCTTGACCGAGCCGTCGTCGTTGTAGAGCACTTCGGCGGCGGGGAAGCCCGGGAAGATTTCCACGCCCAGCGCCTCGGCCTGCTGGCCCAGCCAGCGCGTGACGTTGGCGAGGCTGATGACGTAGTTGCCGTGGTTCTTGAAGTTGTCGGGCAGCGCCCAGTTCGGCACAGCCGTAGCCCCCGTTTCGGAAAGAAAAAGGAACTTGTCCTCGGTCACGGGCACGTTCAGCGGTGCGCCTTGCTCTTTCCAGTCGGGAATCAGCTCGTTCAGGGCACGCGGATCCATGACCGCGCCCGAGAGGATATGCGCCCCGATTTCCGAGCCTTTCTCCAGCACGCAGACGCCGATCTCAGCGCCTTTCTCCGCGGCCAGCTGCTTCAGGCGGATCGCGGCAGACAGCCCGGCGGGGCCGCCACCGACGATCACCACGTCGTATTCCATCGACTCGCGTGGGCCGTATTGCTCTAAAAGACTTGCGGGGGTCATCAATGCTCCTCTTGCCATTAGAATGCTTTTTTCGGGATCGTATTGTCGGGTAACGTTCCCCGTGCCGCAACCCAACAGGCTAACATTAGCACGACCGTTCTATTCTGTGGCGTCAGATTTGGCGGGCCGACCCCGCCGCGTTCTGGCGCCTATTTACCTCTGAACAGGAACCGGAAATGGGCCGTTCGATCAATCTGGAAGGCAAGGTCGCGATGATCACGGGGGCCTCCAGCGGGCTCGGCAAGCGTTTCGCCCAAGTGCTCTCGCAGGCGGGCGCAAAGGTCGTGCTGGCGAGCCGCCGTGTGGAGCGGCTCAAGGAGCTGCGCGCCGAAATCGAGGCGAGCGGGGGCGCCGCGCACGTCGTCTCGCTCGACGTGACCGACTACCAGAGCATTCGCTCGGCGGTCGCGCACGCGGAAACCGAGGCGGGGACCATCGACATCCTCGTCAACAACTCGGGCGTCTCCACGACGCAAAAGCTCGCCGACGTCACGCCCGCCGACTTCGAGTACGTGTTCGATACCAACACGCGTGGCGCCTTTTTCGTGGCCCAGGAAGTGGCCAAACGGATGATCATGCGCGGCAACGGCGGCGGCCCGAAGCCGGCCTACCGCATCATCAATATCGCTTCGGTGGCGGGGCTGCGTGTGCTGCCGCAAATCGGCCTGTACGCGATCAGCAAGGCCGCGGTCGTCCACATGACGAAGGCGATGGCGCTCGAGTGGGGCCGCCACGGCATCAACGTGAACGCGATCTGCCCGGGCTACATCGACACGGAGATCAACCACCACCACTGGTCGACCGAGCAGGGGCAAAAGCTCGTTTCGATGCTGCCGCGCCACCGCGTCGGCAAACCCGAAGACCTGGACGGCCTGCTGCTGCTGCTCGCCGCCGACGAGTCGTCGTTCATCAACGGTTCGATCATCACCGCCGACGACGGCTTCGGGCTCACCTGAACTGAGGCGAGTCCGGCCGGCGCCCGGCATTCTGTTTTCCGCAACAACACGAAGTTGAAGTGCAATGAGTGACTACCACCCCGTATTTGAAATGACCATGCCGATCCGTTGGGGCGACATGGATGCGTTCGGCCATGTGAACAACACGGTCTATTTTCGCTACATGGAGCAGGTGCGCATTTCCTGGTTCGAGCATCTTGGCGTGGCCTCGGAGAGCGGCGACGGACAGGGCCCCGTGATCGTCAATGCTTCGATGGAATTTCTCAAGCAACTGCATTACCCCGGCGACATCGTCTGTACGATGACGGTCGGCCAGCCCGGCCGCAGCAGCTTCGACACCGGTTTCGAACTGCGCCGCGCCGACGAGCCGGACACGCTCTACGCACGCGGGAACGCGCGCTGTGTGTGGATCGACTACGCGGCAGGCAAATCGGTGCCGATTCCCGATATGTTGCGCGCCACCATCGAGCATGCCGGACTGGTGAAGTCCGACCGGATAGGCTGAGCGCCCCGATGTCGCGCGCCGCCCCGCAGTGCGCGGCCCTGGCGTCCTTACTGGCCGAGCAGCCGCTGCAGCAGCTCGGTGGCGTTGCCGGTGTCGTACTTGCGCATGAGGCGCGCGCGATAGACATCCACGGTGCGCGGGCTGATATCGAGCACGCGCCCGATCTGCTTGCTGGTCTTGCCCGTAACGAGCTGCGCGGCGATCTCGCGCTCGCGCGGCGTGAGCTCGATGGCCACGCGGCGCGTCGCGCTCAGGTCTTCAAACGTCCAGACGCCCGCCGCGTGCGGCTCGGCGCGATCGAGCGAGCGCCCCGTGACGTGGCACCAGAAGAGTTCGCCGTTGGCGCGCTTCATGATGCGGTCGTCGGCATAGCTGCCTTGCGCCGTCATGATCGGCGGGATGCGTGCGCCAATGCGCTCGAACTCGTCCGCGGAAGGGTAGAGCACCTGGAACGACTGGCCGATCAGCGCCTCGCGTACGCAGCAGAAGATTGCGGCGACCTGGTCGTTGCAATCGACGATGGTGCGCTCGCGCGCCAGTACGAGGCCGATGGGCGCGAGATGGAACGCGGTCTGGTAGTCGAGCGCGGAGCGTTCGACGGATTGGGTGGGAGCAGCCATGGCGGACGGTGCGGGTATTGCTTTATGTAGTTTTGCGTATTGTGCCGCAACAGGGGGCCAGCGTACGCTTTGCACCCATCGGAGGGGCAGTTTTCCAGGCTCGCGCGGCTCGTTTGGGCCCGTGCGCACGGCCCGGCCGGGCTGCCGGCTTCACGGCAGCGCCGCCGGGGCATGACTAGAATTGAACATCCGGACGCGCCAGACGTCCGCGCGACAAACCGGATTGGCGGATTTCCATTCGAGGAAGGGACACACTGATGAACAAGGTCTATAAAAGCGCGGCTGCCGCGCTCGAGGGCATCGTCAAGGACGGCCAGACATTCGCGGTTGGCGGTTTTGGGCTGTGCGGCATTCCCGAAGCCCTGATCGCCGCATTGCGCGATACGGGCGTGAAGGGCATCACCTGCATCAGCAACAACGCAGGCGTGGACGGCTTCGGCCTCGGCCTGCTGCTGGAGACGCGCCAGATCAAGAAAATGATCTCCTCCTACGTGGGCGAGAACAAGGAATTCGAGCGCCAGTATCTGTCGGGCGAACTCGAACTCGAATTCACGCCGCAAGGCACGCTGGCTGAAAAGCTGCGCGCGGGCGGCGCCGGCATCCCGGCGTTCTTCACGAATACCGGCTTCGGCACGCTGATCGCCGAAGGCAAGGAAACGCGCCAGTTCGGCGACAAGCACTATGTGCTCGAGCATTCGCTCACGGCAGACGTCGCGCTCGTGAAGGCATGGAAGGCCGACAAGTCGGGTAACCTGGTGTTCCGCCGCACGGCGCGCAACTTCAACCCGATGTGCGCGATGGCGGGCAAGATCACCGTGGCGGAAGTGGAAGAGATCGTCGAGAACGGCGCACTCGATCCGGACGCCGTTCATACGCCGGGCATCTTCGTGCAGCGCATCGTGCTCAACGCGCACCCGGAAAAGCGCATCGAACAACGCACCGTGCGCGCCGCAGCTGGCAAACCCGCGGGCAACTGAGGAAGGAGACCGACCATGGCTTGGAATCGTGACGAAATGGCCGCGCGCGCGGCGAAGGAACTGCAGGACGGCTTCTACGTGAACCTCGGCATCGGGCTGCCCACGCTCGTGGCCAACCATGTGCCCGCGGGCATGGAAGTGTGGCTGCAGTCGGAAAACGGCCTGCTCGGCATCGGCCCGTTCCCGACCGAAGAGGAAGTGGACGCCGACATGATCAACGCCGGCAAACAGACTGTGACAACGCTGGCGGGTTCGTCGATTTTCTCGTCCGCGGACTCGTTCGCGATGATTCGCGGCGGCCACATCAACCTGGCTATCCTCGGTGCGATGCAGGTGAGCGAGAAGGGCGACCTGGCCAACTGGATGATCCCCGGCAAGATGATCAAGGGTATGGGCGGCGCGATGGACCTCGTGGCGGGCGTCGGCCGCGTGGTCGTGCTGATGGAGCACGTCGCGAAGGGCGACCAGCACAAGATCCTCGAGGCCTGCACCTTGCCGCTGACGGGCGTGGGCGTGGTCGATCTCATCATCACCGACCTCGGCGTGATGGAAGTGAGCGATGCGGGTCTGAAGGTGACCGAACTCGCACCGGGCGTCACGATCGACGAGATCAAGGCGAAGACCGGCGCACCGCTCGACGTGAGCGCCGTGGGCTGAACGTCGTCGCGTAAGCACGATTGGCGGCGGGCGAGACTTCGGTCTCGCCCGTTTCGTTTTTGCGCATGGCTTGCGCACGGTCCGCGTGCGGCTTGACCGACGATGCCGTGCGGCAAAGCCGTTTACAATCGGCCGAAAGCCTTGATGCGCCTTCGAGCGAGGATTCCGCGATGACCGAATCGACCGCAGTGCCGCGCCAGCAATACGTCCAGTGTCTCAGTCCCGCGGGCCTGCACCGCATCGCGTACACCGAGTGGGGCGACCCCGCCAACCCGCGCGTGCTCGTGTGCGTGCATGGACTCACGCGCTCGGGGCGCGACTTCGACCGCTTCGCGGCCGCGATGGCCGACCGGTATCGTGTCGTGTGCCCCGACGTGGCAGGGCGGGGGCTGTCATCGCGGCTGCTCGACCCGCGCGGCTACGGCGTCGCGCAGTATGTGGCCGACATGGTGACGTTGATCGCGCGCACCGGCGTGGAGAAGGTGGACTGGTTCGGCACGTCGATGGGCGGCCTGATCGGCATGGCGCTCGCGGGGCTGCCGGGCGCGCCCATCGGCCGCATGCTGCTCAACGACGTCGGGCCGCATATCGAACCCGCGTCGCTCGCGCGCATCGGCGAGTACGTCGGGCAAGGCGGGTCTTTCGCTACGCTCCAGGAAGGCATCGACAACGCGGCGCTTCTCGCGGCCTCGTTCGGTCCGCTGAGTGCCGATGAATGGCGCGAGATCAATACGCCGTTGCTGCATGAAGTGGAAGGCAAGTGGCGCTACCGGTACGACCCGCGCATTGCGGAGCCCTTCAAGTCGCTCACGCCCGAGCAGAACGAGGAGGGCGAGAAGTTCCTGTGGCGCTCGCTCGCTGCGTTCGAAGGGCCTGTGCTCGTCGTGCGCGGCGCGCTTTCGGACCTGCTTTCGCGTGAAACCGTCGAAAAGATGGTCGCGACCGGGCGCCAGGTATCGAGCGTCGAAATCGAGGGCGTCGGGCACGCGCCGGCCTTCCTCGCGCCCGACCAGCTCGCGATCGCGCGCCGTTTCTTCGACGGCGAGGCCCTTCGCGCGTCATAATATGAGATTGGCCGGCATATTCCGGCGCGCGCCGATGCGCACCGGATCGTGCCGGTCCGGAAGTCGACCGTTTTTCACTTCTCAACAGGAATTTTCATGGCAGTCATTCGTCACCACGTTGGCCCGCGTCTCTCGGAAACCGCCATCCACAATGGCACCGTCTACCTGGCTGGCCAGATCGCCGAAGACACGACGCAAGACATCGGCGGCCAGATGCGCGAAGTGCTCGGCCACATCGACCGTCTGCTGGGTGAGGCGAACAGCGACAAGTCGCTGCTGCTCTCGGTGCAGATCTATATCGCCGACATGAAGGATTTCCCCGGCATGAACGCCGAGTGGGACAAGTGGGTTGCTCAAGGCGCGACGCCGCCGCGCGCGACGGTCGAAGCGAAGCTCGCGAATCCGGAATGCCTGGTCGAGATCGTCGTGGTGGCTGCGCAGCGCGATTGAGCAGCTGGTTTGATCCTTTTCGTTGTCGCCCGTCCGGCAAGCCGGTGGGCATCGCCTCATGAGTAGCGACACCGTTCCTCCTTCCCCCGCGGTTACCGCCGATCCCGGCGCGCTGCCGTCGCTCGACGACGCGCTTGCGTTCGTGCGCGAGCACGCCGGCGACGCACGTCTTTCCACGGGCGAGCCGCTCATCGAGCATGCGCAGGGCACGGCAGTCATCATGAGCCGGCTCAATGTCGACCCGCCTGCGGTGCTTGCCGCGGCGCTCTTCAATCTCGCGCCGCATCTCGACGATCCGGAAGGCGCGCTCGAAGCGCGCTTCGGCGCGGAAGTCGCGAAGCTCGTGTTCGACGTGCGCAAGCTCTTGCGGCTCGGCACCGTGAGCCTGCGCGCGGCGCAGCACGCCGTGCCCGAAGCGGGTCGCGAAAGTCGCGACGCCCAGGCGGCGCGGCGCGCGCAGGTCGAGTCGCTGCGCAAGATGCTGCTCGCGTTCGCGCAGGACATTCGCGTCGTGCTGATCCGGCTCGCGTCGCGTTTGCAGTCGCTGCGCTTTTATGCGGCGGCGAAGATCAAGCCTGCGCCCGAGATCGCGCACGAGACGCTCGAAATCTACGCACCGCTCGCCAACCGCCTCGGCATCTGGCAACTGAAGTGGGAACTCGAAGACCTCGCGTTCCGCTTCCAGGAGCCCGATACCTACAAGCGCATCGCAAAGCTGCTCGACGAAAAGCGCGTGGAGCGCGAGAGCTACGTGTCCGAGGCGATCGCGCGGCTGCAGAGCGAGCTTGCCGCTGCGCATATCCAGGCCGAGGTGAGCGGGCGGCCCAAGCACATCTACAGCATCTGGAAGAAGATGCGCGGCAAGGAGATCGACTTCTCCGAGCTTTACGACGTGCGCGCGTTCCGCGTGATCGTGCCCGACATCAAGGATTGCTACACGGTGCTCGGCATCGTGCACAACCTCTGGCAGCCGGTGCCTAGGGAATTCGACGACTACATCTCGCGGCCCAAGCCCAACGGTTATCGCTCGCTGCATACGGTCGTGATCGGCGACGACGGCCGCGCGTTCGAAGTGCAGATCCGCACGCACGAGATGCATCAGTTCGCCGAATACGGCGTGGCCGCGCACTGGCGCTACAAGGAAGCCGGTGCGAAGGGCTACGGCGGCCAGTTCAGCGCGAGCAGCAGCTACGACGAGAAGATCGCGTGGCTGCGCCAGCTGCTCGCGTGGAAGGACGATGTGTCGGATGGGCGCCAGCCGTGGGAGCAGTTGCGCCAGGCCACCCTCGACGACGACCACATCTACGTCCTCACGCCCCAGGCGCGCGTGATCGCGCTGCCGCAGGGCGCAACGCCGCTCGACTTCGCCTATCACCTGCACAGCGAACTGGGCCATCGCTGCCGCGGCGCGCGCGTGGACGGCGCGATGGTGCCGCTCAACACCCAGCTGCGCAACGGCCAGACGGTCGAAATCGTCTCGGTGAAAGAGGGCGGCCCGTCGCGGGACTGGCTCAATCCGCAGCTCGGTTATCTCCAGAGCCCGCGTGCGCGCCAGAAGGTCCGCGCGTGGTTCAACGCGATCGAGGCGCAGGAAAACATCGCCAACGGCCGCGCGATGGTGGAAAAGACGCTGCAGCGCGAGGGCCGCACGTCGGTCAGTCTCGATCAGCTCGCGGCCAAGCTGGGCTTCAAGTCGCCCGACGATCTCTTCAGCGTGGTCGGCAAGGAAGAGTTCAGCCTGCGCAACGTCGAGCACGCGCTGCACGACGCGCCCGCGGCCGAGCCCGAAGAGGAGACGCCCGAGCAGCTCACCAAGCGCGCGAGCGGCGCGAACGTCGCGCATGGCGGATCGTCGGGCGTGCTGGTGGTGGGCGTGGACGCGCTCCTTACGCAGCTCGCGCGCTGCTGCCGGCCCGCGCCGCCCGACGCGATCAGCGGTTTCGTCACGCGCGGCAAGGGCATGTCGATCCATCGCAGCGACTGCCCGACCTTCCGGCGCATGGCCGCCCGCGCGCCCGAGCGCGTGCTGCACACCACGTGGTCCGCCGACGTGATGGGCGGGCGCGGTCAGTCGGTCTACCCGGTCGACATCTCGATCGAGGCGACCGACCGCCAGGGTTTGCTGCGCGACATCTCCGAAGTGTTCGCGCGCGAGAAGATGAACGTGATCGGCGTGAAGACGCAGTCTCGCCGCAATGCGGCGTACATGCAGTTCACGGTGGAAGTGTCGAGTTCGGCGCAGATCCAGCGCGCCTGCGTGCTGCTCGGTGAGGTGGGCGGAGTGCAGCGGGCGTCGCGCAGGGGCTGAGGCGGCCACACGAGGCAGGCAAAGATTGCCGCGCTGCAAAAAATGCTTGCCAAGTCTGCGGCTACTTCATATAATCTTCCTTCTTCAGGCTCGTAGCTCAGCTGGTTAGAGCACCACCTTGACATGGTGGGGGTCGTTGGTTCGAGTCCAATCGAGCCTACCAACGAAATCGAATCCCTGGCTTTGCCGGGGGCTCAAGGCAGTAAATGCACACAGCGCGCTGCGCCTGCAAAGGAAGCAGCCATAAGGCGAATACGGTTATGACACCGCGAACGTTTACCGAAACTACTTCGGAGCGACGCTAGTCGAGGACCTCTTTCGCCTCTGCAGTCAGGTTTGAAAAGTGAATGCGGCCCCTCGAAAGCGGGGCCGCATTTTTTTTCGCTGCGAAGTTTTCCGCGGTCTGTTCCCCACGAACAATACGATGTGCCTGCGCGGCACTTCTGGAGAAAAACATGGTTGCGATACGTCTGCCCGACGGTTCGGTTCGACAGTACGATCATCCCGTCACGGTCGCCGAAGTGGCGGCTTCGATTGGCCCCGGCCTCGCCAAGGCGGCGCTCGGCGGCAAGCTCGACGGCGAACTGGTCGATACGTCGACGCTGATCGATCGCGACGCATCGCTCGCCATCGTCACGGACAAGGACGCCGACGGCCTCGACATCATCCGTCACTCGACGGCGCACTTGCTCGCCTACGCGGTGAAGGAGCTGTATCCGGAAGCGCAGGTCACGATCGGACCGGTCATCGACAACGGTTTCTATTACGACTTCGCCTATAACCGTCCCTTCACGCCCGAAGATCTCGAGAAGATCGAAAAGCGCATGCAGGAACTCTCGAAGAAGGACGAGCCGGTGTCGCGCCGCGTCGTCACGCGCGGCGAAGCCGTGGACTACTTCAAGAGCATCGGCGAGAAGTACAAGGCCGAGATCATCGAGTCGATTCCGGGCGACCAGGAAATCAAGCTGTACTCGCACGGCGGTTTTACGGACCTGTGCCGCGGCCCGCACGTGCCGTCCACGGGCAAACTGAAGGTCTTCAAGCTCATGAAGGTCGCGGGCGCCTACTGGCGCGGCGACTCGAAGAACGAGCAGCTGCAGCGCATCTACGGCACGGCCTGGACGAAGAAGGAAGACCAGGATCAGTACCTCCACATGCTCGAAGAGGCCGAAAAGCGCGACCACCGCAAGCTCGGCAAGCAGCTCGACCTGTTCCACATGCAGGACGAGTCGCCGGGCATGGTGTTCTGGCACCCGAAGGGCTGGACGCTCTGGCAGCAGGTCGAGCAGTACATGCGCGGCCGCCTGCGCCTGGCCGGCTACGACGAAATCAAGACGCCGATGATCATGGACCGTTCGCTCTGGGAAGCGTCGGGTCACTGGCAGAACTATCGTGAAAACATGTTCACGACGGAGTCGGAAAAGCGCGACTACGCGATCAAGCCGATGAACTGCCCGGGCCACGTCCAGGTGTTCAACCATGGCCTGCGCTCGTACCGCGATCTGCCCCTGCGCTACGCGGAGTTCGGCTCGTGCCACCGCAACGAGGCGTCGGGCGCGCTGCACGGCCTCATGCGCGTGCGCGGCTTCGTCCAGGACGATGCGCACATCTTCTGTACGGAAGATCAGATCATCAGCGAGTCGATCGCCTTCAACACGCTGGCGATGAGCATTTACAAGGATTTCGGGTTCGATCACATCGACATCAAGCTCTCGCTGCGCCCGGATTCGCGCGCGGGGACGGATGAGACGTGGGATCGCGCCGAGCAGGGCCTGCGCGAGGCGCTCACGGCCTGCGGTCTGCAGTGGGAAGAACTGCCGGGCGAGGGCGCGTTCTACGGTCCGAAGGTCGAGTACCACATCAAGGACGCGCTCGGCCGCTCGTGGCAGTGCGGCACGCTGCAGCTGGACATGGTCCTGCCGGAGCGCCTTGGCGCCGAGTACGTGGCCGAGGACAACAGCCGACGCCGCCCGATCATGCTGCACCGGGCCATCCTCGGTTCGATGGAGCGCTTCCTCGGGATTCTGATCGAGCACCATGCCGGCGCGATGCCGCCGTGGCTCGCTCCGGTGCAGGCCGTTGTGATGAATATCGCGGAAAGTCAGGCCGAATATGCCGCGAATCTGGTCCAATCGTTGCAAAAACAAGGGCTTAGAGTGGTGGCCGATTTGCGCAACGAGAAAATTAGCTATAAAATACGCGAGCACACGCTTGAGAAGGTCCCATACCTGCTTGTCGTCGGCGACAAGGAGCGTGAAGCACAAACGGTAGCCGTGCGTGCCCGTGGCGGCGTCGATCTGGGTGTCATGCCCGTCGATGCCTTTACAGCGCGTCTTGCGGAAGACATCAAGACGTTCAGGTAAGCCACTGCGGCAGCGCGGCTCGTTTTTTTAATTTTTAGAGGAAACGTAACATCGCTACGGATAAGTCGCATCGCATCAACGGTGAAATCACTGCACCCGAGGTGCGTCTCGTCGGAATCGAGAACGAGCCGCTCGGCATCGTAAAACTGGCCGATGCGTTCCGCATGTCGGAACAGCAGGACGTCGATCTGGTTGAAATTGCCCCGCAGGCGGTGCCTCCCGTGTGCCGCCTCATGGACTACGGCAAGTTCAAGTACCAGGAATCGAAGAAGCAGCACGAGGCCAAGCTCAAGCAGAAGGTCATCCAGGTCAAGGAAGTCAAATTCCGCCCGGGTACAGACGATGGCGATTACAACGTCAAGTTGCGTAATCTCATCCGCTTCCTCGACGATGGCGACAAGACGAAGATCACGTTGCGTTTCCGGGGCCGCGAAATGGCCCACCAGGAAATCGGTATGCGTATGCTCGAGCGCCTGCGCACCGACCTCGAAGAAGTCGGTCAGGTCGAGCAAATGCCGAAGATGGAAGGGCGCCAGATGATCATGGTGCTCTCGCCCAAGAAGAAGAAGTAACTGGCGTGCCGCGCGGTTCGACCTGCGCGGCGGTCAACATGCAGTTTTCAATGACGTCTTCGGCGCCCAGGCGCAGGAGGCGGCAAGCAGGTTCCGGAACGGCGCCCGCGCGCTGCACGTGAAGTGCGGCAAACGGGCGTTTTTCCTGGAAGCGGCGGCGAGCTTGTTTTCAAAAGCCAGCCAGTCGCCAAAACAAGTGGAGTGGGTTTCGAAGGGCGGAGTCCCGGCAAGGTGTGTGAACACTGCGCCAACCGCACACCCATGTCCATCAAATAATGGAGTTGTCTGTCATGCCGAAGATGAAGACCAAGAAGAGCGCTGCAAAGCGCTTCGTGGTTCGTCCGGGCGGTACCGTCAAGCGCGGTCAAGCCTTCAAGCGTCACATCCTGACGAAGAAGACCACCAAGAACAAGCGTCATCTGCGTGGTGCAACGGCCGTTCACGATTCCGATCTGAACTCCGTGCGCGCAATGCTGCCGTTCGCGTAATCCTCAACCGATAACTCATAGGAGCGAAACATGCCTCGAGTCAAACGTGGGGTTACCGCACGGGCCCGCCACAAGAAGATCATCAACCTGGCCAAGGGTTACCGCGGCCGTCGCAATAACGTCTATCGCATCGCCAAGCAGGCGGTCATGCGCGCGGGCCAGTACGCCTATCGCGATCGCCGCAACAAGAAGCGTGTGTTCCGCGCACTGTGGATCACGCGTATCAACGCGGCGGTGCGTCAGCACGACATGACCTACAGCGTGTTCATCAACGGCCTGAAGAAGGCTTCGATCGAACTCGACCGCAAGGTTCTGGCTGACATGGCTGTGTTCGACAAGGCTGCATTTGCTGCGATCGTCAAGCAGGTGAAGGCCGCCGTCGCTGCCTGATAGCAGGTATTGCGCAGGTTCGTTGCAGCAGACATTCCGGTAGTCTCGGTGATGCTGCAACAAAAACGGGGCTCCTCACCGAGCCCCGTTTTTGTTGGTAATTACGCTTCTTGCGCCGCTTCATGGAGTGTCTTCGCGCCGTCATTGCCAGGCGTCATCATGGCGTGCCGTGAGCGCGGAGAGGCTCCAAGTCTCAAACTCTGACGCTGAAAAGATGGGATCAATGGATCTGGACCAGATTGTCGCCGACGCGCAAAGCGCGTTCGCCTCCGCCCCCGACGTCAACACGCTTGAAAACGAAAAGGCCCGCTTTCTCGGCAAGTCCGGCGCGCTGACCGAACTGCTCAAGGGTCTCGGCAAGCTCGACGCGGAAACGCGCAAGACCGAAGGCGCGCGCATCAACGCCGTCAAGCAGCAAGTGGAAGCCGCGCTCACCGCGCGCCGCCAGGCGCTCGCGGACGCGCTCCTGAACCAGCGTCTCGCCGCCGAGGCGATCGACGTCACGCTGCCGGGCCGCGGCACGGGCACGGGCAGCCTGCACCCCGTGATGCAGACGTGGGAACGCGTCGAGCGCATTTTCGGCTCGATCGGCTTCGACGTGGCCGACGGTCCGGAGATCGAAACCGACTGGTACAACTTCACCTCGCTCAACAGCCCGGAGAACCATCCGGCGCGCTCCATGCAGGACACGTTCTACGTGGACGGCAAGGACGCCGATGGCCGTCAGCTTTTGTTGCGCACGCACACGAGTCCGATGCAGGTGCGCTACGCGCGCACGCACACGCCGCCCATCAAGGTGATCGTGCCGGGCCGCACGTATCGCGTGGACAGCGACGCCACGCACTCGCCGATGTTCAATCAGGTCGAAGGCCTGTGGATCGAAGAGAACATCAGCTTCGCAGACCTGAAGGGTGTCTACACGGACTTCCTCAAGAAGTTCTTCGAACGTGACGACATTCAGGTGCGCTTCCGTCCGTCGTACTTCCCGTTCACGGAGCCGTCGGCCGAAATCGACATGATGTTCGAGCAAGGCAAGAACGCCGGCAAGTGGCTCGAGATCTCGGGCTCGGGCCAGGTGCATCCGACCGTGATCCGCAACATGGGCCTCGACCCGGAGCGCTACATCGGCTTTGCGTTCGGCAGCGGCCTCGAACGCCTGACGATGCTGCGCTATGGCGTGCAGGACCTGCGCCTGTTCTTCGAAGGCGATCTGCGCTTTTTGCGTCAGTTCGCGTAGAGCGGCGACGCATTCGCTTGCAGTGCGCGAGGCGGACGCAGCACCTGTAGAAGGTGCGCGAGCATCCGCCTACGCGACGGTCACAATCTGTCTGGAACGTAAAACCAAATGCTATTCCCCGAATCCTGGCTGAGAAGCTTTGTCGATCCGAAGCTCACGACCGATGAACTGGCCCACGCGCTCACCATGGCCGGCCTCGAAGTCGAAGGCCTGAGCCCGGCGGCGCCCCCCACCACGAAAATCGTCGTGGGCCGTGTGCTCGAAGTCGTCAAGCACCCGGACGCGGACAAGCTCAACGTCACGCAAGTCGATGCCGGCACCGGCGCGACGCTGCAGATCGTATGCGGCGCGCCCAACGTCGCGCCCGGCATCAAGGTGCCCGTGGCGCTCGTGGGCGCCGAGCTGCCGCCCGCCGAAGAAGGCGGCAAGCCTTTCGCGATCAAGCTCTCGAAGCTGCGTGGCGTGGAAAGCCAGGGCATGCTGTGCTCCGCGCGTGAACTGAAGCTCTCGGAAGACCACAGCGGCCTGATGATCCTGCCGGAAAACACGCCGATCGGCCAGGACATCCGCGAAGCGCTCAATCTCGACGACACCATCTTCGAAATCAAGCTCACGCCGAACAAGGCCGATTGCCTTTCGGTGTATGGCATCGCGCGCGAAACGGCCGCGATCACCGGCGCGCCGCTGCAGGCGCCCGTGTATCCGAAGGTCGAAGTGAAGCTCGATGAAAAGCTGCCCGTGAAGATCTCGGCGCCGGACCTGTGCGGCCGCTTCTCGGGCCGCGTGATCCGCGGCGTGAACGCGCACGCGAAGACGCCGATGTGGATGGTCGAGCGCCTCGAGCGTTCGGGCCAGCGCAGCATCTCGGCGCTCGTCGATATTTCGAACTACGTGATGCTCGAACTGGGCCGCCCGTCGCACGTGTTCGATCTCGACAAGATCCACGGCTCGATGGACGTGCGCTGGGGCCGTAAAGGAGAGACGCTCAGGCTGCTCAACGGCAACACCGTCGAAGTCGATGAAACGGTTGGCGTGATCGCCGACGACCGCGAGATCGAAAGCCTCGCGGGCATCATGGGCGGCGACAGCACGGCCGTCACGCTCGACACCACGAACATCTATCTCGAAGCCGCCTTCTGGTGGCCGGACAGCATTCGTGGCCGCTCGCGCCGCTACAACTTCTCGACCGATGCAGGCCATCGCTTCGAGCGCGGCGTGGACTGGTCGACGACTGTCGAGCACATCGAGCGCATCACGCAGCTGATCCTCGATATCTGCGGCGGCGCAGCCGGCCCGATCGACGATCAAACCGTGAACGTGCCTACGCGCGAAGCGGTGAAAATGCGCGTGGCGCGCGCGAACCGCATCATCGGCGTGAAGATCAGTGCCGACGAGATCGCGCAGATTTTCACGCGCCTCGGCCTCGCGTT
Source organism: Paraburkholderia sp. BR10882 (assembly GCF_040948855.1). Classification (NCBI taxonomy): domain Bacteria; kingdom Pseudomonadati; phylum Pseudomonadota; class Betaproteobacteria; order Burkholderiales; family Burkholderiaceae; genus Paraburkholderia; species Paraburkholderia sp. BR10882. Next base: position 387,685 of record NZ_JBFPKP010000006.1, on the reverse strand, counting down.
CACGCGCAGCGTTGACAACGCGGGCGACGAGAGCTTCATCGTCACGCCGCCGCCGTACCGCTTCGACATCGAGATCGAAGAAGACCTGATCGAGGAAGTCGCGCGTATCTACGGCTTCGAAAAGATTCCGGCATTGCCGCCGGTGGCGCGCAGCGAAATGCGCGCGACCCACGAAACGCGCCGTTCGATCCACGCCATTCGCCACGCGCTCGCCGCGCGCGACTACGCCGAGACGATCAACTTCAGCTTCGTCGATGCCGAATGGGAACAGGACTTCGCGGGCAACGCGAATCCCGTGAAGCTGCTGAACCCGATCGCGAACCAGCTCTCGGTCATGCGCACGACGCTGTTCGGCAGCCTCGTCAACGTGCTGCGCCACAACCTCAACCGCCGCGCCGACCGCGTGCGCGTGTTCGAGGCGGGCCGCGTGTTCCTGCACGATCCGTCGATCAAGGCGAGCGAGATGACGGTGGAAGGCTTCGCACAACCGAAGATGATCGGCGCGCTCGCGTACGGTCCCGCGCTCGAAGAGCAGTGGGGCGCGCAGACGCGCGGCGTGGACTTCTTCGACGTGAAGGGCGATCTCGAAGCGTTGTTCGCATCGCTCGGCGCCGCGAAGACGCCGCGTTTCGTGAAGGCAGAGCACCCCGCGCTGCACCCGGGACGTGGCGCACGCATCGAAGTCGATGGCCGTGCCGTGGGCTGGATCGGCGAGCTGCATCCGCGCTGGATGCAGAAGTACGACCTGCCGCATGCACCGATGCTCTTCGAGGTCGAGGCCGACGCACTGATGGCGCGCGAACTGCCGACGCCTGGCGAAGTCTCGAAATTCCCGCCGGTCCGCCGTGACATCGCTCTCGTTGTCGATCAAAAGATCGAGGTGCAAGCGCTGCTCGACGAGTTCCAGAAGGGCATGCAAGACGAGCCTTGCCGGATTGTGCAGAGGGTTGCGCTGTTCGATGAATTTCGTGCAAAATCAAATACTTCCGGACTTGGCGCGGACGAGAAAAGCCTTGCCTTCCGGGTGACCCTGCAAGATACTGGCGGAACCCTTCAGGACGAAACGGTCGATACGGCCATCAAGTCCCTGGTGGATCGCCTGGCTCGAGTGTATGGCGCCCGGTTGCGCGGATAAGCTTCTCGGCTCTTCACGTACCGACATCGGCTTCCGGTTTGCGAGGTGGCAAGTCAACCCCGCAACCGGCAGCGCGCCATTGCATAGATAGATGAACGAAATGAACTCGAGTGATTTCGAAGCCCTTCTTGCGGCACAGCGTAGCGCCATGATTCGCGACATTCCTGCCTCGTCGGCAAGCGCCACGAACGACACGCCCACGCTGACGAAAGCCGAACTCGCTGAGCTGCTGTTCGACAACGTCGGTCTCAACAAGCGCGAAGCGAAAGACATGGTCGAAGCCTTCTTCGAAGTGATTCGCGACGCGCTTGAAAGCGGCGACAGCGTGAAGCTGTCCGGCTTCGGTAATTTTCAGTTGCGCGACAAACCGCAACGACCCGGCCGCAACCCGAAGACGGGCGAGGCGATACCCATCGCGGCGCGTCGCGTGGTGACGTTCCATGCGAGCCAGAAGTTGAAGGCGCTCGTGGAGAGCGGTGCCGAGGCGAGCTTCCCGCGTTGATGCGTTGAGGTTGTTTGCCCGCGCTGGTGGCAATCTGGCGGGCGTGAACGTATAAGTAGAAATAGCGGACTTCAAGGACCCAGGCGGCGACGCCTCATTGCGCAACCCCCACGACGGCAACCCGGCGATGACATCGACAAGCGAAAAGGTCGTCTTGCCTCCCATACCCGCCAAGCGCTACTTCACCATTGGCGAGGTGAGCGAGCTGTGCGGCGTGAAGCCTCACGTACTGCGGTATTGGGAGCAGGAGTTCACGCAGTTGAAGCCGGTGAAGCGGCGCGGCAATCGTCGCTATTACCAGCATCACGAGGTATTGCTGATCCGTCGCATTCGCGAACTGCTCTACGAGCAGGGGTTCACGATCAACGGCGCGCGCAATCGGCTCGACTCGCATGGGGCGGCAGTCGACGAAGCGGGGCAGGCCGAAGCCGTGGGGGCACCAGTTGCCGAAGGCACGACCGCCCTCGTGGACGTCGATCAGTTGCGCAAGGAATTGCTGCATGTGCTCGATCTGCTCGGGCGCTGAAACACCCCGCTGAAGGCATGCATGTGAGTCGTTCACGAATTACGTGCGAAGCGGTTCTAATTAGGGAAACTCTCTGTTATACTTTCTAGCTCTCGGGGCGTAGCGCAGCCTGGTAGCGTACCTGCATGGGGTGCAGGTGGTCGGAGGTTCAAATCCTCTCGCCCCGACCAGAAATAGAGCCCGCGTAGTCGAAAGATTACGCGGGCTTTGTCTTTTGTGCACCGCGAAAAAACAAGAAGCACAGAAAGCACACGAACGAGACCGCAAGATCCGGCTGTTAATTTTTCTCACATATCGGTGAGAATCCTTCGTTATACGGCGCGTGCCGCTCGCCTTACGATACGCATACCTTCGCGCCGGTGATTCGTGCAATCGCGCGCCCGCGCGCAAACCCGTGCTCACTCAGCGCCACCTCACATGAACCCGATCGAACTCGCGCAACTGGTCCTCCTCGCCGCCCTGTGGGGCGGGTCGTTTCTGTTCATCCGCGTCGGCGTGACCGACTTCGGCGTCGCGCCGTTGATGGCGTTGCGCGTCGGCATCGGCGCGCTGTTCCTGCTGCTCGTGCTGTTTTCACGCCGCCCCGCGCGCGAGGCGCTCGGCACGCTGCGCGAACGCGCGTGGCCGCTTTTCATTGTCGGCATCCTCAATTCGGCCGCGCCGTTCTGCCTCTTCGCGTGGGCCGAACTCACGCTCTCCGCGGGCGTCACGTCTGTGATCAACGCGACCACGCCGCTGTGGGGCGCGGTCGTCGCGTATGTGTGGCTCAAGGATCGTTTGAGTGGCCTGCGCGTGGTCGGTCTCGCGATCGGCTTCGCGGGCGTGCTCGCACTGGTGTGGGATCAGGTCGTCACGCACGCCGGCGACGGCGCATCATCCATCAGCGCCGCGCTTGCCGCCCTCGCGGCGCTCGTTGCTGCGGCGCTGTACGGCGTTGCCGCGAGCTACACGAAGCGCCATCTCACGGGCGTCGATCCTCTCACGGTCGCTGCCGGGACGATGACGGGTGCGACGCTCGTACTCGCGCCGTTCGCCGTGGCAACCTGGCCGGCTACGCCCATCTCGCTGCATGCGTGGGGTGCAGTGCTCGGCCTTGGCGTGGCGTGCACGGGTATCGCGTATCTGTTGTTCTTCCGCCTGATCGCAGCGGTGGGCCCGGCGCGCGCGATCACGGTGACGTTCGTGATCCCGATTTTCGGCATTCTGTGGGGCGCGCTCTTTCTCGGCGAGCGCGTGTCGATGGGCATGGTCGAGGCATGCGCGGCGATTCTTGTGGGCACCGCGCTTGCCACCGGCTTCGTGAAGCGCTTGCCGGGATTCACCGCGCGCCGCAGCGGCGCAGGCGCGGAACGCTAGCAGCGTAGGGCGCGTAACGCACTGCCTTGCGCGCCGGTTTAACGAAATCGCGTGACGCTCACCGTCGCGCGATTTGCATTCTGAAGTTCGCTCAAGCCGCCGCGCGAGGCACGGCTTTCACTTCCTTCTCCCGATCGCTGCGGCCAGCGCGCCCGATCGGCAACGTCGCGACGATCACCGCCCCCAGCACGAGCAGCACCGCGGAATAGATGAGCCCCGCGGCATAGCTGTGCGTCGCGTCCTTGAGCCAGCCGACCACGAGCGGATTCGCCGCCGAGCTGATATTGCCGATCGCATTGATCACGGCGATACCCACTGCGCGCGCCTGCGGCGTGAACGCCTGATCGGGCGTGGTCCAGAAGATCGACATCGCCGTGTACGACCCCGCCGATGCGAGGCACACGCCAAGCAACTGCACGAGCGGCGCGCCGCCTTGCGCCGTCAGCACGCAGCCGAGCCCGGAGAGCAGCATGGGCGCGGCGAGGTGCCATTTGCGTTCCTGACGACGGTCCGAGCGGCGCCCCCACACGATCATCGCGACGATGGTGACGATCTGCGGAATCGTCGCGACGAGGCCCACGGTGACGTTGCTCGCACCGGCGCTGAAGCCCTTCACGATCAGCGGTGCCCATACTGCGACCATCGCGAGCGTATTGACGAGGCAGAAGTACGCCGCCGCGAAGCGCAGGACCACGGGCGAGCGCAGTTGCTGCCAGAGGCTGCGCTCGCTCGCTGCTTGCGCCGTAGGCGCAGCGAGGGCCTCGGACGGCTCGGCGAGCGCGGCTTCGAGCGTGCGCTTTTCTTGCGCGCTGAGCCAGCGCGCGGCGCGCGGCGTGTCGTCGAGATAAAAGAACGCCACGCAGCCGAGCAGTGCGGCCGGCATGCCTTCGAGCACGAACAGCCATTGCCAGCCGGCGAGTCCCGCATGGCCGTCGAGTTTGAGGATGAAGCCCGAGACCGCGGAGCCGAGCGCGGCCGTCACGGGCATCGCGATCATGAAGAGCGCGTTGGCGCGGGCGCGCCACGCGCTCGGGAACCAGCAGGTGAGATAGAGCAGCATGCCGGGCAGAAAGCCTGCCTCGGTCACGCCAACCAGCATGCGCAGCCAGTAGAGCGTGGTGGCGTTGGTGGCGAACATCGTCGCGGTGGAGGCGAGGCCCCACGCAATCATGATGAAGCTGATCCAGCGGCGCGCACCGACGCGCGCGAGCATCAGATTGCCCGGAATGCCGCACGCGATATAGGCGACGTAGAAGAGGGTGGTGGCAAAGCCGAACTGCGTGCTCGACAGGCCGAGGTCCTTCATCATCGTCAGGCCCGCGAAGCCGATGTTGATGCGGTCGAGGAACGAGACGACGAACAGCAGGAACAAGAAGCCGAGCAAATGGCGCGAGACCTTGCGCGTGACTTGTTCGGTGGCGGCTGCGCAGTTTGACTGTGCCTGCGCGGACGTTTGCGGCACGCGCGAAGCATGCCCTTGCGGGATTGGGCTCATGTGTCTCCTCCTAAGCACCGGGACGTGAGCGTGGCAAGGGTTATGACGTTGTTGTTTGCCGCGGATCACAATTCACGCGGATTATGCGAGGCGCCTGCGCGCTGTCTGTCCTCAATTTGGGTACAGCTGCGCAGCGCATTCCGCGAAGTTCGGGAATACCCGGGTCCAGGCGCCATGCCGGTTTTACGCAGAGGGATATCGGGACGACCAGCAAGTCTGAAAATCGTTATTCAGAGATCTGAATGCCCGGTAAATCTAAAGCTCGTAATTGAGACGGATTCGGTAACGAGGTGAGTCCTATTTCGCAAATCCTTCCGTCAATAATCGATGAGCACCATTTATTCGCCTCAATAATCGAAACTGAAAGCTGGCAGTCAGTCATTTTGAAGCCACAGGGCCTTGCAGTGGCGCGATTTGTTGGCTCGCCAGCGAGCGTGTTCGATTTTTCGACGCTAAACTTCGCTCTCATATGTGCGCCAGTCATTAGTGAACATTGGGGCGTGATGCTATTTGTTCTGTCCAGGTGACAAGCGCGTAGTGCATTTCGTATGGGATTTGTGCGGGTGCCGAACCTGCGCGAATCGTGGTTGTGCCCGATGCATGGCGTCATGCTGAATCGATCGAATCGGGGAAAGCTATGAAAGTAAGAAGATTCGTCTGGCACGCTCATGCAGTGCGTTGGGCGCTCACCGCGCTGTGCGCCCTCGGCGCCGCCGGCGCGCAGGCGGACAACACGTTTGGCGTGCAGCTTGGAGCGGGCGTAGCGGACCACGACGTGAAAAAGCTCGACCTCGGCCTGGTGTGGGATCCGGGCCTGCAGTGGTGGCACATCGGCGGGTATCACTTCACGCTGGTTGGTGAAGCACATGTCGCCTACTGGAAGCTGAATGCGCCGGACGCCGTCTACTCGCATATCTGGGAATACGGCGTGACGCCCGTTTTTCGCTTCATCAAGGACAGCGGCTGGTTCAAGCCCTTCATCGAGGCGGGCGTGGGCTTTCACTTTCTCTCGCACGTCCGGCAGACGCCCGATCGCGCGACGTCGACGTCCTTCCAGTTCGTCGACATGGTCGGTGTTGGTGCGCAGTTCGGCGAGCACGGCAACTATCAGGCCGGGTTCCGCTTCCAGCATTTGTCGAACGCCGATATCAAGGCGCCGAATCCGGGTACGAACTTCAGTCAGATCTACTTCCAGTACAACTTCTAGGGTGCCAGCGGGCACCCCGGCGTCTGTCAGGACGCGTGCTAGAATTTTTTTGCATGCCGCCTGTCGCGCGGCGCTCAATGACTGGATTTCCGACTGCATGGAGGTCCCATGCCCGCAGGCAGTCAACTCACGCTCTATACGAGCCGCAAGCACAAGAAGGGCCACAAGTCGGCGGTCGCGTGGATCATCGACGCCGCGCGTGCGCAGGGCGTCTTCGGCATCACCGTGCTGGAAGGCTACGAAGGCCTCGACGCCCACGGAAAGATGCACGCCGCCCACTTCTTCGATCTGGCCGACGAGCCCGCCGTGGTGCTGATCGTCGCCGACGAGCCCTCTATCGACGCGCTCCTCGTCACGCTCGAAGCGGGCGGCGTCGAACTCTTCTATACGCGCACACCAATCGAGTACGGCCGCCTCGCCGGCGCTTGACCGGCAGGGTCTTCACGCCGCCGCGCAGGCGCTTCGCCGCAGGTCCTCCCCGTCACGCGGGCGCCAGTCGATGCCCGCAACCCGTTACACTGTGGGTATTGGTGCGGTGCACCACGCATTGCGCCGCACGACCGGCATTTTCCATAGCGACACGCCGGAGTCGCAGACAAGGAGTGAGGACGAGGCATGGCAATCGAATCGGTAGGGATCGTGGGCGCAGGCACGATGGGCAACGGCATCGCCCAGGCCGTGGCCGTGGCGGGGCTCAAGGCGGTGATGATCGACGTCACCGATGCGGCGCTCGCCAAGGGCGTCGCCACGCTCACCCATAGCCTCGAGCGGCTCGTCTCGAAGGGCAAGCTCGAAGCCGGCGCGCGCGACGCCGCGCTCGCACGCATCGAAACGACCACCGACTATCAGCGCCTCGCGAGCGTCGATCTCGTAATCGAGGCGGCGACCGAGAACGCCGAGCTCAAGACGCGCATTCTCAAGCAGATCGAAGCCGCGGCCCGCCCCGACGCGATCGTTGCGTCGAACACCTCGTCGATCTCGATCACGGCCCTCGCGACCACGCTTGCCGACCCGTCGCGCTTCATCGGCATGCACTTCTTCAACCCGGTGCCGATGATGCCGCTCGTCGAGGTGATCCGCGGCCTGCAGACGCGCCCGGAGGTCGCCGAGTCGGTGCGCGAAATGGCGCTGCGCCTCGAGAAGACGCCGATCGCCGTGAAAAACGCGCCGGGCTTCGTGGTGAACCGCATTCTCGTGCCGATGATCAACGAAGCGTTCTTCGTGCTCGCGGATGGCATTGCGAGCGCCGAGGAAATCGACGCCGGCATGAAGCTCGGCGCCAATCATCCGATCGGCCCGCTCGCGCTGGCGGACCTGATCGGCCTCGACGTGTGTCTTTCGGTGATGGACGTGTTTCTGAAGGACTTCGGCGACTCGAAGTATCGTGCGTGCCCACTGCTGCGCGAGATGGTCGCGGCGGGCCAGCTCGGCCGCAAGACCGGCCGCGGCGTGTATCAGTACGACAAGGTGTCGTAAGGCCTGGCGCCCGGCTTCAGGCGAGCACGCTTACGCGGTATTGCGTGACCTGCCGATAGGTCTTGCCGGGCTGCAGCACCACTTCGTCACAGGCGGGCGCTTCCATGTTGATCTGGTTCGGGAAGCCGCCCGCTTCGAGGCACAGCCCCGCATAGCGCGCACACGTCGCGCCCCGGCGTCCCGGCTGTCCCTCCAGATAATTCCCCGTATAAAGCTGCAGGCCGCGCTGGTCGGTCGAGACGGCAAGCTCGCGTCCACTGCCCGGCTCGTAGACGCGCGCCACCGGCCGCACCGGCCATCGCCCCGGCGCGGCGTGCAGCGTGCCTGCCGTGCTCTCGGGTGCGCGCAGCACGTAGCAGTGGTCGAAACCGCGTGCGCGCTCGAGCTGGGCGTTCGGCCAGTCGAGCCGCGCGCCGAGCGGCGCGCCATGGCGGAAGTCGAAGGCGCTGCCCGAGACGTCGGCGATGCGCGCGGGAATCAACTGCGGGTCGACTTCGAGGAACGCGTCCGCGTCGATCGTCAGCACGTGGCCGCGAATGTCCGGGCTCGCCTCGCCGGAGAGGTTGAAATAGCCGTGGCTCGTGAGATTGAGCGGCGTAGGCGCATCGGTCACGCCCTCGTATTCGAGCGTCAGCGTGCCGTCGTCGTCGAGCGCGTAGCGCACCTGCACGCTCACGTTGCCCGGAAAGCCGCCGTCGCCTTCGGGAGAGTCGAGTCGCAGCACCAGCGAGCCCCGATCCTCTTCCACCTGCCACATCTGCCGATGAAAGCCGTTCGCGCCGCCGTGCAGCAGATTGCCGTTCTCGTTGCGATCGAGCGGATAGTCGATGCCGTCCAGCGTGAAATGCGCACCGGCGATGCGGTTGGCCCAGCGTCCCACCAGACCGCCCATGTACGTGGTGGCGGCGAGATAGTCCGCTGGCGTGTCGTGGCCGAGCAGGATATCCGCGAGGCGGCCGGCGCGATCGGGCGCGAGCCATGAAACGAGCGTGGCGCCGAGGTCGCTGACTGTCACCTTCATGCCCTGCGCGTTGCGCAGCGTGTAGAGCCGCACGGCGTCGCCGCCGGGCAGGGCGCCCCACGGTTCGGAGGTCAGATGGGCAGCAAGAGTGTTCATGAGGTGAAGGGAACGTATGAAGAAAGCGTGTTTGTCCGGGATGGCCGAAGCCGCTTCATCAAGTGGACAGGCGTGGGCCCGAAGCGTTCGCGACACTGTCCTGATATTCGCGCGGCGTGCATCCCAGTTCGCGCCGGAATACGGCATACATGTACTGCAGCGACGTGAATCCGCAGCGGATCGCCACCTCCGCGCTCGAGGCGTCGCGGCTCGCGAGCATCGCCTTGGCGGCGTCGAGCTTGTGGCGCAGGATTTCCTGGTGGACCGTGCATTGCAGTTCACGCCGGAAATAGTCTTCCAGCGACGAGCGCGATACGCCGACATAGTCGGCCACCTGCTCGGTCTTGATGCCCTGGCAGGCGTACTGGCGGATGAAGTGGCGCGCACGCATGACATGCGGGCTCGACAGCGGCTCGTGGCGGGTCGATTCGAGCACGTTGATGCCGACGGGCGGCACCAGAATGCGTTGGCCCGGAAAACGTGCACCGCGCAGCATCTGGTGCAGCAAGTGCGCGGCGGTCTTGCCCATTTCCTCCGTGCCCTGGATGACTGACGAGAGCGGAATGCGCGTGAGCGTGCGGGTGAGCGGATCGTTGTCGATGCCGATGATCGCCACCTGCTCGGGCACGGCAATGCCGTGAATCAGACACGCCTGGAGCAAATGCCGCGCCCGTGCGTCGGTCACGGCGATCACGCCCACGGGCTTGGGCAGGCTGTGCAGCCAGACGCTCAACTGCTCGATGGCCTGGTTCCAGGCGCTGGCGCTGGTGGCCTGGCCGCGGTAGATCGGCGCCTGTACGCCCTCTTCGCGGGCGAGCGCCTGGAACGCCAGTTCGCGCTCCTGCGCCCAGCGGTTTTCCTGCGCGACGGGCAGGCTGTACATCGCGAGGTTCGGCAGGCCCGCACCGATCAGATGCGTCCAGGCCAGCGAGACCAGTTTGCGGTTGTCGGTCGCGATATAGGGCACTTCGGCCGGGTACTGGGCGGCGTCTTCGAATGACGAGCCCACGGCGACCACCGGCAGCGGGCAGCCGCGCAGGGCGTCGGCCACGTCGGGGTCGTCGAAGTCGGCGATGATGCCGTCCCCGTCGAAGCGTTCGATGCCCGCGAGGCGACAGCGGAAGTCTTCCTCGAGAAAGAGATCCCATGCGACGCGCGTGGAGCGCAGATAGTGGCCAATCCCCGCAATGATCTCGCGGTCGTACACCTTATTCGCGTTGAACAGCAGCGCGATCCGGTGGGGTGTCTGGGAAGCGGGGGCACGGGTCATGTCGGGTCGGCGGTTGTTCGCCCGGCGCGGATCGCCGGCGGAAAACCGCCATGTCTCCAGTTCGGGCGCGGTGCGCGCCAAGGTGCACCGCGCTACGATGTCTCTGGCGCCTGCGGCGCGTCATTTTAAGCGTCCGGTTATTTTAGGCCCACATTCGGGTTCGCGGGCGCACCGGTCGCGGCCGTCGGCAGGAAACGTTAGAGGTCTCACGCAATTTCGCAATTGCCGCGCTTTGCGCGTCGCGGGCAGTATGGCGTCACACAGAGGGATGCACGCTGCGCCGCTGCGCTGCAACAACATTGGAGACATCATGTCGTATTTCGAACATATTCCCGCCATTCGATACGAAGGCCCGCAGTCGGACAATCCGCTTGCGTACCATCACTACGACCGTAGCAAAAAGGTGCTCGGCAAGACGCTCGAGGAGCATCTGCGCATTGCCGTGTGCTACTGGCATTCGTTCGTCTGGCCCGGCAACGATATCTTCGGGCAGGGCGCGTTTCACCGCCCGTGGCAGCAGCCCGGCGACGCCATGGAACGCGCGCACCAGAAGGCCGACGCGGCGTTCGAGTTTTTCTCGAAGCTAGGCACGCCTTATTACACGTTCCACGACACCGACGTCGCTCCGGAAGGCAAGGACCTGAAGGACTACACGGAAAACTTCAAGCGCATGGTCGACTACCTCGGCGAGCGCCAGCAGGCGAGCGGTGTGAAACTGCTCTGGGGCACCGCCAACCTGTTTTCGAATCCGCGCTACGCCGGCGGCGCCGCGACCAACCCCAACCCCGAAGTCTTCGCCTACGCGGCCGCGCAGGTATGTCATGCGCTCGACGCGACGCGCAAGCTGGGCGGCGAGAACTACGTCCTGTGGGGTGGCCGCGAAGGCTATGACACGCTGCTCAATACCGACCTCAAGCGCGAGCGCGAGCAGTTCGCACGCTTCCTTTCGATGGTGGTCGAGCACAAGCACCGCACCGGCTTCACCGGCACGCTGCTGATCGAGCCGAAGCCGCAGGAGCCGACCAAGCACCAGTACGACTACGACGTTGCGACGGTGCACGGCTTCCTCACGCAATACGGTCTGCAAAACGAAATCCGCGTGAATATCGAGGCCAATCACGCGACGCTCGCAGGCCACTCGTTCCACCACGAAATCGCCACCGCGTTCGCGCTGGGTGTGTTCGGCAGCGTCGACGCGAACCGCGGCGATCCGCAAAACGGCTGGGATACGGACCAGTTCCCGAACAGCGTCGAAGAACTGACGCTCGCGTTCTACGAGATCCTGCGCCACGGCGGCTTTACCACGGGCGGCATGAACTTCGACGCGAAGGTGCGCCGCGCGAGCAGCGATCCGGAAGACATGTTCTATGGTCACGTGGGTGCGATCGACGTGCTCGCGCTGGCGCTCGAGCGCGGTGCGGCGCTCGTGGAAAACGACCGGCTCGAGCAGTTCCGCAGCCAGCGCTACGCGGGCTGGGACAGCGAGTTCGGCCGCAAGATTCTCGCGGGCGGCTATTCGCTCTCGTCGCTCGCCGCCGACGCAATCTCGCACGGCATGAATCCGCAGCACGCGAGCGGCCAGCAGGAGCGGCTCGAGAATGTCGTGAACCAGGCCATCTACGGCCAGCGCTAGCCGTGCCACGGCGCGCGAAAAATCATTAGCGCGCGCCGTCAAATTCGCAATTGCGCCGTTTGCGATTGAAGGCAAACTGACGCAAAAAATCAGGACGGAGACATGTTCATCGGTATCGACCTCGGCACGTCGGGCGTGAAGGCCGTGCTGCTCGATCGCGCGGGCGATGTGCTCGGCAGCGCGAGCGCGCCGCTCACCGTGAGCCGGCCGCAGCCGCGCTGGTCCGAACAGGCGCCGCAAGACTGGTGGCTCGCCACGCAGAGCGCGTTGCGCGCACTCATCGACGAGGCGCGCGGGCGCGGCTTCGACCCCGCACGCATCGAGGCGCTCGGCCTGACCGGCCAGATGCACGGCGCGACGCTGCTCGACGCGCAGGGCGAGGTACTGCGTCCCGCCATACTGTGGAACGACGGTCGTTCGGATACCGAATGTCTCGAGCTGGAGCGCGCCGTACCGCAGTTGCACGCAATCGCGGGCAATCTCGCGATGCCGGGCTTCACGGCGCCGAAGCTGTTGTGGGTGCGCAAGCACGAGCCTGAGATCTTCGCGCGCATCGCGCACGTGCTGTTGCCGAAGGACTATTTGCGCTGGCTGCTCACGGGCGTGTTCGCCACCGATCCCTCCGATGCCGCCGGCACGCTGTGGCTCGATATTGCGAAGCGCGACTATAGCGACACGCTGCTCTCGGCCTGCGACCTCACGCGCGCCCAAATGCCGGAGGTATTCGAAGGCAACCAGGTGACCGGCACGCTACGGCCCGAACTCGCGCGCCAATTCGGCCTGCGCGAAATCCCGGTCGTGGCGGGTGGCGGCGATAACGCGGCGGGCGCCGTGGGCGTGGGCATCGTGCGGCCCGGCGACGCGATGCTTTCGCTCGGCACTTCCGGTGTCTATTTCGCAGTTTCGGACGGCTTTCTCGCCAATCCCGATTCCGCGGTGCACAGCTTCTGCCATGCGTTGCCGCATACGTGGCACCTGATGTCGGTGATGCTCAACGCGGCCAGCTGCCTCGACTTCACGGCGCAACTGACGGGTTACGAAAGCGTCGCCGCGTTGCTCGCCGACGCCGAGGCAAACTCGAACGCCGAGCGCGACGCGCGCCGGCCGTGGTTCCTGCCGTATCTGAGCGGCGAGCGCACGCCGCACAACAACGTCAACGCGAAGGGCGTGTTCTACGGTATGACCCCGCAGACCTCGCGCGCCGATCTGGCGAACGCAACGCTCGAAGGCGTGGGCTTCGCGCTGCTCGACGGCATGGATGCGTTGCATGCGGCGGGGCTCGTGCCGGACACGATCACGGTAATTGGCGGCGGCTCGCGCAGCGCGTGGTGGACGCAGATGCTCGCCGATATCAGCGGCCGCGCGCTCACGTTGCGCGCAGGCGGCGAGGTGGGGCCGGCCCTTGGCGCCGCGCGCCTCGCGCATCTCGCGCTCGAACCGGGCGCGCCGCTCGACGACGTGTGCCCGCAGCCGCCCGTGCTGGCGATTCGCGAACCTGACGCCGCACGCCACGCCTGGTATCGCGAGGCGCGCCGTCCAACCTTTAGCGCGCTGTATCGCGCGCTCGAACCGGTTTTCGCCACCGGCGCCTGACTAGCGGCGCCGGCGAAGAAAAAACTGCACGGCCAGTGTAGTCGTGCAGCTGATTAGTCGTCCTACGGTTATACCGCACGCTGTGCTGTTTCGCGTGTGTTCCGCATTTACATCGGCAGCACCCTGATAACCATCGCCGCGGCGGCGACGCGTTCGCGCGCGCCTGCGCACCGGCATCAAGAGGAGTATGGAGACATGAATTTCGCCAAACGTCGTTCGGTTCTGAGTTCGCTCGTATGCGGGGCCGTGCTCGCGAGCCTGTCGCTTGCTGCACCGCTCGCGCACGCGAGCAAGGATCACCCCGAGATCGGCTTCTGCATCGACGACCTGCGTGTCGAGCGCTGGTCGCGCGACCGCGACTACTTCGTCGCCGCCGCGGAAAAGATGGGCGCGAAGGTGTCGGTGCAGTCGGCGGACGCGAGCGAAGAGCGTCAGGTCTCGCAGATCGAAAACCTCATCTCGCGCGGCGTGGATGTGATCGTGATCGTGCCGTTCAATTCGAAGGCGCTCACCAATGTCGTTGCCGAAGCGAAGAAGGCGGGCATCAAGGTCGTTTCGTATGACCGCCTGATCCTCGACGCCGACATCGACGCGTACATCTCGTTCGACAACGAGAAGGTGGGCGAGCTCCAGGCGAAGGGCGTCTACGATGCACAGCCGAAGGGCAACTACTTCCTGCTGGGCGGCGCGCCGACCGACAACAATGCGAAGATGCTGCGTGAAGGACAGCTGAAGGTCCTCAAGCCGGCCATCGACCGTGGCGACATCAAGCTGGTCGGCCAGCAGTGGGTGCCGGAGTGGAGCGCGTCGACGGCGCTGCGCATCATGGAAGACGCGCTCACCGCGAACAACAACAAGATCGACGCAGTCGTCGCCTCGAACGACGGCACGGCAGGCGGCGCGATCCAGGCGCTCGCCGCGCAGCATCTCGCGGGCAAGGTGCCCGTGTCGGGCCAGGACGCGGACCTCGCAGCGGTCAAGCGGGTGGTGGCGGGCACGCAGACCATGACGGTCTACAAGCCGCTCAAGCTCATCGCGGGCGAAGCCGCGAAGCTCGCCGTCGATCTGGCGAAGGGCCAGAAGCCGGCGTACAACGCGCAGTACGACAACGGCAAGAAGAAGGTCGATACGGTGCTGCTGCAGCCGACGCTGCTCACGAAGAGCAACGTGGACGTCGTCGTGAAGGACGGCTTCTATACGCAGGCGCAACTGGCAAGCCAGTAACGCTTATGGCCTGACGGCCCGCGCGCGCCAGGAGCGTGGCCACGAATGTGGCCACTGCGTCGCGCGCGGGCCATCGCAGCGAGTAACCAGCGTATGACCGAACCCTTGCTGACGATGCGCGGCATCGTCAAGTCCTTTGCGGGCGTGAAAGCGCTCGACGGCATCGACCTCACCGTGCGGCCCGGCGAATGCGTGGGGCTGTGCGGCGAGAACGGCGCCGGCAAATCCACGCTCATGAAAGTGCTCTCGGGCGTGTACCCGCACGGCACCTGGAGCGGCGAGATCCGTTGGGAAGGCGCGCCGCTCGAAGCGCAAAGTGTGCGCGACACCGAACGCGCGGGCATCGTCATCATCCACCAGGAACTGATGCTCGTGCCCGAGCTGTCGGTGGCCGAGAACATCTTTCTCGGCAACGAAATCACGCTTCCGGGCGGGCGCATGAATTACGCGGCGATGTACCAGCGCGCCGACGAATTGCTGCGCGAGCTGAACATCGACGCCATCAACGTGGCGCAGCCGGTGATGAACTATGGCGGCGGCCATCAACAGCTCATCGAGATCGCGAAGGCGCTGAACAAGCGCGCGAAGCTGCTGATTCTCGACGAGCCGTCGTCTTCGCTCACGGCGGCGGAAACGAAGATCCTGCTCGACATCGTGCGCGACCTGAAGCGCCGCGGCGTGGCGTGCGTCTACATCTCGCACAAGCTCGACGAGGTCGAAGCCGTGTGCGACACGGTGAGCGTGATTCGCGACGGCCGGCACGTGGCCACCGAGCCGATGGCGACGCTCACGACCGATCGGATCATCGCGCAGATGGTGGGGCGTGAGATCCGCAATCTCTTTCCGCGCGAGGCGCATGATATCGGCGAGGTCGTGTTCGAGGCCCGCAACGTGACCTGCTACGACGTGACGAACCCGCGCCGCAAGCGCGTGGACGACGTCTCGTTCTCGGTGCGTCGCGGCGAAATCCTCGGCGTGGCCGGACTCGTCGGCGCGGGCCGCACGGAAACCATGCAGGCGATCTTCGGTGCGTATGCGGGCGCATGCACCGCGACGGTCTTGCTCGATGGCAAGCCGCTGAAAATCCGTTCGCCGCTCGACGCGATCAACGCGGGCATCGCCATGGTGCCCGAGGACCGCAAGCGTCACGGCATCGTGCCGCAACTGGGCGTGGGCCACAACATCACGCTCTCGGTGCTGCAGCGCTTTTCGAGGCACGGCCGCATCGACACGGCCGCCGAACTCGATACGATCCGCACGGAGATGCAGCGCCTTTCGGTGCGCGCGGCGAACCCCATGCTGTCGATTGCGAGCCTCTCGGGCGGCAATCAGCAGAAGGCGGTGCTCACCAAGATGCTGCTCACCGACCCCAAGGTGCTGATCCTCGACGAGCCGACGCGCGGCGTGGATGTCGGCGCGAAGTACGAGATCTACAAACTGATCTTCCAGTTGGCCAAACGCGGTGTGGCGATCGTGATGGTGTCGTCCGAATTGCCCGAAGTGCTGGGCATCAGCGACCGCGTGCTCGTGATCGGCGAGGGCGAGTTGCGCGGCGACTTCGTCAATGACGACCTCACGCAGGAAGACATTCTCGGCGCAGCGATCCAGAGCGTGCGCGCCCAACCCGATACAGCGAGTGCAGTATGACCCCCGACGTCACGACCCAGGGCGCACGCGAAGACCTGCCGCAAGGCGGTAATGGCTTCGCCATGCGTTTCCAGCAACTCTTCGCCCGCTACAAGATCCTCGCGCTGCTGCTCGCAGTAGCGGTGATCTGGCTGTTCTTTTCGCTGCTCACGCACGGCGCGTTCGTCACGCCGCGCAACGTGTCTAACCTGCTGCGGCAGATGTCGATTACCGGCATGCTCGCGTGCGGCATGGTGTTCGTCATCATCGCGGGCGAGATCGATCTATCGGTCGGCTCGCTGCTCGGCCTGCTCGGCGGCGTCGCGGCGATTCTCGATGTGAATCGCGGCTGGCCGATCGGCGTGACCGTGCCGGCGGTGCTCGTGCTTGGCGTGCTCGTCGGACTCTTCAACGGCTGGTGGTCGACGTACCGCCGCGTGCCGTCGTTCATCGTGGGTCTCGGCGGCATGCTCGCGTTTCGCGGCGTGCTGCTCGGCATCACGGGCGGCTCGACCATCGCGCCGGTGTCCGATCACTTCGTGTTTCTCGGCCAGGGCTACTTGCCGCGCGTGGCGGGCGACGTGCTGGCGCTCGCGCTCTTCGTGCTGCTCGCCGTGCTTACGGTGCGCCAGCGTGGGAACCGCAGGCGCTATCAGCTGAGCGTCGTGCCACTCTGGCAAGACGGCGTGAAGATCGTCGGGGCGGGTGCGATCCTGCTTGCCTTCGTGCTGATGCTCGACAGCTATGGCGGCATTCCGGTGCCCGTGCTGCTGCTGCTCGCGCTGCTCGGTATCTTCACATGGATCGCCACGCAAACCGTGTTCGGCCGGCGTATCTACGCGGTGGGCTCGAACCTCGAAGCCACGCGCCTTTCGGGCGTGAACACGAACCGCGTGAAGCTTGTCATTTTCGCGCTCATGGGTCTCATGTGTGCCTTCGCGGGTATCGTCAATACGGCGCGTCTCGCGGCGGGTTCGCCCTCGGCGGGCACGATGGGCGAGCTCGACGCGATCGCGGCCTGCTTTATCGGCGGCACGTCGATGCGCGGCGGTTCCGGCACCGTGTATGGCGCGCTGATCGGCGCACTCGTGATGGCGAGCCTCGACAACGGCATGTCGATGCTCGACGTGGACGCGTATTGGCAGATGATTGTGAAGGGCGGCATTCTCGTGCTTGCCGTGTGGATCGACGTGGTGTCGGGCTCGAACCGCCGCTGAGAAAGCGTGGCGCGCACGATTGCAAACCTGCTGACGCCATGAAAATCATGACCGTGTTCTTGCATCGCGCGTGACACCGCGGCGTAATTTTTGCGGATGACTGCCACGCGCAGTTGCTCTCCTCGCGCGCGCCGAGCGCGCTCTCAGGGCGGGACTCATGTCCCGCCCTTTTTCTTTGCTGTGGCCGCTCAAGCATCTCGCACCGAGCGGCGCATGTTCGACGCGCCGGCGACCGTTTCCTGCCACAATCGTTCGCACCTGTGCAGGGCGGCATGCGCACGCGATACGTGCGATTCATGCCGCCCGCAAGGTCATCGTCAGCCACAGCACCGCGTCGTCGTGTTCCAGCGCGTGCTCGCCGATTTGTCGCTTTGCTGGTGCAACCGCTGCATGAGTGCTCGCGTTGCACCGAATCATGCCGCGAGGTTGTGCCAGCGTTTTGCCAACTTCGGCGGCGCGATTCCGAACCCTCGGAGACAAGCCGACCATGCCCACTCTTTGCGAAATTTGTAACTCCCGGCCTGCAGTCGCGCGCGTGACTGTCGTGCAAAACGGGCAGCGCAAGTCCATGTCGATCTGCGACTACGACTACCGCCAACTGATGCGTCACCAAAGCATGCTCAACCCGTTCGATTCGCTGCTGGGCGGCAGTGGCCTGTCACGCTTTTTCGGTGGACAAGGCGGCGAGGACGAGCACGACGACGAGGGGCACGACCTCGCCGCCGAGGTGCCGCGCGAATCCGTCGATGCGACCGATGCATTCAGCGAGCAGACGCTCGAAATCCTGCAGCGCGCCGCGGAGAAAGCCCATGAACTGCAGCGCAATGAACTCGACACGGAACACCTGCTGTACGTCCTGGCGGACACCGATGTTTGCGCCGCACTCCTGAAGGAGTTGAAGCTCTCGCCGCAGGACATCAAAGGCTATATCGATCAGCACGCGCAAAAGGGCACGGCTTCGCCCGACGCGCCCATCGACAAGATGACGATTTCGCCGCGCCTGAAAAAAGCGTTTCAGTTCGCGTTTCAGGCCTCGCGCGATCTCGGTCACTCGTACGTTGGCCCCGAGCATCTGCTGATCGGACTCGCTGCGGTGCCCGACAGCATTGCGGGCGCGCTGCTCAAGAAGTACGGCGTGACGCCCGAGGCGCTGCGCCAGAAGGTCGTGAAGGTCGTGGGCAAGGGCGCGGAAGACGGCCGCGTCGATGCGCCTACGGGCACGCCCACGCTCGACAAGTTCGGCCGGGACCTGACAGCCATGGCACGGCAAGGCAAGCTCGATCCGGTGCTGGGCCGCGCGCAGGAAATCGAGAGCACGATCGAAGTGCTCGCGCGGCGCAAGAAGAACAACCCGGTGCTGATCGGCGAGCCGGGCGTGGGCAAGACCGCCATCGTGGAAGGGCTCGCACAACGCATCGTCAATGGCGATGTGCCCGAGGTGCTGCGCGGCAAGCGGCTCGTGGAGGTGAACATCAATTCGATGGTCGCGGGCGCGAAATACCGCGGCGAGTTCGAGGAACGCGCGAAGCAGCTGATCGACGAAGTGACCGCGAAACACGACGAGTTGATCCTCTTCATCGACGAACTGCACACGATCGTTGGCGCGGGGCAGGGCGGCGGCGAAGGCGGACTCGATATTGCCAACGTGCTGAAGCCCGCGCTGGCGCGCGGCGAGTTGAGCCTCATTGGTGCCACGACGCTGAACGAGTATCAAAAGTACATCGAGAAAGACGCGGCACTCGAACGGCGCTTTCAGCCCGTGCTCGTGCCGGAGCCCACGGTCGAGCAAACCATCGTGATCCTGCGCGGTTTGCGCGACAAGCTCGAAGCCCACCATCAGGTGACCTTCGCCGACGACGCCTTCGTGGCCGCGGCCGAATTGTCGGATCGCTACATCACGTCACGCTTCTTGCCGGACAAGGCGATCGATCTCATCGACCAGGCAGCCGCGCGCGTGCGCATCGGTTCGACGTCGCGTCCCGCCGAGATGCAGGAACTCGAAGCGGAGATCGCGCAACTCAAACGCGAGCAGGACTACGCGGCTTCGCGCAAGCGCTTCGACGAGGCTAAGGGTTTCGAGGAGCGCATCAACGAGAAGCAGGCAAAGCTCGAAGAGCTGACCGAGGCGTGGCAGCGCAAGACGGGTTCGGAAACGCTCGAAGTCACGGTGGCGTCGATTGCCGAGGTCGTGTCGCGGCTCACTGGCATTCCGGTCGCGGATCTCACCCAGGAAGAGCGCCAGAAGCTGCTCAAGATGGAAGAGACGCTGCGCGAACGCGTGGTAGGCCAGGAAGATGCCGTGGTCGCCGTAAGCGACGCCGTACGTCTTTCGCGCGCCGGACTCGGTCAGTCGAACCGGCCGATTGCGACCTTCCTGTTCCTCGGGCCGACCGGCGTAGGCAAGACCGAGCTTGCGAAGGCGCTGGCGGAAACCGTGTTCGGCGACGAGCAGGCGATCATCCGCATCGACATGAGCGAGTACATGGAGCGTCATGCAGTGGCGCGGCTCATCGGCGCGCCGCCGGGCTACGTGGGCTACGACGAGGGTGGCCAGCTTACCGAGCGCGTGCGGCGCCGCCCGTACAGCGTGATTCTGCTCGACGAGATCGAGAAGGCGCACGCGGACGTCTACAACGTGCTGCTGCAGGTGTTCGACGACGGGCGTTTAACGGACGGCAAAGGTCGCGTAGTCGACTTCAGCAACACGATTCTGATCGCCACGAGCAACCTGGGCGCGTCGATCATCATGGACAACCTCGAGCGCCCGGAGAAGTCGCGGCTCGACGACAAGACGATCCGTGCCGAACTCATGAAGGTGCTCAAGGGGCACTTCCGGCCCGAGTTCCTCAATCGCATCGATGAGATCATCGTGTTTCATGCGCTCTCGCGCGAGAACATCCGCGCGATCGTGCAGATCCAGCTCGAGCGCGTGACGCGCACGGCGTCCGCGCAGGGCATCACGCTCTTGATGGGTCAGACGCTCGTCGATCATCTCGTGGAGGCCGGCTATCAGCCGGAGTTCGGTGCGCGCGAACTCAAGCGGCAGATTCGCCAGGAAGTGGAAACGCGCCTTGCCAAAGAGATACTCGGTGACGCGCTGC
The DNA here is from genome assembly GCF_040948855.1 of Paraburkholderia sp. BR10882. NCBI lineage: Bacteria > Pseudomonadati > Pseudomonadota > Betaproteobacteria > Burkholderiales > Burkholderiaceae > Paraburkholderia > Paraburkholderia sp. BR10882. The sequence continues at coordinate 367,207 of NZ_JBFPKP010000006.1, read as the reverse complement.
AGTCGGGCGATACCGTCGAGATCGGCTACGACAAAACGAACGATCAAGTCACGATCAGCAAGATCGCTGTGCCACCCGACGTGAAGGAGAGCAAGCCGGCGAAGAAGGCCAAGAAAACGGCGGCACTGCCTGTCGACGAAATCGCGAGCGAGATGGCCGCCGACGACATGGAAGGCGATCCACCGCCCCCGCCTCCGAAGAAGAGCGGCAAGGGCGGGGGCAAGGCGAAGCCTGTTTGATTGAGTGGAGCAACGGCTGGCGCACCGAAACGTGCGCCAGTTTTTTACGTCACGATTGATCTGGAATCCAGATTAACTCGTAGCGATACGCCACCACGTGGGCAGCAGCGCGCGCACGCCGGGCTGTGCGAAGCGGTCGTCCATCAGGTGTACGACGCCGCGATCCTGCTCGGTGCGGATCACGCGCCCGGCGGCCTGCACGACCTTGCGCAGGCCCGGAATCAGGTAGGTGTAGTCGAAGCCGTCGCCGTAGAGCGTATCCATGCGTGCGCGCATCGCCTCGTTTACGGCGTTCACCTGCGGCATGCCGAGCGTCGCGATGAACGTGCCGATGAGACGTGTGCCCGGCAGATCGATGCCCTCGCCGAACGCGCCGCCCAGCACCGCGAAACCGATGCCGCAGCCGCCTTCCACGAAGCGCGCGACGAAGGCCTGCTGATCCGCTTCGTCCATGGTGCGCGACTGGAGCCAGACTTCCACCTCCGGATGGCGCGCCGCAAACGCATCGGCGGCTTGCTGCAGATAGTCGTAGCTGCTGAAAAAGCACAGATAGTTGCCGGGGCGTTCGACAAATTGCGCGGCCACGCGCCCGACCAGCGCTTCGAGCGAACGTTCGCGGTCCTTATAGCGCGTCGAGATATGGCGGGCGATGTGGACGTCGAGCTGCTCGGCGCGAAATGGCGTGTCGATGTCGATGCTCACCGTGTTGGCGGGCAGCCCGAGCATGTCGCTGTAGTAATGCGTGGGCGAGAGCGTCGCCGAGAAGAGCGTGATGCTGTGTGCCGTGGCGATGCGCGGGCGCAAGGCATCCGCCGGCACGATGTTGCGGATGGCGATCGTGGAACGCGGGCGGCGCGCGTTCTGATGCGCCAATGGCGTGACGTCGAAGAGTGAATGCGTATCGAAGCGTTCGGCAATGCGCGTGAAGTGCAGGGCGTCGAAATAGAAGCGCTCGAGTTCGGGATCGCGCACGAGCGCGGGTTCGGCGAGCTGGTCGCCGATCGCCCCGATCACGTCGCCAAGCGCGGCGACGAGGCCTTCGGGCAAGGTGTCGCTCGCGCGCCAGGCGCCGGGCAACACGGCGTTCTGCGCGTTCCAGTGCTTCTGCAGGCGCGCGAGCGCGCGCTTGAGCGGTGCGCTCGCGGCGCGGCGCACGGCGTCGATGCGCGTTTGCACGAGTTCCGCCGAATACATCGCGCGGGCGCGCTCGGGGAGGTTGTGGGCTTCGTCCACGAGCACGCTCGCGCGCCACTGGTTGTGCGCGGCGAGCATAAAGAGCATGGCGCTCGCGTCGAACCAGTAGTTGTAGTCGCCGACGATCACGTCGCTCCAGCGCGCGAGTTCCTGGCCAAGGTAGTACGGGCAGACGGCATGCTCGCTCGCCACCTCGCGCAGTGCCGCGCGGTCGAGCCGCACGCGTTCGAGCGCCGCCGCGCGCGCGGCCGGCAGACGGTCGTAAAAGCCGCGCGCAAGCGGGCATGATTCGCCATGACATGCCGCTTCGGGATGCTCGCACGACTTTTCGCGCGCGACGAGTTCGAGCACGCGCAGGGGCACGGGCGTTCGATGCGCTTCGGCGCTTGCTTCGTCTTGCGCGCTTGTCAGCGTAGCGAGCGCGTCGAGTGCCAACTGACGCCCAGAGCTTTTCGCGCTCAGAAATACGACCTTGTCGATCGCCGCGCGCGGGCAAGCCTTCAACTGCGGAAAGAGCGTGCCGATGGTCTTGCCGATGCCGGTGGGCGCCTGCGCGAGCAGACAGCGTCCCTGCGTCGCCGCGCGCCAGACGGCTTCGGCAAGATCGCGCTGGCCGTGTCGAAACTGCGGATGCGGCAGGCACAGTGTGGCAAGCGCGGTATCGCGTGCGACGCGGTGGGCGCTTTCCTGCTCGGCCCATGCAACGAAGCGACGACATTGCGTTTCGAACGCGGTGCGCAATTCCCGCGCGCTCGCATGCTCGACGAGCGCCGTCTCGCACCCCGAACCGATGTCGTAGTACACCAAAGCGAGTTCGAGCCCATCGAGGCCGAGTTTTTCGCAGAGAAGTGCGCCGTAGACGCGCAACTGCGCCCAGTGCAGCGCGCGCTGATTCTCGCGCATCGCATCGAGGTCGCCGCGATAGGTCTTGAATTCTTCGAGCCTGCGGCGCGCGGGATCGTAGCCGTCGGCGCGACCGCGCACGCTCAGCGATTCGAACGTGCCGGAAAGCGCGATCTCGGTCTCGTAGCCGGGCGGGCGCCGCGCGGCGATGGCGGCGTGGCCGGCGCGGCCGTCGCTTGCGTCCGGCGAGGGCGTGAAGCGCAAGTCGAGGTCGCCGCGCTTCGCGGTGAACTCGCACAGCGTGCGCACGGCCACCGTGTAGCTCATGGCGCGGGCAGCGCCTGGCCGGCGCTGTCGTCGGCTTCGTCTGGCAGGTTGGGCCAACGCACCTGCAATACGGAAACCGGCATGCCGTGCTGCACGCAATAGGCCAGCCAACGGCGCTGGTTGTCCTGCAAGCGGTCGCCGGGGCCTTTCACCTCGATCAGTTCGTAGCGCCGCTCGTGCGGCCAGAAGCGCACGAGATCGGGCAGACCCGAGCGGTTCGCGACGGGTTCGCGCAGCAGTCGCTCGAACCACAGGCGCAGATGAGCGGCGGGGAAGCAGTCGAGGGCGAGCGTGAGCAGTTCGTCGCTCAATGCGGGCCACGCGACGAACGGTGACTGGATGCCGGATTTTTCCGCATAGCGGCGCACAATCGACTCGCGGTAGGCGTGCGTTTCGAGTTCGGCGAGACATGTTTCGAACTGCGAAGCACGTCGTGCGACGAAGTCGGCGGCGTGCAGGTCGGCGGGGCCGCGCTGGAACGGGTGGAAGAACGCGCCTGGCATCGGCGCGAACAGCGCGGGCCAGCAGAGCAGGCCGAAGAGCGCGTTGATCAGCGTGTTCTCGACATAGAACACGGGCGCTTGCGGCGCGGCGAGCGCGATGCGCGCGGCTTCCTCGACGCGCAGTGCGCCAGGCGCCGCGGGCAGCGCGAGTTCGAGCTGCGCGAACCCCGGCCCGGCGCTCGTCTTCGACTTCGCCCGCGTGCGCGCGAGACGCCCGAGCGTGCGCGCCGCGCGCTGCGCTTCCTCTTCGTTCGCGGGCGCATCGGCAATGGTCTGCGCGAGCGCCAGCGCTTCCGCGCGTCGGTTCAGTTGTTCGAGCACACGCACGCGGCGGTAACGCGATTCAGGGTGAGCGCAGTCGAGATAAGCGCGCCACGCGAGTTCGGGTTCGCCCGCGCGCTCGGCGGCGAGCCCCGCGGCGTGACGCAGCTTGTCGTGGCGAGCGCGCAGCCAGGCGTTCGCGTGCGTGCGCGGGGCCAGCGCGTCGAGTGCTGCGAGTGTTGCGGTGATGGCGCCGGCAGCGTCGAAGTCCTGGGTCTCGGCGGCGCTCTGGAGTCCGTCGCGGCAATCGCGCAGCGCCAGATACGCGTCGATGTCCTCGCGTCGCTGGAACGCACGCGAGGCGTGATCGAAGGGCACGCTTTCGTAGCGAAAGACGCCGAGGTCGGCGAGCACGAACTCCGACCAGTCCTGATGCAGGTTGCCGAAGAACATCAGGCGCAGGCGCTCGCAGAGCGGGGCACTCGCGAACAAAAGCACAGTGTCGGACGAGGCCGGGAACCACGCACGCCAGTCGCGCGGTTCGGGCGCGGCGGCATAGTGTGCATCGAGCGCCTCGAGCGTTGCCGCGCGCGTGGCGCGAGCTTCGAGCGCGATGCCAAGACGCTCGGCGAGCGCTTGCAGTTCGGCTTTCGTCACAAGCGCGGCGAGCGCGCCGAGATCGAGTGCGGGCGCGTCGTCGAGCCAACCCGCCGCGACGAGCGGTGCCGCAGCCGCGCGCGGGCAGCCGATCTCGTCATACGCGAGCCGGCTGGCGCGAAAATAGGGACCCTTACGCATCAGCATGCGCACGAAGAGCGCGCGAGATGCTTGCGGCACCTGCACGAATTCGTCGGCGAAGCGGCGCTCGGCGTCGTCGAACAGGTCGGCGCAGCGCGCGTCGAGCCACGCTAGCGCACGCTCGAAGTTCGCGAGGTAATAGAACGGATCGGGAGAGTCGGGAAGCACGCGTGGCACTGTACGGATATACAGCAGCGATGATAGCAGGGTCGCCGGTGGGCGCGAGCGCCGTCAGGGATTCCCCGCCCCGTACGCTACAATTGCCGCAGCCTGAAAATCGGATGAGCGATGAACACACGTAACGCATGCTTCGCCGGCCTCGCGGCCGCCGTCACCCTGCTCGCGGGATGCGCGGCGCAGTACCGCAACACCAGCGCCTGCGAAGAGGCGATGCGTAGCCGCCTTGCCGAGACGACGCTCGGCGACCTCAAGGTCACGCATAGCGCGACGACGTATCGTGGCGCCCGTGTGGTGGTCGAAGGGCAGCTCGAGAACGGCGCGGCTTCGGCCGCCGTGGTCGCCTCGGCGCCGTCTGCCTCGGCCGCATCGGCGGCGGCGTCCACCACGGCGCAGGGCGCCAACGAGGCGCCCACGGTCACGGCGCCGATGGTGCAGGCGGCGGCGCTGCCCGGCACGATTTCGGTTCCCACCGCTCCAGTCGCCCAAGGCGGCACGCCAGAGGGCAAGCCGACCACGCCGGTCGCCGCGCTGGTCGCAAAGCTTGGTATCAAGAAGGCCGTCGGCACACCGGCGGCCGCGGAGTGCACCTTCAACGAGTCGGGCCTTGCGACGTTCCGCTGGCTCGCGCCGCCGAAGCTCGCGAAGACCACGCCCGACCCGAACGCCTCGAACGATTAAAACGAACGCACGCTGCTCGCCGTGGCGTTGCTACGGCAGCACCCGTCGTTGGCGCATTCTGCGCTCATGAAGGCCTCGCAAGAGGCCTTCGTCGTTTGTAGCTGATAAGACTCCGGTGATCGCCGGCGCGTTCAAAACGCGAAGAATGGTCCACTGCCTGCAGGTGTGTCCTGCAAGGCGATCGCCGTGAACACGCGGCGCCCGAAGAAGAACGGCAGTCCCCAGCCGAACGCGCGACCGTTGTAGCCAGCGAGATTGCTGAAGGCCCAGTTGCCGGTGGCGAGCAGCGTCGTCGAGCTTGCGACCGCGAAGGTCACGGAAGCGCCCACACCGTCGATGCCGGCTATCGTCGCACCGAGGCTGACCGGCGAACTCGGGCAATACCAGAACCCGCAGCGCGTCATCGTCGGGCTGTTGAAGTACAGCGCGTTCGAGCCCGTGTCGAGGTAGCTCAGCGAGTAGACCGTGCCGTCCGATGTCGTCGTCTTCACATAGCCGGTGCCCGAGTTCGCGCGCAGCACCGTCGCGCTGCCGAGCGCGTTGTTCGCCTGCGTGCCGATGCCGAAGATCATCGACCCCCTCACCCCGGACGCGCCGCTGTCGGCCAGGGGCGGCAGGTCGATGATCACGCCGTTGTTGTCGGTGGCAAAGCCCGCCACCGGGTTGCTGACTTGTTGCGCAAGCGGTTGCGCGCTCGCCGTGCAGCCGCTCGCGCGGCAGGCGTAGTACCACGGCGTGGCGGCCGCCCTGACGCAGGACACGCCGCAATCGGCGCTGAACGGCCCGACTCCGAGAATGCCGTTCGAGCGCAGCGCGGCGGCGCTGTTCATCGCGAGGCCGCTGCCGGCGCAGCCGTCCGGCGCTGACGCGGGCACGGCCGGGTCGGCGATCAACTGGATCGGCAGCGAAGCGGCAGTCTCGCCCGCGAGCTTCACGTCGGCGCTGCGCACCGTGCCCCACGTGTAGCCCGTGCCGAACACGGCGCATTCGCCGGCGATGTCGGCCCCCGCACCGGCTGGCACGGGGGGCAGCGAGAAGCCTGCCGGCAGCGCCGAAGCGAGCAGGCGCAGGCCTTGGGAGCCGGTATCGAGCTGGACGTTGTCGACGCTCGTGCAGTCCGCGGTGCCCGGCACGCAGACCGTGACGCTCGTCATCAGCATGTTGTGCGTCGAGGTGGGCGTCGGGCCCACCGTGACGGCCACGACATTGGGCGTGGTCGATTGCGGAATCGTGCGGCTCGTGCCGGCGGTCGACGGCGCGCTCGAGGGAGTTGAGGCGCTGGCAGGTTCCGCGGCGCCTGTGCTCGCGGACGCGGTTCCGGCATCGCCGCCACCGCACGCGGTGAGCGCGGCGCAAAGCGAGAAGAGCGCGAGGGGGGCGACGAGGGCGAGGCGCCGGGAGCGGGCCTTCATTGGAGATCCCCGACGCTCACGCCAGCGGGAAGTGCGGCGGGCAGCCACGCGCGTCCCACGTAGGCGCGCATGTGGCCGGCCGTCTCGACCACGACCTGAGCGCCGTCCACGCGCGCAGCGTGCAGGCCGTTGCGGCCGGTGGCGTGAAGCGCCGCGGCGGCGCTGCGCCAGTCGGCTGCGTAACGGCCCAGTAGCGCCCCAACGTTGGGCTGAGCCGGCCCCTGCCACGTGTACGCGAAGACCGTCCCGGCCGCGCTGCCCACATAGGCGTTGATGGTCGTGCCGTTGTCGTCGACGTAGCTGACGACGCGGCCGGCGCCGCCACCGATGCTGCGTTGGGCGGCGCCGGCCGGTACGGTCGCGGTGTCGCCGAGCGCGGCCCGGGCCGGCGCGGCGGCGAAGCCGAGGCAATTGAGCGCGCAGGCGAAGGCTGCGGCGCGGCCCGCCTGGGTGAGGCTGCAAGTTTTCATGACGCTCTCCGGTCCTGCTATTTACGAATCTTTTTTGAGATTTCGAGATGAAATTAGCACCAGGGTCGTTCTTGCGAGCGTCCCAGGCCGGGAGGGCGGCACAGCGCAAAGCAGCGTTTGCGCGTGGGGAGGAGTTAATGCGTTGATCCAAAAGGAAATTGGCGGCTTTTCAGTAGGTTCGCCGCGCCGGATCGAATGTGGATGAATGTTAAGGCGCGGTCGGTCTGGAGTGCCGCGACCGCGGTTCGGCGCGCGTCGCCGCTGCGGATATCGGGCCTGGATTGCGTGCCACCCCGTGGTTTTTGCACAGCGGGCCGCCGGACCGGTAAAATGTTTGGTTGATCCACGGAAACTGGCCGTGGCGTAGCCGAAGGGATTACCCGAACATGAGTGATTTTCATCAACGTCTTGCCGCACGCGCGCTCGCGCTTCTGATGGCGGGCGGGCTGGTCGCCGGCTGCAGCTCGCCGACGCCAGGCAAGATCGATTACCGTAGTGACGCCAAGGCGAAGCAGTCCTCGCTCGCTGTGCCGCCGAACATGCTCGACGAAGCGTCCGACCAGCGCTCGCTCGCGCCGCAGGGCGGCGAAACGTCGCTGTCCTCGCTCAAGCAGACCCAGGCCGCCGCGCCGCAGTCCGACGAGGCCCAGGTGGTCCCGCAGGTGCCGGGCATGCATATCCAGCGTGACGGCACGGAAAGCTGGCTCGTCATCGACAGCCGCACGCCCGAGCAGGTCTGGGCGCAAGTGCGCCGCTTCTGGCAGGAACAGGGCTTCCTGCTCGTGGTCGACCAGCGCGACAAGGGCGTGATGGAAACGGACTGGAACGAAACCCATCCGAAGATCAGCGACGGCCTCATCCGCAACACGCTCTCGTGGGCCACGGGCAACTCGTACGTGACCGCCGAGCGCAACAAGTACCGCACGCGCCTCGAAACGTCGCCCAGCGGCGGCACCTATGTGTTCATCAGCCAGAAGGGTCTGAGCGAACAGCTCTCGGGCACCAACAACGACACCAGCAAGTGGGTGCCGAAGCCCAACGATCCCGCGCTCGAAGCCGAGTACCTCAAGCGCCTCATGATGACGCTCGCGAACGCGAAGCCGGGCGTGCCCGACGCGCAGGTCGCGGCCGAAGCCGACGCCAAGGCCAACAGCAAGGGCACCGACGCGAAGTCGAAGGCTCCGGACGCCGCTGCGGCCGCCATGGCCGCGCAGAACGTCGCGGCCGTGGGCCAGCAATCGGGCAGCGGCTCGTCGAACGCGCAGGGCACGTCGGGTCAGTACACTTCGTCGGAGCTCACGCTCGGTGAGCCGTACGACCGCGCATGGGTGCGCGTGGGCATCGCGCTCGACCGCGCCAACTTCACGGTGGACGATCGCGACCGCACGAAGGGCATCTACTACGTGCGCTATGTCGATCCGAAGGACCACAGCTCGGACGAGCAGGGCTTCTGGAACCAGATCTTCCACGGCCGCAAGGAAAAGACCGCGAAGCAGTACAAGCTCAACGTGCGCGCCGTGACGGACAACCAGACGCGCGTCGCGATCGTGGACGACAGCGGCCAGATCGACTCGTCGCGTCCGGCGCAGGAGATCATGAGCCTCGTGGTCGACGAACTGCACTAAACATTGCGCGCACGCTCGAGCCAGCGTTGTCTGGCTCAAGGCCGCAAAAGAAAACCCGCCTGCGCATCGCCGCGCCGGCGGGTTTTTTCATGCCCGCGCGCGAGCCGTACTCAGTGCGGAATCATCCAGGTGAGCACGTTCTGCTGCAGCCACACGAGGATGCCGAGCAACACGGTCAACAGGATCGAGTGCTTGAACGTCTTCGCGAACACAATGCCTTCCTGGCCCTTGAGGTCCGTGGTGGCGACGCCCGTCGCGATGTTTTGCGGCGAGATCATCTTGCCCATGACGCCACCCGACGAGTTGGTCGCCGCCATCAGGATGGGGTTGAGATTGAGCTGTTTCGCGGCTACCACCTGGAGGTTGCCGAACAGCGCATTGCCCGAGGTGTCGCTGCCCGAAAGGAACACCGCGACCCAGCCGAGGAAGGCCGAAACGAGCGGGAAGAACGCGCCGACCGAAGACACCGCGAGACCCAGCGTATAGGTGAGGCCCGAGTAGTTCATGAGGAACGCGAGCCCGACGATGGTCGCGACCGTGAGGATGGCGATGCGCGTCTGCACCCAGGTATCGACGATCGCGACGCCGAAATCGGCGGGTTTCAGGCGCACGACGAACGCGGTGATGATCGCCGCGACGAGAATCGCCGTGCCGGTGGCGAGCGGCTGGAAGTCCCAGATCGCGCCATAGGGCGTGTTGTAGAGCGTGATGTAGACGGCCTTGTCGAGGCCCGGCCACGGCACCTTCACCTCGCCGATCGTGAAGACCCGCGCGACGGTCCAGATGATCACGACGGCCGCGACGATGATCCACGGATACCAGCCCTGCGCGCCCGTCACGGCGCCGCGCGCTTCCTTCGCGCGATCGACCTTGATGGCGAAGCGCGGATCGGGCGCGGGCTTCCACACGCGCAGGAACAGGATGGTGAGGATCAGCGAGACGAGCGACGAGAGCACGTCGGTGAGGCTGTAGTTGATGAAGTTGGCGGTGATGAACTGCGTGAGGGCGAAGCTGCCGCCCGAGACGAGCAGCACCGGCCAGATGCGCAGCATGCCGCCCATGCCCGCGTAGATCGCAATGACATAGAACGGCAGCAGCAAGGCGAAGAACGGCAACTGGCGGCCGACCATTTGACCGAGCAGATCGGCGGGCAGGTGCGTGACCGCGCCGAGCACCGTGATCGGCACGCCGAGCGCACCGAACGCAACAGGCGCCGTGTTGAAGATGAGCGTGAAGGTCAGGGCCTCGAGCGTCGGGAAGCCGAGCATGATGAGCAGCGAACTCGTGATGGCGATTGGCGTGCCGAAGCCGGAAATCCCTTCGAACAGCGCGCCGAACGAGAAGCCGACCACGACGAGCACGATGCGCCGGTCGTTGGGCAGATTGTCGAGCAACCACATGCGAAACGCCGCGAAGCGGCCCGAGCGCAGCGCGATGTTGTAGAGCAGGATCGCCGTGACGACGATCCACATCACCGGCCAGAGTGCGAACACCACGCCCGCGAGCACCGAGCTGATCGCGAGATTGACCGGAAACTGCCAGCCGGCGATCGCGACGATCAGACCGACCACGAGCCCCGCGAGCGAGGCTTGCCATGCAGGCCGCCGCGCCCAGCCGAGCAGGGCGAGCACGGTGAGAATCGGCAGCACGGCGATCAGAAACGAAAACAGCAGCGAATTGCCGATGGGGGTCAACAGCTGGTGGAACATCACGTCTCCTTTATGCTGGTTCGTTATCGGCGCAGCAGTGCGGCAGCATGCGCCGGGGCGCGTCGTCGGCTGTGGAGTTCAGGGCCCGGCCAGGCGGCCGAGTTAAGGCGGTGCTTCAATCCCCGCTAGCCCACTTGGAGGATAGATAACGAGACGGGAGCGTCAAGGAGGGAAAGTACGGTCCGGCACCGTTTTGTGGCGCAGTTCGCGGCGTGGCTGGGTGCGTGAACATTCAGTGATGCCAGTGCCTGCCGCCGCCCCAGTAGCCGAAGCCGAAAGAGACGGCGGGCGCGCCCCCGCCCCAGCCGTACGCAGGGTAAGGGTAGTACGCGGGATAGGTCGCGGGGTAGACCGCTGGATATGCTGGATAGGCCGGCCACGCAGGCACGGCGATCGCAACCGGCGGCGAGGGATAGAGCGGTCCCGGATACTGCGCGTCGGGCACGGCGGCAGGCGCGGGGTTCGGCGCCGTTTGCACGACCGCGGTTTCCTGCTGGGTGGCGGCGACGGGCACGGTGCCGTAGTAGTAGGGCGGGTAGCCGTAGGGGGCGTAGTAGTAGCAGCCGGAAAGCGCGGGGAGCGCGCTCGCGGCGGCGATCACAAGCACAGACGGACGTTTCATGGCGGGCTCCGCGAGTGGCGAACGGCCGCGCAGGATGATCGCCATCAGGCCCGGGCCGTCTGATTCGTTCGAGCTTACGCCGTACCAACGCGCTTTGCGTCGTGCTTCGTTAACAGAATATTTCGCGTAGCCGTGCCGCTGCGACGACATCGACCCAAGCAAACGCGGCGCAGCCCGTGAGGGTCTGCGCCGCGCATCCTTCCCTGATGCACGCCGTGGATGGCGTGTTGCCTGTCGTGTCGTTTCTGCTCTGTGCCGTCGCTTCGATCGTGCAGCCCGTCGTGCAGCCGCATCGTCGATCCGTACTGGCGCTAACGCTTACTTGCCCACCTGATTGCCGATCACGCCACCCACCGCTGCGCCGCCCACGGTCGAGAGCGCATTGCCGCCGATCGCCGCGCCGGCCACGCCACCCACGCCCGCGCCGATCACCGTATCGCGGTCGCGTCTCGACATGTTGTCGCAAGCGCCGAGACTGCCCAGCACGGCGATGAGTGTCGTCACCGTGAGTAGCGTGCGTGCACGTTTGAGCGTATTCATTTTTCGACTCCCTACGCATGATGCGTTCGAGTGTGCGGTGCGGCGTGCGCTGGCACGCACGCTGCGCCTTCGACACCCTCATGCTAGCCACGCGACCCGTATCAGGGTGTGTGCGCTTGTCAGAGAGTTGTGGGAATCGTTAGTAAATGTTTCGGCGGGCGGCGAGCGCCCGCCGGGGCGTAGTGAGCCCTGAGTCAGCCCGAAGTCAGCGCTTACTGGCGCTGATAGATTTCGGCGCCTTGCTTGATGAACTCGACCGCCTTCACTTCCATGCCCTTCTTGAGGGCCTCGTCGTCGCTCACGCCTTGCCTGGCCGCGAAGTCGCGCACGTCCTGGGTGATCTTCATCGAGCAGAAGTGCGGGCCGCACATCGAGCAGAAGTGCGCGACCTTGGCCGAGTCCTTCGGCAGCGTTTCGTCGTGGAACTCGCGCGCCTTGTCCGGATCGAGGCCGAGGTTGAACTGGTCTTCCCAGCGGAACTCGAAGCGCGCCTTCGACAGTGCGTTGTCGCGCACCTGCGCGCCCGGGTGACCCTTCGCGAGATCGGCCGCATGCGCCGCGAGCTTGTACGTGATGATGCCTTCCTTCACGTCGTCCTTGTTCGGCAGGCCCAGGTGTTCCTTCGGCGTGACATAGCAGAGCATGGCCGTGCCGAACCAGCCAATCATCGCAGCGCCGATGCCCGAGGTGATATGGTCGTAGCCCGGCGCGATGTCGGTGGTGAGCGGCCCGAGCGTGTAGAAGGGCGCTTCCTTGCACCAGTCGAGCTGGAGATCCATGTTCTCCTTGATGAGCTGCATCGGCACGTGGCCCGGGCCTTCGATCATCACCTGCACGTCGTGCTTCCACGCGATCTGCGTGAGCTCGCCAAGCGTCTTCAGTTCGCCGAGCTGCGCTTCGTCATTGGCGTCGTAGATCGAGCCGGGACGCAGGCCGTCGCCGAGCGAGAAGCTCACGTCGTATGCCTTCATGATTTCGCAGATCTCTTCGAAATGCTCATAAATGAAGGACTCCCTGTGATGTGCGAGACACCACTTGGCCATGATCGAGCCGCCGCGCGAGACGATGCCCGTCATGCGGTTCGCGGTGAGCGGCACGTATTGCAGGCGCACGCCCGCGTGAATCGTGAAGTAGTCCACGCCCTGCTCGGCCTGCTCGATGAGCGTGTCGCGGAACATTTCCCACGTGAGGTCTTCGGCTTTGCCGTTGACCTTTTCGAGCGCCTGGTAGATCGGCACCGTGCCGATCGGCACTGGCGAGTTGCGGATGATCCACTCGCGCGTTTCGTGAATGTGCTTGCCGGTCGAGAGGTCCATGACCGTGTCGCCGCCCCAGCGGATCGCCCACGTCATCTTGTCGACTTCTTCGCCGATCGACGAAGTGACCGCCGAATTGCCGATGTTCGCGTTGATCTTCACGAGGAAGTTGCGGCCGATGATCATCGGCTCGCTTTCCGGGTGGTTGATGTTCGCCGGAATGATCGCGCGGCCGCGCGCGATTTCGTCGCGCACGAACTCGGGCGTGATTGCCTTGAGCGCGTTCTCGCCGAAAGCGGCTGCGCCGAACGCCTGGCCCGGATGCTGGCGGCCCATCATCGCCGCGAGCTTCGCGCCGTTCGGGCCACTCGCCCTGAGGCTTTCCAGATACTCGGCGCGGCGCTGGTTCTCGCGAATCGCGATGTATTCCATCTCCGGCGTGATGATGCCCTGGCGCGCGTAGTGCATCTGCGTGACGTTCTTGCCCGCCTTCGCGCGGCGCGGCGTGCGGTGCAGGCCGGGGAAGCGCAGTTCGGCCGTCGCGGGGTCGGCGGCGCGCTCGCGGCCGTATTCGGAGGAGAGGCCCGGCAGCGCTTCGGTGTCGCCGCGCTTTTCGATCCAGCCCTGACGCAGCGCAGGCAGGCCCTCACGAATGTCGATCTTCGCTTCGGGGTCGGTGTACGGACCCGAGGTGTCGTAGACGTAGATCGGCGGATTCTTCTCGCCGCCGAAGCCCGTGGGCGTATCCGCCTGCGTGATCTCGCGCATCGGCACGCGGATATCGGGCTGCGAACCGGTCACGTAGATCTTGCGGGAATTGGGCAGCGGCGCGATCGCGGCTTCGTCGACGTGCGCGTTGGCGGAAATGAACTTCGGATTCGCGTTCATGCGTCTCTCTCTCCATGCAAAGCAAAGTGGGAACAGCGGCTTAGCAGGAGACGAGACGGAACGTGGACGGACTTCGCTGTGATGAGGTGAGGCGCTGAGCGATGTTGCGAAGTCCGGACGCTTCCCTGCGCTGGCATTATCCAGATCAGGTTCAAAGGGTATTTCTCACCCGCGAAATACGCTGCACGACTTTCGTTCGATGCGGCGCATGACGCAGGACCCCCGCGTAAGCAAGGCCAAACGATACACCGCGCTGCGACGATCTGGCAAGTGCCATCTCGCGCGCGATGTGCCAGGCGCGGGGTATCGCGATGTGTAGTGTGGCCCCAGCTTACAGCGTGAAATCCTTCGAAGCTTCCGGCTGAAACAGGATGCGCTCGATCTTCAGGGTTTCGACCGCGCCGCCCGGCGTCGTGAAGCGCACGGCGTTGCCGCGTTTCGCGCCGAGGAGCGCGAGACCCGCGGGTGAGAACACGTTCAGGCGCCCGGCGTCGACGTTCGCCTCATGCGGATAGACGACGGTGTACGTGAGGGATGCGCCGTTACGCTCGTCCACGAGCGTGACCTGCGAGTTCATCGTCACGACGTTGGCGGCCATGTCGCGCGATTCCACGATCACGGCGTGTTCGAGGAGTTCGTCGAGCATGGCCTGGCGCGCGGGCGCGGCGCCGGGTTCGGCGGCGCATTTTTCGAGGCGGGCGACATCGAGTTCGGTGAAGTAACGGATTTTCTTCGACATGGCAGTCTTCCTTGCGATCCAGAAAAGATTCGAGGTAACGGCGAGGGCTGGGAGCGAACTCGCGCAATCGGGCGCGGGCCGCAGCGGGGCGTAACGGCGGTGTAACGGATCGGCCCGGAGCCCGACCGACCGGCTCCGATGGGTTGGGGGAGGCGGTTCAGTGCGGACGCCGGGCGGCGTAAAGCGGAGCGGAGAGAGTAGCTAGGGCGCGCGCTCGGGTGTCGAGAGGCCACGGCGCGGTTCGCTCGCGCTCGGCGCGTACGCGTGCCGACGCGCCGCGCAAATGACGCGGCGGCAAGGCGAATACGGGACGCGAAACGAGCGAAAGCATGGCGAGCGGCGTGTATGAAATCCGGTTGGTGAAAGTTAAGCGAAAGGTTTTGTCATGCTAGCACGGTCTTCCCAGCGCGGCGCAACGCGGCCGTTACACGGCAATATGGTGCGCGATCCGCGGTCCTCGCTTGCGCCGCTCACACTGTGACGCGCACGCAACGAATCGCTGCGCATAAAGCATCCTGAAAGCATCCGCAACACCCGGCGTTGTTGCATAATGCGCTTCGCCCGTCCCGGGTGTCCTTCGTACTCCGTCTTTTTTCGCGTTTTTGCGCATCTGCACCATGCCGTCGAGCTTCACACGTCCCGCCACCTTGCTGCCGGGGCGCCCGCGGTCCTGCCTTTCACCTGCCGCGGTGAATTGACGATGCCTCCCCGTTTGCCTTTCCACGTGAACACTCAATCTTTATTCGCCGGGGCCCAGCAGGTCGCAGCCGCGCTATGGCGTTTCGCGCGTGCCGTACGGCTGCCGCAATCGCGCACCGGGCGCGTTGCGCTCTCGCTCGCCGTCGTCTACTTCGTTTGGGGCTCGACGTATCTCGGCGTGAAAGTCGCGCTCGATTCTTTCCCGCCGCTCCTGCTTTCCGGCTTGCGCAATCTGCTCGCCGGGATCGGCCTGTTCGTCTTCGCCATGCGCCGGCGGCCCGTCATGCCAACGCTGCTCGAAGTGCGCAACGCGGGCGTGGTGGGCACGCTGCTCGTGGGCCTGTCGAGCGGCATGCTCGCCTACGGCATGCGTACAGTGGGCACTGGCAAGGCGGCCGTGATGGTCGCCACGGTGCCGCTCTTTGCGACCGTGATCTCGGCGGTCACCGGGCGGCGCGTGGCAAAGGCCGAATGGGCCGCGGTCGCGCTCGGCCTCGTCGGCATAGCCATCCTGAGCCACGGCGGCGCCGCGGCCGGCTCGGCGGGCGGCAGCCTCGCGATTCTGTGCGGCGCGCTCTTCTGGGCAATCGGCGCGCATCTGGCGGGCAAGCTCACGTTGCCGACCGATCTCTTCGTCGCGACGGCGCTGCAGATCGGCCTGGGCGGCGCCATTTCGACGACGGTCGCGTGGATCAGTGGCGAACGCATGGGCGAGCTGTATTTCCTGCCGCTCGTGGCGTTTCTCTACCTGCTTTTCATCGGCACGATGGCGGCCTATGTCGCGTATGGCTACCTGATTCGCCATACCAGCCCGCTCGTCGCGAGCAGTTGCATGTACGTGAATCCCGTTGTTGCCGTCGCGCTCGGCGCGCTGCTGCTCGGCGAGCCGGTCACGAGCGCAACCGTTGTCGCGACCGTGCTGATTCTCGGCAGCGTGGGTCTGTCGTTCCTGTTCGACGACCGCCGCCGCACTGCCTGAGTTCATCCTGCCTTCGCGACGCGCCTCGCGTCGTCGCGCCGCGTTGCGTGCGCGGCCGCTGCGCATGCGAGGCGCACAGCGGCCGCGACTTCGTCGTTCACCGGTGATCGATGCCGGTAGCGTACGTACGAGCTACGCGCACGCGTTAGCCGTCATTCCGGCGCCTTTACCGTTTGCCGGACACTATTTTGCCTTTTCCGCCGAATTCGTGAGGGCGTGGCCGCCTGCGGAAACGTCCTCGCCGGCACCCGCCATCGTGTTGCAGGCCGAGAGCGCTGCCAGCGATGCGGTAACGAGAAAGAGGGCAATCAGGCGTTTCATGAGGAAGTCCTCCACGGTGTCAAAGGAGATCACTCTCCAGCATGTCTCGTGCCCGGTCATTTGTGCCGCCATGCGTCTGCGTGTGCGCAGGCGTCGGGTCCGCGGCTTGCGCTAGCGCTGACGCAGGCGCGACATAGCGCAGCACATCCGCCCACAAGGAGGACTACGCCATGCTTCACTACGCCATCGTGTTTTTCATCATTGCGATCATCGCCGCCGTGTTCGGCTTCACGGGAATCGCTGCGGGCGCGGCCGAAATCGCCAAGATCCTGTTCTATATCTTCCTCGTGGTCTTCGTCGTCACGTTGCTGCTAGGCGTGATGCACCGATGACGCGCGCATGCGAAACCCAATCCCACTCATGCATGTCATGTTCGAAGGAGAGTCAGATGTCGAAGACACACGCTTCGTTTGAGTTCGATCTCAAGCGCGTACGCGATGAGGCGCGCCGCAATCTCGACCAGGGGCCGGTCACGTCGGACTACCCCGCGAATCGCGAGACCGTGCTCAAGTTGCTCAACGATTCGCTCGCCACAGAGCTCGTGTGCGTGCTGCGCTACAAGCGGCACCATTTCATGGCGAAGGGCATCGAGTCCGAGTCGGTGGCGGCCGAGTTTCTCCAGCACGCGACCGAGGAGCAGCAGCACGCCGATATGCTCGCGGCCCGTATCGTGCAGCTAGGCGGCGAGCCAGACTTCTCGCCGGCAACGCTGCTCGAGCGCTCGCACTCGGAATACAAGGAAGGGGTCGACCTGAAGGACATGATCCGTGAGAATCTGATCGCGGAGCGCATCGCCATCGAGAGCTATCGCGCGATCATCAATTATCTCGGTCATGACGACACCACGACGCGACGCATCTTCGAGGAAATTCTCGCGACGGAGGAAGAGCACGCCGACGATATGACCGATTTGCTGTATGCGAGCAAATAACGCCTGACGCCAGCCCTCAGGAAGAAGTCTGCGCGCCCGCGCCCATGCGCGGGCGCGTTGCATGGTGAATCCAGCCGGCGAGCGCCGTGAATGCGATGCCCGCCACGCACACGCCGATCCAGCCGAATGCGTGCCACGCGGTTACGCCCACGGCGGAACCGGTCGCGCCGCCAATGAAGTAGCAGACCATGAACACCGTATTCACGCGGCTGCGCGCCTCGGGGCGCAGCGCGTAGATGCGCGACTGATTCGAGATCTGCGCGGCCTGCACGCCCACGTCGAGCACGATCACGCCGATCACGAGGCCAATCAGGCTCGTGCCGGAGAATGCGAAGATCACGAACGCGAGCGCCATCAGCGCGATCGACATCGTGATGACAGCGCGCGGCCCGCGCTTGTCGGCGGAGCGGCCCGCCATCGGCGCGGCCAGCGCGCCCGCCGCACCGACGATGCCGAACAGGCCCGCCGCCTGCGGCCCGAGATGGAACGGCTCGCCCGCGAGCAGCAGCGTGAGCACGGGCCAGAAGAGGCTGAACGCGGCGAAGAGGCAGGCGCCGGTCGCCGATGCTTCACGCAGTCCGGGCAGCTCCAGCACGAGATGCCACATCGAGCCGAGCAGCTTGCCGTAGCCGAGCGTCGAGGTCGGCTGGCTCTTCGGCAACTTTTTCACGATGACGAGCGCGAGCACGAGCAGCGCGACGATCGACGCGCCGAATACCGCGCGCCAGCCGAAGTACTGACCGACGAAACCGGCCGCGGTACGCGCGAGCAGGATGCCGAGCAAGAGGCCGCTCATCACCGTGCCCACCGCGTGGCCGCGCGCCTCGGGCGGCGCGAGTTCCGCGGAAAACGGCACGGCCTGCTGCGCGATGGTGGAGAGGATGCCGATCGCGAGGCTCGCGCCGACCAGCACGGCAAGCGAGGGCGCCGTGGCCGCGACGAGCAGCGCGACGCACAGGCCGGCGGTTTGCAGCAGGATGATGCGGCGGCGGTCGTAGCGGTCGCCGAGCGGCGCGAGCAGCAGCATGCCCGCTGCGTAGCCGAGCTGGGTGCCGGCCGGCACGGCGCCGATCCACGCGGCGCCGGCCGGGAAGCTCTGGCGGAAATCGTCGAGCAGCGGCTGGTTGAAGTAGATGTTCGCGACCGTGACGCCCGCGATGGTCGCGAGCAGGAGCAGCAGGCCGCGCAGCGACTGGCTTGCGCCAGCGGTTGCGGAATCAGGTGTGGACATGTGCGATGCGGGCGGCGCCCGGTGATGCGAAAGGCAGGCTTCGAGCGTGCCGATCATACCGGAGCGCGCACAATCGCGCTGGCGGCCCGGGAGCGCGCCGCCTGTCGCGCTTTCAGGCAATCAGCTCGCCCGTGGGCTCGTAGAACGGATACGGTCCGTCGAATGGATCGACGTAGCCATGATGCGTGACGATCCCGCCCCGCGGATCGTAGCGATGCAGCGCGAAGGCGGGCGGCTCCAGCGTGAACGTGGAGGGCGCATCGGGTGCGAGGTCGAGTGTGACCTGGTGGGCCGGCGCCGGCACGGCCGCAGCGATCGTGCCGCCGAAGCGCACGAACATGGGCCGGTGCACGTGGCCGCACAGCACGCGCTCGACGTTGGGATGGTGCGCCACGAGCGCTTCGAGCGCCTGCGCGGCACTGTCGTCGAGCCGAATCGCATCCATGTGGCCGATGCCGCAGTCGAACGGCGGGTGATGGAGTGCGACGATCACGGGCTTGCCGCGCGCCGCATCGAGCTGCTGCGCGAGCCACGCGAGGCGCGCGGCGCAGAGTGTGCCCGCGCTTTGCCCCGGCTGCATGGAGTCGAGCGCGATCACGCGCAGCGCGCCGAGGTCCACGGCGTACTGGATGAACTCGCCGCCTTCGCGCAGTTCGGGCCGATCGGCGAATACTTCGCGCAGCGGCTCGCGCGCGTCGTGGTTGCCGATCAGGAGCCAGTACGGAATCTCGAGCGTGTCGAGCAGCGATTTGAGGTGCCGGTATTCCTCGACCGAGCCCTGGTCGACGAGGTCGCCGGTCATGAGCACCGCGTCGGGGCGCGGCGTGAGCGCGTTCAACCGCGCGATGGTGCGTGCGAGGCTCGCGGCCGTATCGACGCGGCGATAGGCGAGCGCGCCCGGTGGCTTGATGTGCAGGTCGCTGATCTGGGCGAGCAGCATGGTAGTCCTCATTGAGTAAGAATTACGCGAGCGCGATGAGCGCTTCAGGGGCAATCGAAATGCCGACCGGCGTGCCGCGCGCCAGCTCGACGCGGCCCGCCACGTCGACGAGCAGGGCATCGGGCGCCGCGCCGCCGATCGTGAGCCGCGTGCGCTCGCCGAGAAAGGTCGCCTGCTCGATCACGCCGCGCAGCTGCGCGCCGACAGGGTCGGCGAGCGTGGCGTCTTCGGGGCGGAAATACAGCTCGGCGGCGCCGCTCGTCTGGTACGGGCCGGCCGGCACGGCGCCGCCGCTCGTGCGCAGCATGCCACCTTGCCATTCTCCGGCGATCCGGTTGAGCGTGCCGACGAACTGCGCGACCGCACGACTCGCAGGCCGGAAATAGATCTCGCGCGGCGTGCCGATCTGCTCGATGCGGCCTGCGCTCATCACGACGATGCGGTCGCCCAGCTCCATCGCCTCGGCCTGATCGTGCGTGACGTAGACCGTCGTCACGCCCAGCTCGCGCAACAGCGCGTTCATCTCGCTGCGCAAGGTGTCGCGCAGGCGCGCATCGAGCGCGGTGAGCGGCTCGTCCAGCAGCAGTACACGCGGGCGTGGTGCGAGCGCGCGTGCGAGCGCCACGCGCTGGCGCTGGCCGCCCGAAAGCTGGTTGATGGGCTTGGTCGCGTGCGCTTCGAGACGCATCATCGCGAGCAATTCGTCCACGCGTGCGCGCGCGTCGGCGGCGGGAACGCGCTGGATTTTCAGGCCATAGCCGATGTTGCCGCGCACGTCGAGGTTCGGAAAGAGGGCGTAGTTCTGGAACACCATACCGACCTTGCGCCGCTCGATCGGCAGCGCGGTCACGTCTTCGTCGCCAAAGGCCACGCGGCCGCCGGCGTCGGGCGTCTCCAGACCCGCGATCATGCGCAGCGTGGTGGTCTTGCCGCAGCCCGAAGGGCCGAGCAGCACGAGCGTTTCGCCGGCGCCGATCGCGAGGTCGAGCGGTTCGAGCACGCGCGTGCCGCGAAACGTCTTCGCGCAGCGCGTGAGCATAATCGGGATCGGTTCGAGTTTCATTCGGAATCCTTGTTGCTATTTTGCTGGCCTGCGAGGCGCTGCTTGCCAGAGGGCTTTCCTGAGGCGCCGGGCACGTCCACGCCGAGCCATTGCATCGCCACGAGCAGCGGCATCGTCATGACGAAGAAGAGGATCGTGTAGGCGCTGCCCACTTCGATGCGCAGCGACGCATAGGTGTCCGCGAGGCCGACTGGCAGCGTTTTGGTGTCGGGCGTGTGCAACATCCAGGTGAGATTGAATTCGCCGATCGAAAGCGTGAGCACCGCGAGCGCGCCCGCCACGATGCCGGGCCGTGCATTGGGCAGCACGATGGTCGTGAAGCGCTGCCAGAAGCCCGCACCGAGGCTCGCCGCGCCTTCTTCGAGCGTGCGCAGGTCCGCCGACGCGCACACGGCTGCCACGGGCCGCACCATGAACGGCAGCGTGAACACCACGTGGCCGACCACGATGAATGCCGCGCTCATGCGAAAGGTGCTGAAGCCGCCGTACACCACGAGCAGGGCGAGCGCCGAAGCGAGGCCGGGCAGGGCAACCGGCAGCACGAGCAATTCCTCGATCAAGCGCGAGAGGCGCGTGCGGCTGCGCGCGAGCGCATAGCCCGCGGGCACGCCGGTCGCGAGCGTGATGACGAGCGTGGCGGCCGCCACTTCGAGCGAGAGAAAGACGCTCGCGTGATACTGCGCCCAGACCTGGTCGAGCCAGCGTAGCGTAAGGCCGCTCGCGACGCCGCGAAAATAGTTGACGGTAAGCCCCGCGAGGATCGACATCACCACGGGCACGATGAGAAATGCGCAGGTGGCGAGCGTGACGAGCCATTGCGCGCACGCGATCCATGCGCGCACCGAGGGCCGGGCGAAGCGCCGCCGCGCGGCGGGCGGCTGGCCGGGCGCTTCGTGTACGTCTTGCGCAGCCGTTGCGGCGGGATTGACGACCGAATTCATTCTGGAGTCCTCGAAAACCACAGCGTGCTCATGCCGTGGCCGCGACGGCCGCGCCCGTCACGCTGCGCGCGAGCGTGAGCACCGCCCACGTCACGAGACCGAGCACGATCGAAAGGCCGGCTGCCGTGACCATGTTCGCGTTGAGCGTGAACTCGGTATAGATCGTCATCGGCAGGACGTCGATGTCGGTGGCGAGCGTGAAGGCCGTGCCGAACGCGCCCATCGCGGTCGCGAAGCAGATCGCTCCTGCGGCGACGAGGCCGGGCGCGAGCGCGGGCAGGATCACATCGCACAGCACGCGCCACGACGACGCGCCAAGCGATCGCGCGGCCTCTTCGAGCGAGCCGTCGAGCTGGCTTGCGCAGGCCATCACGGTCACGATCACGCGCGGAATCGAAAAGTACAGATAGCCCGCGAAGAGTCCCGCCATCGAGTACGCGAACACCCAGCGCTCGCCGGTGAGCCGCAGCGAGAGCGCGCCGATGAGCCCCTGGCGGCCGGCGAGCATGATCACCATGAAGCCGACCACCACGCCCGGAAACGCCAGCGGAAACGTGAGCAGCGCGACGAGCGCACGGCGCCCCGCGAATGTGCGCCGTGCGAGCAGAAGGCCGCAGATCGTCGAGACCACGAGCGTTGCCGCGGTCACGGCGGCCGAGAGCGCAATAGTCGCGCCAAGGCTCCTCATGTAGCGGCCATTCGTCAGGAGTGCGCGATAAGTTTCGATGAAGTGCCCGTCGGCGCTCACTTGCACGAGTGCGATCATCGGCAGCAGCCAGAAGGCGAGGAACACCGCGAGCGCGGGCGCGATGAGCGCCACACGCCAGCGCAGCGGAAAAGTGAGGTCATGCATGGAAGTGATCGGCCGGGGTATCAGTGCATGATCTGCAGATAGCGCTCGCCGAACGCCTGCTGCTGCGCCGCCATCTTCGCGAAGTCCACGGGTTTTGCGCGTGCATAATCGCTCGCGGGCAGGAACTTCGAAGCCGCTTCCGGCGAGAGCGCGCTTGCGCGCACCGGGCGCAGGTAGGCATTGGCCCAGAGCTTCTGGCCTTCGTCGGACAGCACGAAGTCGAGCACCTTCTTGCCGTTCGCTTCGTGCGGGCCGTTCTTCACGAGGCTCATCACGTAGGGCACCGAAATCGTGCCTTCCTTGGGGATCACGAACTCGACGTTTGCGTGGTCCTTGTACCTGGCGCGGTAGGCGTCGAAGTCGTAGTCGAGCAGGATCGGAATCTCACCCGACAGCACGCGCGCGTAGGCGGTCTGCTTCGGCACGATCGGCTGGTTGGCCTTGAGCTTGCCGAACCATTCGAAAGCGGGCTGGAAGTTGTCGAGCGTGCCGCCCAACGCGAGATTCACGGCTACCGCGCCCGCATAACCCACGAAGGCGCTCGACGGATCGAGGTAGCCGACCATGCCCTTGTACTCGGGCTTGAGGAGATCGGCCCACGAACGCGGCACCGGCTTGCCTTCGAGCGCGTCCTTGTTGACGAAGAAGCCGAGCGTGCCCGAGTGGATGGCGAACCAGTAGCCTTGCGGGTCCTTCAGGTCGGCGGGAATGTCGTTCCAGTGCGCGGGCTTGTATGGCGTGATCACGCCCTTGTCCTTCGCCTGGAATGCCGATGACACGCCGAGATAAACGACATCGGCGACCGGGCTCTTCTGCTCGGCCATCAGTTGTGCGATGGATTGGCCGGAGTTCTTGTTGTCGAACGGCACGCGAATACCGGTCTCTTTCTGGATCGCCTGGATCTGGCTCGCCCAGTCGGCCCATTCGGGCGGACAGTTGTAGCAGATGGCGGTCTGATCGGCCTGCGCCGTCAGCGGCGCGGCAAATCCGGCTACGAGGGCGGCGGCGCTCGCGGCGAGCGGCAGCGCGCGGGAGAAGCGGGCGAAGCGGGTCAGGCGCCGCACGGGTGCGGCTAGCGTGCGCAGGACGGCGCGCACGGGCACAAGCGAAAGCGGGCCGGCAAAGGCGAGTCGGCTGGTCAAGGCAGGTCTCCAGGTCGGTTGCGAGAGCGTTCTGGTGGATGAGGGCCGCGTGCGTGCACGGCCCCGGATTGTTCGGCTGGTTCGGTTTGTTCCTCAGACGCGCCACTGACTCACGAGAGCGCGCCGCCGAGTTCGAGGCCGCGATCGATCGCGCTTCCACGCGCGCCGAGCGGCGCGTGCGCGATCGCCGCGATGGTGCCGCCGGTGCGCAAGGTGTGCGGCAGCGTATTGGCGAGTGGCCCCGCATACTGGCCGCCGATGCGCGCCATCAGGCATTGCCACGCTTCGCAGCCGATATCGCGGTTCGGCGTGCCGATGCTCGCAAGCGGCGGCGCGAGCAGTTCGCTCATCGCGAGGCCGTCGAAGCCGAGAATCGACATGTCCTGCGGCACGCGCAGGCGGGCGCGGCGCAGTCCGCGCATCACGACCATGGCCAGCAGGTCGTTGCTGCAGAAGAGGGCCGTGGGCCGCGCGGGCCCGCTCGTCAGATGTGCGAGCACCGAAGGCGCAAGCTCTTGCGCGTTGAAATCGACTTCGAGGGCCGGCGCGGGCGTGAGGCCGGCCTGCTGCATTGCGAGGGCATAGCCCGCATGGCGCTGGCGCGCGCGGTCGGAGGCGGCGAGCGTGCCGGCCAGCATGAGGATGCGGCGATGGCCGTGCGCGATGAGCATGCGCACGCCGTCGCAGGCGGCCTGGTGGTTGTCCACCGACACCGAAGGGCGCCGTTTCGTGTCGTTGTGCATCAGCACGTAGAGCGGGCCGTCCGCGTCGAGTTCGTCGAGCAGGGGATGGGTGTCGGCGTCGGCGACGGTCAGGATCAGCCCCTCGACACGTTGCGCGCGCAACGTCTCGATCGCATGACGCTCGCGTTCGGCGTCGTACTGCGTGGTCATCAGCATGAGGCGAAAGCCCTGCGCCGCGGCGAGTTCGTCGATGCCCTGCAGGCACTCGGCGAACACCGGATTGGCGAGCGTGGGCAGCACCACGCCGATCAGACGCGTGCGCTCGCCGCGCAACTGGCGGCCGAGCGGGTTCGGGCGGAACTTCAGCGCGTCGATTGCTTCGCGCACCCGCGCGAGCGTGACGGGGTTGACCGTATGAGGCGCATTGATCGCGCGCGACACGGTGGCGATCGAGAATCCGGCGTGTGCGGCGACATCCTTGATGGTTGGCGTCATGCGATCGGCCCCGGCGTCGTATGTAAACGTTTTCGATGGGGCCGATTATGAAAAATGCGTATGACCGGCAGATGACGGATGCGGTCCCCCGTCCCGCCTTTGGGAGGCGCGCCGGGCAATGGTAGAATCGCGTCCGCCCTGCCGGGGTGATGAAATTGGTAAACATAGCGGACTTAAGAAACGATTGAGTGCCCGACCGGAAACGGCCGGTGCAGAACCCCTCAAATTCGGCGAAACCCCTGGGCCTGGAAGCGCGTCGCGCGCGAGGCGCCGAGGCAACGCCGAGCCAAGCCGGCTGCCGCGCAAAGCGGTGGTCAGGAAGGTGTAGAGACTAGACGGGGGGCGCCTAAGGCCAGGCGCGGCGTGAGATTACGCGGCGCTCAGCGACGGTGAAGGCATAGTCCAGCGCACGAACGCGCGCCCATGCATGGCGCGTGGCGTCGAAAGACGTGGTGTGACGAAAATCCGCCGCCTTACGGCTTGCCGGTTCGAGTCCGGTCCCCGGCACCAGATGTTGTTGTTCCAGCGAATGCCGCTGGATTCCCGAAACCCGCGATAGCTTCAGGCTTCGCGGGTTTTTCATTTGCATGGCTAAATCCGTGCGGGCGCACGAAGGGATCTGGCTACACCGAAGAGAAAAACAGGATAGGCCGGGAAAAGCCCCGGGCAGCCGCGCAGAATGGCGGCGCGAGGATCAGTCGGGCGCTGCGCCGCAACCGGGCGCTTGCGCACTCAACGACTACCGATCTTCCCGGTGAGAGGATTGATCAGCCTTGCGAACCCGAACAATGCCGCGATGCCGAAGGGGCAGGCGATAAAGAATGCGGTCAACATGACGCGGCCCTAAACGTAACAAAATGTATCGTCAGTTTAGCGCGGTCATGCGATTTGGGTATCAGGGTGAACGACAACAAACTATTGCGCCATCTCGAGCAATCTGGTCTGCAACAGCGCGCTAACGGGCTGCAACGCCCGTTTGACGCGGATGCGCGAGAAGACTATGCGGTCCCCCTCAGATGCAGTCGAAGATGACTTCTACTGTCTGGGACGTCATGCCGCGCACGCCTTCGCTGTGGATCTCGACCGTATGCAACTGCTTCTTCCGTTTTTCGCAGTAGTCCTCGGCTTCGCTGAGCCCGACTGCGCGCACGTGGTTCCACGAAACAAGCTCCCAGCGCGCGCGGCTCGTGACGGTGAGATGCCCATCCTGTCTCGAATTGACGGCCGTTACCGATGTGCACGCCGCCAGCATGCTGACTCCAAACAACAGGATGCAACCTTTCATAGATTCTCCGTGGTCCGCGAGCATTCTCGCCGCCAACCCGGGGAATTGGCAACCCGCAGCGGTGCGTCCCGGCGCGCCGGGTTTGCTTGACGCTGTGGAACCGCCCGCGCCTGCGTCAACGAGCGGGAGCGACTGAGCGGTGCCTGCGGAGGTATCGACTTCGGGTGGCGCGGATGCGCGTGAACTTACGGGCGTCAGCGCAAGTTGACGACTTGTCGCACCTGAGGTCAAGGGCGAAGGTGTCGGGCAGCCAGGTATTGGCTTCGGGTCGGTAATCGGGGCGGCCGCGGACATCGAGGTCCGCAGTGGCGGGCGTGTGACCCTGTCCAGCCGAAT
The DNA here is from genome assembly GCF_040948855.1 of Paraburkholderia sp. BR10882. NCBI lineage: Bacteria > Pseudomonadati > Pseudomonadota > Betaproteobacteria > Burkholderiales > Burkholderiaceae > Paraburkholderia > Paraburkholderia sp. BR10882. Next base: position 341,024 of record NZ_JBFPKP010000006.1, on the reverse strand, counting down.
GCTGAACGGCGTTCGGCGGGTTGGTCATGAGCGCGCTCCGGCGGTGGGGCCGCGAGCGAGCGTGGTACCACGTGTCGCGCCGTTAAACCGCGCCCACGCCGCGAAACGCGGCTGGGCGCTCGCGGCGCGCAGGGCGCTCAGTCATTGGCGCTCAGTCGTGGGCGATCAGGTCGCCGACTTGACCCTGGCCTGAAACGAGACAGGAAGAGAGGAAGTTTTCGCTCTGGGCGCTCGCACCGTGTTCGCCGAATCCGCGCACGAGGGCTTCGGCCTTGACGAGTGCGGAGCCCTGGGCACAGGTAAGCGAGCCAGCCTCGTGAGCCTGCACACGTGTCATGGCACGATTCGCGAGGAGGAGTGCGAGGACGATGACAACACCAACGTTGAATGCTTGTCTCATGATTCCGTCTCCTTGTGCATTGAGACTATCTCAGCCGTTCGGCGTCCGAATCCAGGAGTTTCCCGGCGATGCACTGCAGCACATGCGGCGCACAAGAACCGTTTTCATGCGGTCTGCCTAATGCTTCGGCATCCTTTGCTTGCACCCCGCACGCCGCTGCGCCTTGAGCAGCGCGGCACGGTAAAAAGGCGCCGGTACGCTGGGTGAAGCGCTGCGGCGCAACAATGCCGCGACGCGTCAGATTCGACGTCTGCTAACAAATGTAGCCCTGTAGGGCGGCGAGCCGGACGTGGCACATCGACACGGTGTGTTTTTGCACAACGACCGCGTTGCCGTGGCGCGGTTCCGGGATGCTCAACGTGGCTTGAAATGCGATGGGGCTTCCTGCAAGATCGACGTCCGATCCCTTTTTACTGTTCGAGGTGAACCCATGCAGTTGATCGGTATGATGGACTCCCCCTACGTGCGTCGCGTCGCGATTTCGCTCCATGTGCTGGGGCTCGAGTTCGAGCACCGCAGCATTTCGGTATTTCGGCAGTACGACGAATTTGCTCAGATCAATCCCGTCGTGAAGGCGCCGACCTTCGTCGACGACGACGGCACCCAGTTGATCGACTCGACGCTGATCCTCGACTATCTGGACCGCAAAGTGCCCGCCGCGCGGCGGCTCATGCCGGAGGAGGCGCAGGAGCGGACCTTCGCGCTGCGCGTGAACGGTTTCGCGCTCGCGGCCATGGAAAAGACGGTGCAGCAGGTCTATGAACGCCAGTTGCGCCCCGCCGAGCGCCAGCACGAGCCGTGGTTCGAGCGCGTGAACGCCCAGATGCACGCGGCCTGGACCGTACTCGACCAACTCGTTGCGGGTCGCGACGGCTGGCTGTGCGCGGGCCGCATCACGCAGGCCGACATCACCGCGGCCGTTGCGTGGCGTTTCAACCAGTACATGCTGCCCGGCTGCGCTGATCCCGCCCGATATCCGGCGATTGCCGCGCTTTCCGCACGTGCCGAGACACTGCCGGAATTCGTCGCCACGCCCCTCGACTGAAGCGCGTCCGCAGGGCCGGAATTCGCCCAAAGCCGTGTGGCGCGGCCGCGCGCGATGCCCGGCGAACACGGCGGACCCCGCCGCCGCACCCCTTGTTTCAACATTCGGATCGATTGTTTGCGATTCTCGACAAGTGACTTCGCTGGGGGCCCATTTATCCACGCACGCCGCATTCCTAGAATGACAACCATGGAATGACCTTGCGTCAGGAGGACGCGGGGCATGCAGCGGGAGCGGTCATGAAATCCTTTATCGAACGACAGTTATATCAGCCAGCATTGGTCCTGCCGATGGTGGACCTGATGCAGCTGATGGTGTCGCACGACTTCAACATGGGGCAAATCGGCCTGATGATGGCGACGCGCGGCGCGCGCGCCGCATTCCTGCGCTCGCGCGAACTCTGGAACGCGGGCCACGGAGAATGTGCGGCCACCGATTGTGTGCACTGATTGTGTGCTGATTGCACGCACGCGGAGCTTCCTTAACTTCAACGATTGAATATCCAGTCACGGATTCACCGAACGCCTGACGCAAGCGTGTCCGAAGTTCGCCGATCCCCCTGACGCGCAGCGGCTTCGCCCGTTTGCTGTTGCGACGTCACCCTGTGAGCCGCCTCGACGTGCGAGGCGGCTCTTTTTTTGCCCCTGCGCTCCCCTTCGCAACACGTGCCAATGCGTACCCGATTCGCACAATCACGCTGCGGGCGGTGGCTATTCGTCGCGCGTAAGATGGCGCGATCGGCCGCCTTTCGCGACTCGCGGCTCAACTCGCGTCAACGGCAAAGGAGAGCGGCATGGCACAACGTTTCGATGCGATCGTGATCGGCACGGGGCAAAGCGGGCCGCCTCTCGCGGTGCGGCTTGGCAAGAGCGGCCGCAAGACCGCGGTGATCGAGCGCGCGTCATTCGGCGGGACCTGCGTAAACGTCGGCTGCACGCCGACCAAGGCCTACGTCGCCTGCGCACGTGCCGCCCATGTTGCGCGCCACGCGGCGGACTTCGGCGTGCAGATCGGCACGGGCGCGCAGCCCGGCGACGTGCGCGTCGATCTCGCGTTCGTGAAGGCGCGCAAGGAGCGCATCATCGGGGCGTCGCGCGACGGCGTCGAGCAGTGGCTGCGCCATGCGCCGAACGTCACCGTGTTCAAGGGTCACGCGCGCTTCACGGGCGCCCACACGGTGCGCGTGGCTGCGCACGACGGCGCGCAGGTCGATCTCGAAGCGCCCGAGATCTTCATCAACACGGGCACACGCGCGCTCATTCCTGCCATTTCCGGCGTCGAGACGATCCGCTACGAGACTAACTCGACGCTGCTCGCGCTCGCGCAACTCCCCGAGCATCTGGCGATCTGCGGCGGCAGCTACGTGGCGCTCGAATTCGCGCAGATGTTCCGCCGCTTCGGCAGCCGCGTGACGGTGCTCGTGCGCGGGCAGCGCGTCCTCGCACGCGAGGACGAGGATTATTCGCGCGCGGTCCAGGACGTGCTCGCGCGTGAAGGCGTGGAGTTTCGCTTCGGCGCCGAGCCGCGAAGCGTCGCGCCGCTCGATGGCCGGGCGGGCGTGCGCATCGCGCTCGACAGTGGTTCGCTCGACGTTTCGCATCTGCTCTTCGCGACTGGGCGCCTGCCTAACACTGACGATCTGGGGCTGGACGCGGCGGGCATCGAGCGCGACGCCCACGGGCTCATCGCCGTGGACGGCCAGTTGCGCACGCGCGTAGAGGGCATCTGGGCGCTCGGCGACGTGAATGGCCGCGGTGCGTTCACGCACACGTCATACGACGACTTTCAGATCGTCGCGGCGAATTTGCTGGACGGCAAAGCGCGCAGCGCCGACACACGCATTCCCGCCTACGCGGTGTTCGTCGATCCGCCGCTCGCGCGCGTCGGCATGAGTGAGCGCGAAGTGCGCGAGCGGGGCAAACCCGCGCTCATCGCCACCATGCCGATGTCGCGCGTGGGCCGCGCGCGCGAACGCGGCGAGACGGACGGCTTCATGAAAGCGCTGGTGGACCCGCCAACGCAACGTATTCTCGGCGCAGCGATCTTCGGTATCGAGGGCGACGAGGCGATCCACACGTTCATCGACACGATGACGGCCGACGCCCCCTATACGACGCTGCAATACGCGATGCACATCCACCCGACCGTGAGCGAGCTGGTGCCGACCTTGCTCGACGGCCTGAAACCTCTCGAATGAGCGCATTGGCATGAACGAACCGAACACGGTTGCATTCGGCAATCTCTTCGCAGGCATCGACGCAAATGCCGAGGATGAGCGCTTCGACACGCTCGTTTCGCGTGACGGGGTGCTGATCGAGCGCATCGTCTCCACGGGCCAGGCGAGCCCTCCGGGGTTCTGGTACGACGATGCGCGCGAGGAATGGGTGGCGCTTCTCGCCGGCGCGGCGACGCTGGAATTCGAGAACCCGGCAGTGCCGCCGCGACGCCTGCTGCCCGGCGACTATGTGCACATCCCGGCGCACTGCCGTCATCGCGTGTCATGGACCGATCCGACCGTGCCGAGCGTCTGGCTCGCGGTGTACGTCGGCGCAGCGCCTGAGGAAGGCGACGGCGAGGCGTGAGCGCGGTGATAATCGGCAGGATTCAACCGCAACGCAACTTCATGTCCGTGAAACATCCGCTACCTCCGCTACGTGTTGCACTGGTTTCCGACACGCATAATCTGCTGCGTCCGGAGCTACTCGCCTTCGTCGAGGGCGCGGACGCCATCGTGCATGCGGGCGACATCTGCGATCAGCGCGTGCTCGACATGCTCGCGGCCATCGCGCCGCTCACCGCCGTGCGCGGCAACAACGATCATGGCGCGTGGGCCGAGGCATTGCCGGTGCAAACGACCGTCGCGTTCGCTGGGCTCCGGCTTGCGGTGGTCCACGAATTACCTGACCTGCAGGGCGATCCTGCTGGCGAAGGCATTGCTGTGGTCGTGAGCGGGCATTCGCACAAGCCCGCGCTCGAAGCGCGCGAGGGGGTGCTGTATGTGAACCCCGGCAGCGCGGGGCCGCGCCGTTTCAAATTGCCGATCTCGGCAGCGATGCTGACGATCGGCGACGACGGCGCATTGGACGTCGAGCACGTCAATCTCGTCGAATAGGCTCAAGCGAGCGCGCAAGAAAAAAGGCCAGCATGAAGAGCTGGCCTTTTTGCGTTTCAGTGGTGCCCTATCAGGCGCGCACGGCGTTGGCGACAGCGTATTCCTCGTCGAGTTCGCGCGCGAGACGCACCCCGCGTAGCACCGCGTGTGCTTCCGCCCTGGTGCTCACGCTCGGCGCCGAGCCCGGCAGCGGGCGGCGCGCCGTTTCATGCAGCGCCAGCACCGAAATGATGCCGATCACGGCTGCGCCCATCAGGTAGTACGCGGGCATCATGAGGTTCTGCGTGTGCTGGACCAGCCATGCCGCCACGAGCGGCGTGGTACCGCCGAACAGCGACACCGAGACGTTGAAGCCGATGGCGAGCGCGCCGTAGCGGATCGCGGTCGGGAACAGCGCCGGCAGGGCCGAAGGCATCACGCCCGTGAAGCACGAGAGCAGCGCGCCGAGGATCAGGAGACCGAAAAACACCGGCACGAGGGCGCCCGTCTGGATCAGCGTGAGCGACGGGATCGACAGCAGGATCAGGCCCACGCAGCCCGCGAGCATCACGGGCTTGCGGCCCACGGCGTCGGACAGGCGGCCGAACGCGAGCGTCATCGGCATCATCAGCACCATCACGATCAGCACGAGGAAGAGGCCGTGCGTCTCGTTGAAGTGCAGCGTCGCCGAGAGGTAGCTCGGCAGGTACGACAGCGCCATGTAGTCGGTCACGTTGAAGATCAGCACGAGACCCACGCACAGCAGGAAGGGGCGCAGATGCTGTGTGAGGAGCGAATGCAGCGTGAGCTTGGGGCGCGTGTGCTCTTCGGCCTCGCGCAGTTCCGCTTCGCGCTTGAACGCCGGCGTTTCCTCGAGCTTCATGCGGATATAGAGACCGACGAGGCCGAGCGGGCCCGCGATCATGAACGGCACGCGCCAGCCCCAGTCGAGCAGTTGCTGGTGCGAGAGCACGGCGGTCAGCACGGCAACCGTGCCCGCGCCGAACACGTAGCCGATCAGCGTGCCGAACTCGAGGAAGCTGCCCATGAAGCCGCGGCGCTTGTCGGTGGCGAATTCGGCGATGAAGGTCGCCGCGCCGCCGTATTCGCCGCCGGTCGAGAAACCCTGAACGAGGCGTGCCACGAGCAGAAGCGCCGGCGCGGCAATGCCGATCGACTTGTACGAGGGAATCAAGCCGATGGCGAAGGTGCCGCAGGCCATCATGATCATCGTCATCGCGAGCACGCGCTGGCGGCCGATGCGGTCGCCGAGCGGCCCGAACACCATGCCGCCGATCGGGCGCACGACGAACGCGGCCGCGAATGTCCCGAACGTGGCGATGAGCTGCGCCGAGGGGCTGCTCGACGGGAAGAACACCTGGCCGAGCGTGACGGCGATGTAGCTGTACACGCCGAAGTCGAACCATTCCATGGCGTTGCCAAGCGCCATGGCGCCGACGGCGCGTTTGAGGAGGCTTTTGTCGACGATCGTGATGTCGTCGAGGGTAAGGTCGGTCTGGGCCGACGCGCCGGAAGTGGAAGCGGTCAAGGTCTGCATCTCCAATGACTGCGACGAACCCATGAGGGCCCGCCACGGTTGCCGGAGAGTACCGTTTCGCGATAGCGGCGACATTTCGCGCACGGCACGCCACGTTGCGTCAGCGACGAAGGCGGGCCGATGGTGCATCGCGCAAGGCGAGCGGCGCACGAAAGCAATGCTGAAGTGTCGCGAAACGACACTCGGACAAATTGTGTTTAACGTTGCGCCTGCGTGGCCGTGGATGGGGAGCAGGGCGCATGAGGACGCTGGACCGGCACGAGGTGCCTCGGATTGCCTGGTCAAAGCGCCACTGAAACGAAAAAGAAGCCCGCGTGGCGGAGCGTTCCTTTTGTCATATGCGCATTCGGAATGATGGCGTTTTTGGGCGCCGTGCCGAATGCAATTGATGGCTAATGCCTGTTGAACGAGGCCACATGTTAGCACGATAACGGAAGATCGCGCAAACCCAAGTATCTGCGGGGATTCGGGGCGCGGACTGGAAGCCCCACGCGGCGGGGGATTGCGCCGTTTCGATGGAACCGTTTCCGCGCCCTGGAATGCGCATGAAGCGCATAAAAAAACCGCGCCGGGGGCGCGGTTTTGCAGGCTAATCGGTTGCGTGATGCGGCTCAGGGACGGATCCCGGTGCGCATCGCGAGGCCTTAGCCTTCGGTCGGCGGCACGTAGCCCGAAGCCTGGTCGGCGCCTTCGCCGAAGAAGAACTTCTCGGTCTGCTTCATCAGGTACTGGCGCGCGCGCGGATCGGCCATGTTCAGGCGGTTTTCATTGATGAGCATGGTCTGCTGCTTGAGCCACTGCTGCCATGCCTCTTTCGAGACGCTTTCATAGATGCGCTTGCCGAGTTCGCCCGGCAGCGGCGGAAAGTCGAGACCTTCGGCTTCCTTGCCGAGCTTCGCGCATTGGATCATACGGGCCATGCTGTGCTTCTCCTGTAGTCGTATGTGTGGGTGGCGGCGCGCTCAGAGCTGTTTCATCAGCACGAGCGATTTGCGCTGCCAGTTATAGAGGCGGCGGCGGTCTTCGGGCAGGTCGTCGACCGTTGCCTTGACGAAGCCGCGCTTCAGGAACCAGTGTTCGGTGCGCGTGGTGAGCACGAAGATGCGTGTGAGACCGCGCGCCCGTGCACGCTGCTCGATGCGGCGCAAGAGACGTTCGCCGTCGCCGGAGCCTTGTGCTTCGGGAGAGACCGTGAGGCACGCCATTTCGCCGATACGCTCCTGAGAGTACGCGTAAAGCGCCGCGCAGCCGAACAGCACGCCATCGTGCTCGATCACCGAGAAGTGGTCGATGTCGCGCTCGATCTGGTGACGCCCGCGCCGCACGAGCGTGCCGTCGGTTTCGAGCGGCTCGATCAGCGTGAGAATGCCGCCGACGTCGTCAGGCGTGGCTTCGCGCAGGCTTTCCAGATTCTCGTACGAGATCATGGTGCCCACGCCGTCGTGCAAGAACAGTTCGAGCAGCAAGCCGCCGTCGAGCGCGTAGGGAATGATGTGCGCACGCCCCACGCCGCCGCGGCACGCGCGAATGGAGTGCTTCAGATAGAAGCCTTCGTCGCCGAGCACCGTGCCGCCTTCTTGCAGCTTGTAGGCGTCGTCGAGCGACATTTCGCGGATCAGCTCGCCTTCCTCGTCGATCAGGCCCTGCGTTTCCGTAAGGAAGACGATCTTGTCGGCGCGCAGCGCGATGGCTGCCGCCGAGGCGACGTCTTCCATCGACAGATTGAACGCCTCGCCCGTGGGCGAAAAACCGAGCGGCGAGAGCAGCACGAGCTTGCGGCTCGCGAGCGAGTGGCGGATCGAATCGGCGTCGATCTTGCGCACGACGCCCGTGTGCTGGAAGTCCACGCCGTCGAGAATGCCGACCGGCCGCGCCGTCACGAAGTTGCCCGACACCACGCTGATGTGCGCGTGCGCCATCGGCGTGTTCGGCAGACCCTGACTGATCGCGGCCTCGATGTCGAGACGCACTTCACCGGCCGCTTCCTTCGCCGATTCGAGCGCGCGGGCATTGGTGATGCGCATGCCGTGCGAGAACTCGGACTCGACGCCGTGCAGGCTCATCTGCTCCTCGACCTGCGGGCGCGAACCGTGCACGAGCACGATCTGGATGCCCATGGCCTGCAAGAGCGCGATGTCGGCGACGAGCGCGTTGAGCAGGTTCTGGTGCACGACCTCGCCGCCGAAACCGACGACGAACGTCTTGCCCTGGAACGCGTGGATGTAGGGCGCGACCGATCGCATCCAGTCGACGAACTGCGCGTGCTGCGCCATGATCTGCGAGTCGGAATCCGCAGCGGCGGCGGAGGCCGGCGCGCTGGCAGTAGCGGGGACGAGGTCGGTTTGGGAATTCATGCCCGGGATTATAATGCGCCCCCATGTCGAATGTACCCAAAAGACCTGCCTCGGCGCAGGGCAGCAACACCCCGGCCGGGAAGGAAACGGCGCAGGACGGCGCGAAAGCGAAAGGCGCGGCGCAGAAGTATGGCGACGGGCAAAAGCTCGCGTCGACGGACAAGCTTGCCGCGCTGATGGGCGGTGGCGCGTTGGGCGGCGCGCGCGTGCAGGACAAGCGTGCGGAGCAGAAGCAACCACAGGCGCAACAGCAGACGCCGCCGCGCGCGGAACAGCGCCCGGATCAGCGACCGGATCAGCAGCCGGATCAGCAACTGCATCAGCAGCCTGAGCAGGGAAACGAAACGAAACCCGCGCCGCAGTCGCCGTCACAATCGCCATCGCGAGGCGAACCGCGTGCGGAGCGCAGCGCCGCTCAGCCGGCCAGGCGACGCGAGGCGCGCGACGATCGACGCCCGGCGCAGCGAAACGAGCCACGAGATCGCCCGAACGAATCGCGCGAGGCACGCGCCGAGGCGCCGCGCAATCAACCGTCGCGCGCGCAGCAACCTCCGAAGCAGGCGAAGCCGCAGAACCCGCCGAATCCGCAGCGATCCGCCAAGCCGAAATCCGAACACGCGCCGCGCCCCGGCAGTGAAGGCGAACGTGATCGCGCGCCGCGCGCCGAACGCCAGGAACGTCCGCCGCGTGCACCACGCGCGCACATCGAGCCGAACAAGGTTCCGCCCATCACGTTCCCCGAAGCGCTGCCGGTCTCCGGCCGCCGCGAAGAGATCGCGCGTGCGATCGCACAGAATCAGGTCGTGATCGTGAGCGGCGAAACGGGCTCGGGCAAGACCACGCAGTTGCCGAAGATCGCGCTCGCGCTGGGTCGCGGCCTCGGCGCGGGCGGCACGGGTTTGATCGGCCATACGCAGCCGCGCCGGATTGCGGCCTCGGCCACGGCGCGGCGCATCGCCGACGAACTCAATACGCCGTTCGGCGAAGTGGTCGGCTACAAGGTGCGCTTCACCGACAATCTCTCGCCGGGCGCCTCGGTCAAGCTCATGACCGACGGCATCTTGCTCGCGGAGACGCAAACCGATCCGCTGCTCAAGGCCTACGACACGATCATCATCGACGAGGCGCACGAGCGCAGCCTGAACATCGACTTCCTGCTCGGCTATCTGAAAGAGATTCTGCCGCGCCGGCCCGACCTCAAGCTGATCGTGACGTCGGCGACCATCGACGCCGATCGCTTCGCGCGCCACTTCGGCAGCGAGGAAAAGCCCGCGCCGGTGATCGAGGTGAGCGGCCGGCTGTATCCGGTCGAAGTGCGCTATCGCCCGGTGCAGGAAGACAGCCCGGCGGTGAAGAACGCGCAGGGCACGACGGGCCGCGAAAAAGGTGCGAAGTCTCAGCGCGACACCGATCGCGACCTGATGGAAGCCATCGTCGATGCCGTCGACGAACTCTGCCGCGAGGGCTCGGGCGACGTGCTCGTGTTCCTGCCCGGCGAGCGCGAGATTCGCGACGCCGCGGAAGCACTACGCAAGCATCATCCGCCGCACACGGAAATCCTGCCGCTATTCGCGCGGCTGTCCGCGCAGGAGCAGGAGCGCGTCTTCAAGCCGTCGAATGCGCGCCGCATCGTGCTCGCGACCAATGTGGCCGAAACGTCGCTCACGGTGCCGGGCATCCGCTACGTGGTCGATACGGGCCTCGCGCGCGTGAAGCGCTATTCGTATCGCAACAAGGTCGAGCAGCTGCAGATCGAGTCGATTGCGCAGGCGGCGGCGAACCAGCGCGCGGGCCGTTGCGGGCGGGTCGCGGACGGCATCTGCATCCGGCTTTACGAGGAAGCGGATTTCATCGCACGGCCGCGCTTCTCCGATCCGGAAATCCTGCGCTCGTCGCTTGCCGCCGTGATTCTGCGCATGAAGTCGCTGCATCTCACGGCGATCGAGACGTTCCCGTTCATCGAGCCGCCGCCGGGCCGCGCGATCGCCGACGGCTATCAGCTGCTCAACGAACTCGGCGCCGTGGACGACGACAACGCGCTCACGCCGCTCGGCCGCGAACTCGCGCACCTGCCGCTCGATCCGCGTGTGGGACGCATGATTCTCGGCGCACGCGACGAGCAGGCGCTGCGCGAAGTGCTCATCATCGCGAGCGCGCTGTCGGTGCAGGATCCGCGCGACCGACCGATCGAGGCGCAGGAGCAGGCGGACCAGGCGCATCGGCGTTTTGCGGACGAACGCTCCGAGTTTCTGCAGTGGCTCAAGATCTGGGCCTGGTTCGAAGAGGCCGTCGCGCACAAGAAGTCCAACCGGCAACTGCTCGATGCGTGCCGCGCGAATTTTCTGTCGCACTTGCGTCTGCGCGAATGGCGCGACGTGCATTCGCAATTGCTGACGGTGGTGCGCGAGCATGGCTGGCGCATCAACGAAGCCGACGCGACCTACGAGCAGATCCATCACGCGCTGCTCACGGGCCTGCTCGGCAATATCGGCCTGAAGGCCGACGACGACCCGCATTACCTCGGCGCGCGCGGCATCAAGTTCCACTTGTGGCCGGGCTCGGCGCTCGTGAAGAAGGCGGGGCGCTGGGTGGTGGCCGCCGAACTCGTCGAAACGAGCCGCCTCTACGCGCGCTGCATCGCGAAGATCGAGCCCGAGTGGCTGGAGAAGGTCGGCGCGCATTTGCTGAAGACGTCGCTCTCCGAACCGCATTGGGAAAAACGCGCGGCGCAGGTGAGCGCGTTCGAGCGCGGGGTGCTGTATGGCCTGCCGGTGTATCAACGCAGGCGCGTGGCGTTCGGCAAGCAGGACCCGGCGCGCGCCCGCGAACTGTTCATTCGCGGCGCGCTCGTGGAGGGCGAGTTCGACACGAAGCTCGCGTTCTTCGCGCACAACCGCAAGCTGCTCGCCGATATCGAGCAACTGGAACACAAGTCGCGCCGCCAGGATGTGCTGGTCGATGATGAGCTGATCTACGGCTTCTACGATCAGGCGATTCCGGAAGGCATTTACTCGGGCGCGTCGTTCGAGCGCTGGTATCGCGACGAGGTGAGGAAGGGCGGCGAGCCCGAGGACAAGCTGCGTCTGTTGTACCTCTCTCGCGACGACCTGATGCGCCATGAGGCGGCGGGCGTGACGACCGAGCTGTTCCCGAAGCGCATGACGATGTCGGGCGTGGCGATGGCGCTCACGTATCACTTCGAGCCGGGCTCGCCGCGCGACGGCGTGACGCTCGCGGTGCCGCTCTACGCGCTCAACCAGGTCGATGCGCGCCGCTGCGAATGGCTCGTGCCGGGCATGCTCAAGGAGAAGGCGCAACTGCTGCTGAAGTCGCTGCCGCAGAAGCTGCGCCGCCACTGCGTGCCGCTGCCCGAGTACGCGGCCGGCTTCGCGGAGCGCGTGGGCGGCGAGCGTTTCGGCGCGGGCGGCCTGCTGGAAGCGCTGATCGCCGACGTGCGCGAGCAAAAGCAGATCGCCCTGAAGTCGGCCGACTTCAAGCTGGAGACGCTGCCTGCGCACCTCTTCATGAACTTCAAGGTGGTCGACGAGCACGGTCGCCAGCTCGCGATGGGCCGCAACCTCGCGCAACTGCGCGCCGAACTCGGCGCGCAGGCGCAGCAGCAATTCCAGAAGCTCGCGAGCGCGACGGCGCTCGCGGCACTGGAAACGCATGCGCAGGGCGGTGAGGCACCACAGAACGCGCCGGGCAAGCGCATCGCAAGCAACAACGCGCCGCAAAAGAGCAATGCACCACATACGCCCACGCTGGGCGACGGGGCGCCTGCCACGGCGCTCTACGAAAACCTCACGACGTGGAATTTCGGCAAGCTGCCCGAGCTGCTGGAAATCCGTCGCGGCGGACAAACGCTGTTCGGCTATCCCGCGCTCGTCGATCGCGGCACGCATTGCGACGTCGAAGTGTTCGATTCGCCGGAGGAGGCCGCACGCATCCATCGCGCGGGGCTGCGCCGGCTCTTCGCGCTGCAGTTGCGCGAGCCGATCCGCTACCTGGAGAAGAACCTGCCGGGCCTGCGCGAGATGGCGATGCAGTTCATGGCGCGCGCCACGCAGGAGGAGCTGCGCGACCAGCTGGTCGAACTCGCGCTCGATCGCGCCTGCCTGCAAGACCCGCTGCCCGATGACGACGCGAGCTTCCACGCACGCAAGGATGAAGGCCGCGGACGCCTTTCGCTGCTCGCGCAGGAAATCGCGCGGCTGGTCGGGCAGATCCTCGCGGAATACGCATCGTTGGCGAAGAAGCTCGTGCAGGCCAAGGCCTTTGGCGCGCCGGCCGCGGACATGCAGGCGCAGGTCGACGCGCTCATCAGCAAGCGCTTCATTCTGGAGACGCCCTATGCACAGCTCGTGCATTTCCCGCGCTACCTGAAGGGCGTCGCGCTGCGCATCGACAAGCTGCGCGCCGACCCCGCACGCGACGCGCGCCAGGCCGCCGAATTCCAGCCACTCGCGCAGCAGTATCAGCGCGCGCTCTCGCAGCGCGGGGGCGTGTTCGATCCGCGTCTTTCGGAGTTCCGCTGGCTGCTCGAAGAGCTGCGCATCTCGCTCTTCGCGCAGGAATTGCGCACACCGATGCCGGTCTCGGTCAAGCGCCTCCACAAGGTATGGGAATCGATGCAGCGATAAAGCGCATTGCGGGCCATAACAATTCTTCAAAATTGTTCGAAAAAGGGGCGCTCAATTGCGCCTCTTGCATATTTCAAGGGCTTTACGTCAACCTTGCTTGCGGGTAGACGTTCTACAATCACGAATCTGCCCGGGAACGATTCTTCATGCCGAACAACAACACCTTTAGCCGCGTCGCCGCCAAGGCCGCAACGTTTGCGCTCGCTTGCGCAGCGACGGTTGCCACTTTCGCCTCCACGGCCGCTTACGCGAATAACATCATCGTCCTGAATTCGGGCGAAGCCACGTTGAGCCTCATCGACGACAAGACGCACGAAGTCGTCGGCACCGTGCCCACGGGCAAGGAACCGCACCACCTCTTTCCCACGCCGGACAACACCTCGCTGATCGTCGCGAACTCGGTGTCGAACAACCTCCTGTTCGTCGATCCGAAGACCGGCAAGCCGCAGCGCTGGGTCGAAAACGTCGAAGACCCGTACCAGCTCGGCTTCTCGCCCGACCGCAAGTGGTTCGTGACCACGGGCCTGCGCCTCGACCGCCTCGACATCTACAACTACGCGGGCGGCAGCAACGTCACGCTCGCCAAACGCCTGCCGCTCTCGGCCATGCCGAGCCACCTGGCGTTCACGAACGACAGCCGCACCGTGTTCGTTTCGCTGCAGGTTTCCGGCGAAATCGCCGCGGTCGATCTGCCGACGCAGAAGGTGCTCTGGAAGATGAAGGTCGGCGCCGCGCCCGCTGGCCTGTGGCTCACGCCCGGCGACAAGTACCTGCTCGTCGGCATGACGGGCGCCGACTACGTGGCGGTGGTGGACTGGCGCAACCAGAAGATCGTGAAGACGATCCAGGTGGGCAAGGCCGCGCACAACTTCCGCTCGCTCGTGGACGGCCGCCATGTGCTGGTGTCGAGCCGCGTGGCGAACGTCATCAGCATCATCGACGAGGACACGCTCGAAAAGACCGGCGAGATCAGCGGCCTGATGCCCGGCCCCGACGACATGGAGCTGACCGCCGACAAGCGCTATCTGTGGGTGACGTTCCGTTTCGCGAAGCACATCGGCCTCATCGACATGCAAACCAGGAAGCTCATCAAAACCATCGCCGTGGGCCGCTCGCCGCATGGCATCTACTTCTACGATCGCGCGCCCGTCACGGCGCCGAACGGAGCTTAAGGCAACGGGGCGCGCGCATGGATACGGTGGCGTCGTTGCTGGCCTTCGTCGCGCACGCGGGCCAGTCCGTGATCGCGTCGGCAGACGACCTCGTCTCCTGGCTGCAAACGCTCCTCTACATCGACGTCATTCAGCCGCTGCTCTTCCGCGTCGGCATGATGGACGTGGACGAAGACACCTACGACGCACTGTACTGGGTGATCGTGGGTCTGCTCGAAGTGGGCCTGATGTACGCGCTGCTGCGCCCGCTCGAAGCGCTCGTGCCCGCGGAGAAGTGGCGCGACCGCAAGGGCGTGGGCGTCGACGCGCTCTACACGTGGGTCACGCGCCTCGGCATCCTGAACCTGCTGTTTTTCTTCACGATGCAGCCGTTCTTCGATCGTGCGCAGAGCGCGCTGCGGCTCATGGGCGTGAAGACGGTGGACCTCGACAATCTCTGGCCGGGCGTGAGCACGCAGCCACTCGTGGCGTTCGCGATCTATCTCGTGGTGCTCGACTTCTTCAGCTACTGGTACCACCGGCTTTCGCATCGCTACGGCGTCTGGTGGGAGTTGCACGCCGTGCACCACAGCCAGCGCAAGATGTCGCTCTGGTGCGACGACCGCAACCACCTGCTCGACGTGATCGGGCAGTCGTGCATGTTCGCCGCCGTGGCACTCGTCATCGGCGTGCCGCCCGCGCAATTCGTGGTGCTCGTCGCGCTCACGAACTTCGTGCAGAGCGTGCAGCACGCCAACATTCGCGTGCATTTCGGCTGGCTCGGCGAACGGCTGCTGGTGAGCCCGCGCTTTCACCGCCGCCATCACGCCGTCGGCTATGGCCACGAAGGCACCCACTATGGCTGCAACTTCGGCGTGCTGTTCCCCTGGTGGGACATGATGTTCGGCAGCGCGTCGTTCAATCGCGAGATCGAGCCCACGGGCATTCGCGATCAGCTCGAAGGCGTGAGCTATGGCGAGGGTTTCTGGGCGCAGCAGGGTTATGCGTTCACCCGCATCGCGCGGCGCCTGCGTTCGCGTTCGCACGCCGCCGCCGCCACGCCGGCCGAGGCGCGCGACGACGCCACCGTGACCTGAGCGCCGCCACGGCGTCCTTGCACTTGCTCGCACCCGTCTTACCCGCCATGCGCGCGGTGGTTTATGCTGTCGGCTTGGTCGCACCGATTTCGCCGACACCGTGTTCTCCACCCGTCCTTTTCGCCGTATTCCGCTCGCATGAATGACCTGTTGCGCTCGTTCGGACGCGCGCTCGCGAGCGTGTTCCATCCCGCCATGCTGCTGCTCACCTTCGTGCCATTTCTCGTGGCGGCGGCGGTGTGGGGCGCCGTGCTCTACGTGTTCTGGCAGCCGCTGCTCGACCTGATGCGCGGCGCGCTCGCGAACTGGTCCTCGACGGCCTACCTCTATCATCTGTTCGACGCGCTCGGTTTCGGCTGGCTGCGCGCGACGATCGCGCCGTTTCTCGTCATCATCCTGACGATTCCGCTCATCGTGATCACGGTGCTGCTGCTGATCGTCGCGATTTCGATGCCGCGCGTGATCCGCCATCTGTCGAAGCGCCAGTACGGGACGCTCGAGATGCGGCACGGCGGCAGTTGGTACGGCAGCCTGTTCTATTCGCTCGTCACGACGCTCGTCTGCCTGATCGTGATGATCGTGACGCTGCCGCTGTGGCTCATTCCGCCGTTCTTCGCGCTGATTCCGCCGCTGTTGTGGGGCTGGCTCACGTATCGGGTGATGACCTACGATGCGCTCGCGCTGCACGCAACCGTCGAAGAGCGCCGCACGCTGGTGCGCAGCCATCGGCTGCCGCTGCTCGTGATCGGCGTGGTGAGCGGACTGCTCGGCTCGCTGCCAACGGCCATCTGGGCCGTGTCCGCGTGGCTGCTGCTGTTCTTCCCGCTACTGGCGGCGGTGACCATCTGGATCTATGCGTTCATTCTGGTGTTCACGGCGCTCTGGTTCGGGCACTACTGCCTGCGGGCGCTGCAGCGCATGCGTGCCCACGATGTGCAGCAGGCGTCCGGCGACGTGACGATCGTGCACTAACGCTCAATCATCAAGACAATCCAACGAGGCGGCCCATGGCATTTGGCGTCATCATCATCGGCGATGAGATTCTCTCGGGGCGCCGCTCCGACAAGCATCTGCCGAAGGTCATCGAACTGCTCGGCGCGCGCGGCCTCTCGCTCGAGTGGGCCCAGTACGTGGGCGACGATCCCGAGCGCATCACCGAGACGCTGCGGCGCTCGTTCGCTTCGGGCGACATCGTGTTCTCGACGGGCGGCATCGGCGCGACGCCGGACGACCACACGCGCCAGTGCGCCGCTGCGGCGCTGGGGGTGCCGCTCGCGTTGCACCCTGACGCCGAGGTGGCGATCCGCGAGCGCATCCGCGACATGCACACGGGCGCCGATCCCGTGAATTACCAGTCGCCAGAGAATCTGCACCGCTTCCAGATGGGCACGTTCCCGCAGGGCTGCGAGATCATCCCGAACGGCTACAACAAGATTCCGGGTTTTTCGATTCGCGATCATTACTTCGTGCCCGGTTTTCCCGTGATGGCCTGGCCGATGATCGAATGGGTGCTCGACACGAAGTACGCGCACCTGCATCACCAGACGCCGCACGCCGAGAAGTCGCTGCTCGTGTTCGAGCTGCCGGAGTCGACGCTCACGCCGCTCATGGAGCGCATCGAGCGCGATTTTCCGGGCGTGCGGGTGTTTAGCCTGCCGAGCGTGGGCGATGCGGAGCGCGGCGGCATTTATGCGCGCCGGCACATCGATCTGGGCGTGAAGGGCGAGCCCGAGGCCGTGGCGGCCGCCTTCGTGAAGCTGCGTGAAGGCGTGCACGAGCTGGGCGGCGATGTGGTCGAGCCGGCGGCGCCGGGCGAGGGGACGCCCGATCGCGAACGCCGCAGCGCGCCGCGCGCCGGTTTTTGAATCAGCGTGTGAAGGTGGGCCGCGTGCGGCGGGAGGGCAGGCGGCGCATCATCGGCATGTCACACGGGGCGCTCAGAGTGGCCCGTTGGGTTGGAGCGGGGCGGTTTCAGGGTGTCAGGCGCCGATCCACGGCAGGCCGCGGAAGCACCAGCCCGTAACGGTCTTGCGGTGCCCCTGGCCGTCCTTGTCGCCTTCGAAGCCTTCGAGCAGGTCATAAGCCTTCGTGAAGCCGGCCTTGGCGGCCTCGATGGCGGCGAGCTTGGAGCGCGCGGCGCTGCGGCACAGGAACAGCACTGGCGCGTCGGCTTCCACGGCGCTCTTGAGCTGGGTGAGGAACTCGGCGTTGGGCACGCCGCCCGGATAGCGGGTCCATTCGACATGCGAATACTGGCCGTCGCCCACGACGGGACGGCCGACCCAGTCGAGTTCAGCGCGTGTGCGCACGTCGACGAGGCGCGCACGCGGGTCGAGCTGCAGAAGCTCGAATGCCTCTGCGGGCGACACCGCGCCCGCGTAGGGCAGCTGGTTCTCGACGCGGCGTTTCTCGGCCTGGGCGTACAACTGTTCGAGCGTACTCATGACAACGGATCTCCTGTTTCGCGTTGGACCAAAAAACCATTCTAGCGCGTAGGGACGGAGCGGGCTGGACGGTCCGGACAAGGTGAAACCGGACGTGCGCGATGGATGGGGGGGCACAAAGGGCGGGTTGCATTGAAATGGTGCATGCGAGGTGTTTTGCACCATAATGAAGAGAGATTCGCGCGCCAAATTCGGGATTGCACGAATTTGGTGCCGATGAGCCGCCACGGTGGCGGCTCCATAAAAGCGCGGCGCACGATTTTTGACTCCAAGTGCGTGTCGCGAAAGGGATTTGCGCCACGTTGGCGCATGCATGGCACGGAAGCTGCTTTATACGTCTCGATCGATTCGCAGCCGGCCAGCCAGGGCAGCAGGGCAGACCCGGGAAAGAGGCGGCCGGCGGGGATCAAACAAGATTGGGACGGCGGCAGCGTTCGCCGAAATCGTTAATCAGGAGAATAGGTTATGAGTAAATCCGTGGCCGACGTCATGCAACTCGTCAAGGACGAAGACGTCAAGTTTGTCGACTTCCGCTTCACGGACACGCGCGGCAAGGAGCAGCACGTTTCGGTTCCGCTGTCGGCATTCGACGAAGACAAGTTCGAGTCGGGTCATGCGTTTGACGGTTCGTCGATCGCCGGCTGGAAGGGCATCGAAGCCTCGGACATGTTGCTCGTGCCGGACCCGAACACGGCCTTCATCGACCCGTTCTACGAAGAATCGACGCTCGTGCTGACCTGCGACGTGGTCGAGCCGGCCGACGGCAAGGGCTACGAGCGCGACCCGCGTTCGCTCGCCAAGCGCGCTGAAGCCTACCTGAAGAGTACCGGCCTCGGCGACACCGCCTTCTTCGGTCCGGAGCCGGAATTCTTCATTTTCGATTCGGTCCAGTGGAACACGGATCAATCGGGCTGCTTCGTGAAGATCGGCTCGGATGAAGCACCGTGGTCGTCGGGCCGCGAAATCGAAGGCGGCAACACGGGTCACCGTCCGGGCACGAAGGGCGGCTACTTCCCGGTCGCACCGGTCGACACGTTCCAGGACATCCGCTCGGAAATGTGTCTGCTGCTCGAGCAGATCGGCATTCCGGTCGAAGTGCACCACCACGAAGTGGCGGGCCAGGGCCAGAACGAAATCGGCACGAAGTTCTCGACGCTGGTTCAGCGCGCGGACTGGACGCAGCAACTGAAGTACATCGTCCACAACGTCGCGCACACGTACGGCAAGACGGCGACGTTCATGCCGAAGCCGGTCGTCGGCGACAACGGTTCGGGCATGCACGTTCACCAGTCGATCTGGAAGGACGGCCAGAACCTGTTCGCGGGCAACGGCTACGCCGGTCTGTCGGAATTCGCGCTGTTCTACATCGGCGGCATCATCAAGCACGCTCGCGCGCTGAACGCCATCACGAACCCGGGTACGAACTCGTACAAGCGTCTCGTGCCGCACTTCGAAGCGCCGGTCAAGCTCGCTTACTCGGCACGCAATCGTTCGGCATCGATCCGTATTCCGCACGTGTCGAACCCGAAGGGCCGCCGTATCGAAACGCGCTTCCCGGATCCGCTCGCCAACCCGTACCTGTGCTTCTCGGCACTGATGATGGCAGGTCTGGACGGCGTGCAGAACAAGATCCATCCGGGCGAAGCCGCCGACAAGAACCTGTACGACCTGCCGCCGGAAGAGGATGCAAAGATCCCGACCGTCTGCGCCGGCCTCGACCAGGCGCTCGAAGCGCTCGACAAGGATCGCGAGTTCCTGACGCGCGGTGGTGTGTTCACCGACGGCATGATCGACGCGTACCTCGCGCTGAAGGAAAGCGAACTGCAACGCGTGCGTATGACCACGCACCCGGTCGAGTTCGAACTGTACTACTCGCTGTAATTGGCGATGGCGCTTCGCTGCATGCTACACAGCGAAGCGCCGGTTCAGTTTCTTCGACTCGCAGGACGCGTGCGCGTTGGGTCTCCAAGGGACGGCGGTGCCGTCCCTTTTTCGTTGGGACGCCTGTCGCTCGTCGACGAGACGTATCGACCCGCTAGTTGACCAGCGTATTGACCAGAACTAACGACCAGGACCGTTGCTGGCGCGCCGCATGGCGTCCGGCCTGAAACATGGTGCTCAAGAATCTGATCAGGGCAAGAAAGGGCCACGCCGAACCGCTCTCCGACGACGCGCCGCTCGTCGAGTCGGGCCTGCTGCCCGGCTTCGAGGCGCTGCCCACGGTCGTGCTCGTGCTCGACAAGCGCACATTGCGCGTTGCCTTCGCGAATCCGTCGGCGGAGGCGATGCTCGATCTCTCGCGCCGTCAGCTCGCGCAGATGGGGTGGTCCGATCTCTTCTCGAATGCGGACGAGCTGCTTTCGACGATCGCGTCGATCGCCGAGCATCGCTTTCACGCGACGCGGCTCGACGCTTCGCTGGAACGCCCCGGACGCGAGCCGCTGAACGTGCATGTGGTCGTGGGCTTTCTCGAAAGCACGCCCGATTACGTGCTGCTCGAACTCTTCGAGAACGAGCGGCATCTGCGCAGCGACCGCGAGGAGCGTATTCACGACCTCACGGCCGTGAACAAGCATCTGATCCGCAATCTCGCGCACGAGATCAAGAATCCGCTCGGCGGTATTCGCGGCGCGGCGCAGTTGCTCGAATTCGAACTCGGTGCGCTGGAGCGCGACGAGCTGCGCGAGTACACGCAGGTGATCATCAAGGAGTCGGACCGCCTGCAGACGCTCGTCGACCGGTTGCTGGAGCCGCACCGGCATCCGCATATCGTCGGCGACGTGAACATTCACGAAGTATGCGAGCGCGTGCGCGCCGTGATCCTCGCGGAGTTCCCGCGCGGCCTCACCATCGAGCGCGACTACGACGTGAGCGTGCCCGACCTGCGCGGCGACAAGGAGCAGTTGATCCAGGCACTGCTGAACATCGTGCGCAACGCGGCGCAGGCGCTGCGCGAACGCATTTCGCAGGGCGACGCGCGCATTGAATTGCGCACGCGCATTGCGCGCAAGGTCACGATTTCCAAACGCTTGTGCAAGCTGGCACTGGACTTGCATATCACTGACAACGGGCCCGGCATTCCCGAGGAGATTCGCGACCGCATCTTCTATCCGCTCGTCTCCGGACGCGAGGATGGCAGCGGTCTCGGCCTCACGCTCGCGCAGACGTTCGTCCAGCAGCACGACGGACTGATCGAAGTGGATAGCCGGCCGGGACACACCGAGTTTCAGATACTGCTGCCGCTCGAAAGTTGAATCGATAGCTAGACCTGAATTGAGACTTACCGATACCGCACGCCACCAGGACTTCTGACCGAACTTATGAAGCCGATCTGGATAGTAGACGACGACCAATCGATACGCTGGGTGCTAGAAAAGGCCCTCGCCCGCGAAAACTTCGCTACCCGCAGCTTTTCGAACGTGCGCGAAGCCGCGAGCGCGCTCGATCACGACAGCCCGCAGGTGCTCGTCTCCGACATCCGCATGCCGGGCGGCTCGGGCCTCGAGCTGCTGCAAACCGTGCGTGAGCGCGTGCCGGGCTTGCCCGTCATCATCATGACGGCGTTCTCCGACCTCGACAGCGCCGTTGCCGCGTTTCAGGGCGGCGCGTTCGAGTATCTCGCCAAGCCGTTCGACGTCGACAAGGCCGTCGAGCTGATTCGCCGCGCCGTGGACGAAAGCATGCGGGGCGAGCAGCAGTGGGACGAGCGTCCCGCCGAAGCGCCCGAGATGCTTGGCCAGGCGCCGGCCATGCAGGACATGTTTCGCGCCATCGGGCGGCTTTCGCATTCGGCGGCCACCGTGCTCATCACCGGCGAGTCTGGCACCGGAAAGGAGCTTGTCGCGCGCGCCTTGCACCGACATAGCCCACGCGCGAACGGTCCGTTCATCGCGCTGAACACTGCGGCGATCCCGAAGGATCTTCTGGAATCCGAACTGTTCGGCCACGAGCGCGGTGCGTTCACCGGCGCGCAGGCCATGCGCCAGGGCCGCTTCGAGCAGGCCGAGAACGGCACGCTGTTCCTCGACGAAATCGGCGACATGCCGTTCGACCTGCAAACGCGCCTCTTGCGTGTGCTCTCCGATGGGCAGTTCTACCGCGTGGGCGGGCACAACCCGCTGCGTGCGAACGTGCGCGTGATCGCCGCGACGCACCAGAACCTCGAAACGCGTGTGCGCCAGGGGCTGTTCCGTGAGGACTTGTATCACCGGCTCAACGTGATTCGGCTGCGTTTGCCTGCGCTGCGCGAACGCAGCGAGGACATTCCGCTGCTCACGCGCCACTTTCTCCAGAAGAGCGCGCGCGAGCTGGGCGTGGAGCCCAAGCGCGTGTCGGACGAGGCGCTCGCGTGGATGTCGTCGCTACCGTTTCCCGGCAATGTGCGTCAGCTCGAGAATCTCGCGAACTGGCTCACCGTGATGGCGCCCGCGCAGACCATCGAGATCAAGGATCTGCCGCCTGACCTCGTGCCTGCGCACGGCTCCGCGGGAGCGGTGGTGCATCTCGCCGATGCTTCGGCCGCCTCCGAAGTGGGCGCGGCGGCCAATGGCGCGGGCGGCGTTTCGCCGGTTGCGGGCGCCGTGGCCGGCGCGGGCTTGCCCGGCGTGATCGGCGGCGTGGTGTTCGGCACGCCCGCGTTCGGTGCGTCCAACGGCGCCGTTGCCGCAGTCTCGGCGCTGAGCGTGTGGGAGAGCGGTCTGCGCACGGAAGTCGCGCGTCTGTTGCGCGAAAACAGCGCCGACGTCATGGACGAACTCTCGCGCCGCTTCGAAGCCGCCGTGATCCGCGAGGCGCTCGACTTCACGCGCGGGCGCAAGGTCGAGGCGGCCGAGCGTCTTGGCATCGGCCGCAACACCATCACGCGCAAGATCCAGGAACTCAATCTGGAATGAGCGCGTACTAGCTTGTGGCACCGGTCCGGTCTCGCGTCACGCGAGCCGGCCCGGCGCGCAGTGCATCGGCGCGCACACAGGGCATAATCGACGCTGTTTTCCTGTCGACGACCGATCATGCCCGTGACTTCTCCCTGGCCCACCGAGGCCGATCCGTACCTTTCGCTCGAATCGCTCGACGACCCTGCCGTCATGGCCTGGGTCGAATCGCAGAACGCGCGCACGCGCGCCGCGTGGCAAGGTGGTGCGCGCTTCGAGGCGCTCGAGAAGCGCCTCGCGCAGGCCTACCTGCCGCGCGAGCGGCCCGTGATCCCGAGCCGCTGGCAGGAATGGGCCTACGATCTCTGGGAGGACGAAGACAATCCCAAGGGCCTGTGGCGCCGCGCGCTTTGGGCCGACTGGCGCGCCCACGAGCCGCAGTGGCAAACGCTCATCGACTTCGACGCGCTCGGCGCGAAAGAAGGCATGCCATGGGTGTGCGCCGGCATCGACATCCTCTACCCTGACGGCGACCGCGCGCTGATCCAGCTTTCCGATGGCGGCTCCGATGCGGTCATCGTGCGCGAGTTCGACATCGTGAAGTGCGAGTTCCTCGACGATGGTTTCGCCATCGCGAAGGAAGGCAAGCACATCATTTCGTGGATCGATCGCGATACCGTGTACCTGGGATGGGACGCGGGCGGCAAGAGCGGCAAGAAGATGCTCACGCGCTCGGGCTATCCGCGCGAGGTGCGCCGCTGGACGCGCGGCACCGCGCTCGCCGACGCACCCGTGGTGTTCAGCGGCGAGTTCGACGACATCAGCGTGGAGGGCGACTACGATCCGGTCGAGAAGCGCCACGACGTGGTGCGCAGTGTCGACTTCTTCGATTCATACACCTATCGTCTCGATGAGCGCGGCGACTGGCAGGTGTACGACGTGCCTACGCATGTCTCGGTCGGCGCGTGGCACGGCTGGCTGCTGCTCGAGCCGCGCCTCGACTGGAGCGTTGCGGGCGTGACGTACAAGGGCGGTGCGTTGCTCGTGATCCGCGAAGACGCTTTCCTCGCGGGCGATCGCGCGTTCACGACGCTCTTCACGCCCACGCCAGTTACGTCGGCGTGCGACTGGACCAATACGCTCAATGTCTTGATCGTCTCCTGGCTCGATGATGTGGAAAGCCGCACGATGCTATGGCAGCCGCAGCAGGACGATGGCGCATGGCGCTGGGAGTCGCGCGTGTTTCCTGCGCGTGCGAGTTCGCAGGTGGATGTCTCGCCCATCGAAGACACGCTCAACGACGAGGTATTCGTCGACGTCGACGATTACCTGCTGCCGCCCGAATACTGGCTCGCCGATCTCGCGCAAACCGATCTCCAGCAGTGGGAATTGCTCGACCGCTGGCCCACACAGTTCGATTCCGGCCCGCTCGCGGTGATCCGCTCGCACGCGCGCTCGGCGGACGGCACGAGCGTCCCGTTTACCGTGATCGGCCCGAAGGCCGTACTCGAAGGCGAGTCGCGCAAGGCGTCGCCGTGCCTGCTCACGGGCTACGGCGGCTTCGCCATCGCGCTCACGCCGCAATACCTCGTCGGCTCGGGCATTGGCTGGCTGGAGCAGGGTGGCGTGGTGGCGATCGCGCACATCCGCGGCGGCGGCGAGTACGGCACCGCCTGGCACGTCGAGGCGCAGCGCGAGCATCGCCAGCGCTCGTTCGACGACTTCATCGCGGTGGCTGAGCAGTTGATCGCCGATGGCTACACGAGCGCCGCGCAACTGGGCATCAAGGGCGGCAGCAATGGCGGGCTCCTCGTGGGCGCGTGCATGGTGCAGCGCCCCGAGCTGTTCGGCGCCGTGGTGTGCGAGGTGCCGCTGCTCGACATGCAGCGCTACCCGCTGCTGCATGCGGGTGCGTCATGGATCGACGAATATGGCGATCCTGAGGATGCCGAAGAGTCGCGTGCGTTGGCCGCCTATTCGCCTTACCACCATGTGAAGCCCGGTGTCGTGTATCCGCCGTCGCTGTTCACGACTTCGACGAGCGACGACCGCGTGCACCCCTCACACGCGCGCAAGATGGTCGCACGCATGGAGCAGCAGGGGCATGCGAACGTCTGGTATCTGGAGAACACCGAAGGCGGTCACGGCCCCGGCAGCGATTCGCTCGAGCGCGCGGAGTATGACGCCCTCGTTTATCGCTTTCTGTGGACCACGCTCGCGGGGAACTGGTAAGGCGCGCGTTCAGCCCGCCATATCGAGCGTGGCGATCACCGGTGTGTGATCGGACGGTTGTTCCCATTTGCGCGGCACCTTGTCGACTTCACACGCGGTGAGGTGCCCGGCGAGCGCGGGCGAGAGCAGGATATGGTCGATGCGCAAGCCCGCGTTGCGGCGAAA
Source organism: Paraburkholderia sp. BR10882 (assembly GCF_040948855.1). Taxonomy (NCBI): domain Bacteria; kingdom Pseudomonadati; phylum Pseudomonadota; class Betaproteobacteria; order Burkholderiales; family Burkholderiaceae; genus Paraburkholderia; species Paraburkholderia sp. BR10882. The sequence goes on along the minus strand of NZ_JBFPKP010000006.1, from coordinate 315,973 downwards.
CGCGAACATGCGATAGTCCCACCACGTGAAGAGCTTTTCGGGCTGCTCGAACTGGCGGAACGCATCGACGAAACCCAGTTCGATCAGGCGGCGAAACTGCGCGCGCTCTTCGGGCGAGACGAGGTTCTGGCCTTCCCAGGCCTTCGGATCGTGCACGTCGCGGTCTTCGGGCGCGATGTTGTAGTCGCCGAGCAGCGCGAGCTTCGGGTAGCGCTGCATCTCCTGCGCGAGCCAGTCGTGCATGGCGTCGAGCCATTGCAGCTTGTACGCGAACTTTTCGGTGCCGGGCGCCTGGCCGTTGGGGAAATACGCGCTCACCACGCGCACGTCGCCGATGGTCGTGGCAATCACGCGCTGCTGCGGATCTTCGAAGCCCGGAATGTTGCGCACGACCGTGGCCTCGTCGACGAACAGGCCTTCGCGCACGAGGATGCCCACGCCGTTATAGGTCTTCTGGCCCGCGAACCAGCTGCGATAGCCGTGCGCCTCGAGTTCGGCACGCGGGAACTTGTCGTCGGTGAGCTTGAGTTCCTGGAGGCAGAGCACGTCGGTCTTGCTCTCGTTGAGCCAGTCGATGACGTGCTGCAGACGGACCTTGAGGGAGTTGACGTTCCATGTTGCGATTTTCATGTGAGGCTCGATAGGGTGACGGTGTGCATTCGGTGCACTTCGCCGCCATTATCGCCTGCTTCGCCAGGCGGGCAACAGTTGCCTCACCATTGCTCGAGCCACGGCCGCAGATCGAGTTCGTGTGTCCACGCATCGCGCGGCTGCTGGTGCAGCGTCCAGTAGGCGTCGGCGATGTGCTCGGGGTTCAGGATGCCGTCGCGTTCCTTGAGCTTGTAGCGCTCGGGAAAATTCTCGCGGATGAACTCGGTATCGATCGCGCCATCGACAATGATCTGCCCGACGTGAATGCCCTGCGGACCGAGTTCGCGCGCCATCGACTGGGCGAGGGCGCGCAGCGCGTGCTTCGCGCTTGCGAACGCCGCGAAGCCCTCGCGCCCGCGCAGGCTCGCGGTGGCGCCCGTGAAGAAGATCGAACCGCGCTCGCGCGGCAGCATCACTTTTGCGGCTTCGCGACCCATCAAAAACCCGGCGAAGCAGGCCATTTCCCAGACTTTCTGATAGACGCGCGCCGTGGTTTCGGTAATGCCGAAGCGCACGTTCGCGCCGATATTGAAGATCGCCACCTCGATGGGCGCGATGCGCGTTTCGATCTCCGAGAAGAGCGCGATCATGTCCTCTTCCTTGCGCGCGTCCGAGCCGAAGGCGTGCGCTTCGCCGCCCTCGGCTTCGATCTGCGCGACGAGCGGCGCGAGCTTGTCGGCATTGCGGCGCGTCACGCACGCAATGTAGCCCTCGCGTGCGAAGCGGCGCGCGATGGCGCCTCCGGTGGCGTCGCCTGCGCCGATTACCAATACGGCTTTCTTTTGCGTCATGGTGCTTGTCTCACTGTCGATTGCAGCGGCCCGGTTTCAGGTATCTTAGGACGTCGGCGCGCCCGGGCAAAGGTGCGCGAATTCACATAGGGGAGACACGATGGCTGACATCAAGGTGCAGTTTCTGTTCGACTTCGGCAGTCCTAACGCTTACCTGTGCCACAAGGTGATCGGCGGCATCGAAGCGCGCCGGCAGGTGCGTTTCGAGTATGTGCCGATCCTGCTTGGCGGCCTCTTCAAGCTGAGCGGCAATCGCTCGCCGGCCGAGGCGTTCGCGGACATCGAAAACAAGCGCAAGTTCATGATCCTCGAGATGCGGCGCTTCATAGAGCGGCATGGGCTGAGCGCTTATCGGCCCAATCCGCACTTCCCGGTGAATACATTGCAGATCATGCGCGGCGCGATTGCGGCGCAGCGCTTCGGCACGTTCGAGCGCTACGTGGACCGCATGTTCGCGCACATGTGGGAAGAGGGCCTCAAGATGGACGACCCCGCCGTGATCCGCGCGGCGCTGGAGGCGGACGGCCTCGATGCCACGGCATTCGAAACGGCGGTTCAGGACGCCGATGTGAAAGCCGCACTGCTTGCGAACACGCAGTCGGCGTTCGAGCGCGGCGCATTTGGTTCGCCGACGTTCTTCGTCGGCGAGGAAATGTACTTCGGTAAGGATCAACTGCGCGACGTCGAAGAGGAAATCGCGCGCGTGAAGTCGCACGCGTAAAAGGCGTTGCATCACGAGGCGAGGCGGATGCGGCATGATCGCTCCCGCCTCGCGCTGCGCATCAGAGCGCGGCTTGTTCTACGGATTGTTGCTCGGCTAGCGGCGCGCTCACCACGCCGAGACGCGCGCGCGCCGCCTCGTATTCGCGCTTCAAACGCGCGATGAGTTCAGCCGCAGGCACGATGCTCTTCACCGCGCCAATGCCCTGGCCCGAGCCCCAGATGTCCTTCCACGGCTTCACGCGCGTCGAGCCGAAATTCATCGCCGACGGATCCGACTGCGGCAGCGCCTCCGGATCGAGACCGCTCGCCACGATGCTCTGGCGCAGATAGTTGCCGTGCACGCCCGTGAAGAGATTCGAGTAGACGATATCGCCCGCGCCGCCTTCGACGATCATCTGCTTGTAGGCGTCGAGGGCATTCGCTTCATGCGTGGCGATGAACGCCGAGCCGATATAGGCGAGATCGGCGCCCGCCGCCTGCGCCGCGAGAATCGCGTTGCCGTTGCCGATCGCGCCCGACAGCAGCAGCGGGCCGTCGAACCATTCGCGAATTTCGTGGATGAGGGCGAACGGCGAGAGTGTGCCCGCATGGCCGCCCGCGCCGGCGGCCACGGCGATCAGGCCGTCCGCGCCTTTCTCGATGGCCTTCTTCGCGAACGTGTTGTTGATCACGTCGTGCAGCACGATGCCGCCCCATGCGTGGATCGCGTGGTTGACCTCTTCGCGCGCGCCAAGCGACGTGATGACGATCGGCACCTTGTATTGGGCGCACACGCCGAGGTCGTGCTCGAGGCGGTCGTTCGACTTGTGCACGATCTGGTTGACCGCGAAAGGCGCCGCCGGGGCGTCCGGATGCTTTGCGTTGTACTCGGCGAGCTCGTTGGTGATGCGGTCGAGCCATTCGCCCAGCACGTGCTCCGGCCGTGCGTTGAGCGCGGGGAACGAGCCGACGACGCCCGCCTTGCACTGGGCGATCACGAGATCGGGATTCGAAATGATGAAGAGGGGCGAGCCGACGACCGGGATCGACAGGCCGCGGCGCAGCACGGCGGGAAGGGACATCCATATCTCCTAGACTGGCGGGGACGCCGGGTGCGGCTGCCCTCGCGTGATTCGATGCGCCGGCGTGCGCGCCGGCTGGCTGGCTCAAACATAGCAAAGCCGTCGAAACTATGCAACCAGTTGCATAGTGGGAAAATTCGATCCGCAACAGATCCGGCATCGGGCGGGGCGTGGTTTAGAATCGCCGCATGTCGACGCCGCATGCCATCCTCATCGCCTTGCTGGAAAAGCCTTCGTCAGGCTACGACCTCGCGCGCCGCTTCGATCGCGCAATCGGCTACTTCTGGCACGCCACCCATCAGCAGATCTATCGCGAGTTGGGCCGCATGGTCGACGCGGGATGGGTGTCGGTCATCGAGGACGAGACGGCCGCCGCGTCGCGCAAGAAGGTGTATTGCGTATTGCCGGTCGGGCGGGATGAAGTGGCGCGCTGGGTGCGCGAGACCGCGCTCGACCTCGACTCGCGCAACGTGTTTCTGCTCAAGCTGCGCGCCGATGCCGTGATCGGGCCGCTTGGCCTCGCCGAGGAGCTCACGCGGCTCATCGAAGAAAATCGTGCACGGCTCGCGACGTATCGGGAGATCGAGCAGCGCGATTTCGGCGCGGCGTCGCTCACGCGCGGGCAGCAGTTGCAGTACGCGATCCTCAAGGCGGGCATTCATACGCAGGAGATGTGGCTTGCCTGGGCGGCAGAGGTGCGCACGCTGGTGGAACCCGCGCAGGCACAGTGATGTGCCAGGTTGTCCGAAGGAATTCTCGTGTCGCGTTTGCTTGCCGACGGTGTCCGAACGCGCCATGTTTCAGTCATGTGAAAAAGACTCTTGACGCAGAAGCGCGTGCACCCTATAATTCTTTTCTCTGACGGACGCGGGGTGGAGCAGTCTGGCAGCTCGTCGGGCTCATAACCCGAAGGTCGTAGGTTCAAATCCTACCCCCGCAACCAAAGCCCAGTAAGGCTTTGCGCAAGTTCAGCAGTTTTGGGTAGTTCGCACTTTTCGCGATTTTGGGTAATAGGTGGGTAATCACCGCCAAATTCCCGCGAAACCGAACCCCGACCATCAAACCCGCTCCGGCGGGTTTTTTGTTTTCCGGGTCGGCTGGCGTTCTCCCCCACCAGTGCGCACGGGCAACCACGAACATACACGCCCAGCGAGTTAACGGTAATGTATGCGGGTTGTGCGGCCCGCAACCCCGCACGCCTGCGCGCAGAAGTCCGGCTAGACCCTGCCCACTGTTACCCAAACGTAAGGCCCCGTACCAGCGATGGACGGGGCTTTGTCGTTTACGCGGTCTGTCGGCGGCGCGCTGCGCCGGTTGCGCAATTGACTTGGAGGCAAGCATGAGCAGCAACGAGCAGCAATCGAAGCGGTTGTATGAAGCGGCCGATGAAGCAGATGCGGAGCATGCGGAGTATTTCGCGATGGGCCAGCATTGGGGACGCACCTATCCCAACGTTAACGCAGTGCGGCGCGTGGCGGATATCGACACCGACGCCGTGGCGCGGGCTTCACTGGTCGAGAGTGCGTGGGGCAGCGGCGTTGACCTCTACGCTGCGGTTGAAGGCATCGATGACATGGCCGATGGGTCGCGCATTGACCTTGAAGCCACGGTCGAGGCACTGATCGGCGAGCCGTACCCGGAAGTGGAACGCGTCATTGCGTTCATCGAAGGCGTGGCCGACGTGGTGGACGAGCGCATCACCGAGGCGTCACAATGAGCCGCACCGAAGGCAAGATCGTGCCGGGATGGGAGCCCGCCAAGATGCCGGAAGGGCTCCATCGCAAGCGTCCGCCGCGATCATGGGTAGCACCCAATGTTGGCCTGCCGTCATGGGTCGAGCAGCCAATCTGGCGGGCCGCATTCGGATGGCTTGACCCGCAGCGGCAGGAGCAGGTGTCCGAAGTGCAGATGATTCGCGCGACGGATGGACGGTTACTTGTTCTGCTCGCGTCGGCTCGGCATAAGTGGGCGGTACTGGCCGCGCTGAGTAACGATGACCCGCATGAGCGCGAATGGCTCGATATCGAAACGTTCAAGCAATTGCGAGGTGATGTGATACCACCGGCAGCACAGCCGTAGCAACCGGATCCGGCCCGCCAGCAGCCTCGCGCGGGCCGGTCCAAGTCCCTTACACCAGTATAATCGAGCAATCAGAAGTCGCTGCGCGGAATATAACAAACCCTGAGGACAGCATTGTGAGCAAGAGAATACTTACCGTTGGATTTGCACTCGCGTCACCAGAAGTTGAATCCGCCGAGTTTCGATCCAATGTATCCCTGCTTGACTGGGATATTGTTTTGTTCAGGCCTGATATTGACGAATTCGTCTCCTCGTCCTCGTACAGTGACCAGTTTCAAGGCAAACCGAGTCTGAGCGACAGCGTCTCCTTTCGCCTCAAAGAGTGCTGCGAACATTGGCGTCGAGAACTAAGACAAGCCGTCGACACTGGCAAGACCGTGATCGTTTATCTTCCGCCTATGACGGAGGTATATGTCGACACTGGCAAGCGCACATATTCAGGGACCGGTCGCAATCAAAAAACAACTACGCACGTTGCCCTTTATAGCAACTATGAAGCGATACCTGCTTCATTGTCTCCTACGGCGACCTCCGGGACTGCGATGAAGCTGGTCGATCGTGGTTCCGAGATTCTGGCTACGTATTGGGGGGAGTTCGAGAAGCTTTCAAGATACCAAGTACTTCTCACTGATGAGAACGTACCCGGATGCGTTATTACTCGCTCTGGCGGGAGGCTTGTCGGTGCTCTCTATCGAGACAAGACGTCGGGGGGGACGCTTTTATGCTTACCGGACATTGATTTCTACGACGAGAAATTTTTCGACGACGAGAGCGATGAGTCGGAATGGTCAAAAATCGGCCAACAATTTTCCAAGCGTTTCGTGGCGTCAATTGTAGGGCTAGACAAAGCCCTGCGAAGCTCACTTGAGGTGACTCCGGAACCCACATGGGCAAGCGAGAGTCGGTTTATGCTCGCTTCCGAAGCGAATCTGAACATCCAACTGCTCGCCGCCGAAAAACAGGTCGAAGAAGCGCAAAAGCGAAAGGAAGAAATATCGGAAGCCCTCAAATCTGCCGGAGCACTAAGAGCGTTGTTGTATGAAAAGGGAAAAGCTCTGGAAGCAGCAATTATTGACGCACTTCGACTTCTCGGTTTCAAGGCTGAGCCCTTTAAGGATTCGGAATCAGAGTTTGATGTCGTATTCGAATGTGACGAGGGACGGCTTATCGGAGAAGCAGAGGGCAAAGACAATAAGGCCGTGAACATTGATAAGTTGCGTCAACTCTCCATGAATATCCACGAAGATTTTCAGCGCGACGAAATAACGGTGCCCGCCAAACCGGTCTTATTCGGTAATGGCTTCCGACTTCAGCCGTTAGGTGACCGTGGGGATCCGTTCACGGAGAAATGTCACAGTGCGGCCGGGACTGCTTCTACTGCCTTGGTCTTTACGCCCGATCTGTTTCCCCCTGTGCAGTATTTAGTTGCATTCCCAGATTCCGGATACGCGCGAGCATGCAGACAAGCAATATTGTCCTCAACTGGACGTGTAACGTTTCCAGCAGCACCAGCCGATGAAAAGAGCGGCAATGTCACTGAGATGGAGATAGAGGCGGACGACTAAACGCTAGTGTCACGGGGGAAGCAACGACCCCGAAGCACGGTACCTGCCACTGACGGTGACTCGACAATCCGCAGCGGGGCGGCAAGCGCCGTCCCGCAAGTTCGCGAAAGCCACAATATTTGCGTGCGTGTGTCGGCGCACGGTTCGGCAGGTGTGCCGCTGGTCATCGTCGGGTCATCACCGGGTCTGTAGATCTTTTCGGCCCCCCCTTCGCGAGCTTGCGGCCATGCGAAGAAACGGGAGGGGGATGGTTTACGATCAGATGAAAAATTTTGTGAAGATGCCGCCCCGCCGTCATCGGCCGCGCAGTTTGAACGGGCAGTCATCGCGGCACGCGACCACGACGCCATCGCGCGTCTCCAAGCCCAACCATTGTTCGCCATCTTGCAGCGCACTCCGCACGAGGTCGCGCACGTCATCAGCGTAACGGCTACCGAGCAGCGCTTCGGCGGGCATATCGCCTTCGGTCACGCGTTGGAGCCCAATCATGCCCAGATAGATTCGCGTCATGGCGCGCGCCTCACTCCCCGCGATCCGCAGCGTCGAGGCGCACCACCACGTGCGGTTCGCGCTTCGGCAACGGGTGCGCCTCGCGGTGCTCACGCAACGCACGTTCAACCAACTGCTCGGCCAACGTCAGGTCGCGATGCTCGGTAATCACGGCATCGCCGTTTGCGCCAACCGTGACCAGTGACAGCTCAAGCCAACGCCATTTCGTGTATCGCTTGCCACCGCCTGCGATGGGCTCGGATTCCTCCGGGGCGAAGCCAATGCTCACCGCGCGCAGCAGCGAATTCTTCACGTGTGCCCACGCGTCGTCCACACGGTCCTTGAGCCTGCCCGGTTCAGCAATGCGCGCGATTTGCGCGCGGAACCTGATGCCCGACTTTTCGGCCGCTGCCCACGTCACACTCCCTACCGGTGCCTCGTGGTCGTGATGCCAGAGCAGGGGCAGCGGGAGCTTGAAGTGCGCACCGGTCGGCACGACCACATCGTTGTAACTGTCCACGCTCGCGGTCGAGGCCACGCCTTCGATGATGCGTAAGTCCGCGTCCACCGTGCGGGTCATCAGCAGACTGGTCGCGCGCACAATGGTCGCCACGCGGCCACGGTCAATGAAGCTCTCGTTCATGGTTGCCTCTCCTATGCCACGAGCCGCAGCGCGGCGGTCTGCTCGGCGGGCGTAACGTGCGCCACGCGCTGATCGCCGCCGACCCAATAGAACAACACGGTGCCGTCCTCGTTCGTCAGCACGTCATCGACCAGCACGGCGGCGGCGGGGCATTCGCGCAGCAGCAGCGCGTGGAGCGCAACGGCTTCTTCGCTCGCGCTGATGTGCTCGCCGCGCAGCAGGTCCAGCACGTCATGCTCGATGGCGCTCGCGCGGGCGACGCGCTCACGCTCCTGATCGAACTCCAGTTGGTTGCGGGCACAGGAGCAGCCGGGAACAAATGTCTGGTCACACATTGCTGCCTCCTTTCGCGCGCTTCGTTGCGGGTGCAGCGTTGCGCGTGTCATCGTCTGCCTGCGTGCCGATGCAGTCGAGCATGATGCCCGCCGCGTTGGACGTGAGCGGTTGCCAGTTGATGTAACGGATGGCGCGGATGCTTGCGGCGTTCTGCTGCCACAGCGAAACAATCTGGCTCGTCTCCCGTTGCAGGTCGTGGACAGCAATGGTGGATTGCTTGGACGTGCCGAGCGTGAGGCCCGCTTCGACCACAAGAATTTCGCTCGGGATCAGGTAGCCGATGCTGCCTTTGGGCACGCTCGCGCTCGTCACGCACGGATAACCCAGCAACTCGCCGCCATCACGGGCAGTCAATACGCCGTTACCGTTGAGCCCTTGTTCGATGCAGGTGGGCACGTCGAGCGGTGAAATGACCAGCACCACGTCTTGCAACTGGTTGGCGTCGAGCGATTCGAGCAACGTGGTGAGGTCTGCGGCGGGATGAAAGGTGCCGTGCAGGACGTTATCGGCGAACACGCTGGGCGGCTGCTCATCGGGCGTGCCCGCGTTGTCCGGCGCAAACATCGAGTCGTCCAGCGCAGTAGATACCGCACGCACCACGTCACGCCGGATTGCCTCGTCCACGCGCGGCGACGGCAGGCGCAAGAATTCTTCGCTATACACGGTGAGCACCGCGAGCTTGAGCGGGCTGATACGCGAAGCGACGAACGCTTGCGCGCTGTCCGCAATCATCGCGGCCTCGGGCGTCCATGTTGCGGTTGCGTGCATCGAGAGCCCGAGCACGGGAGCACCGGGCGGCACGTTGGCAAACGGCACGAGAGCGTTGACGCGGCCCCACGCACTGCGCCGCTCGATCAGTTCCACGATGTGCGCGCCAACGTTGTAGAGCGTGGCGTCGCCGGTATCAATCGAACCCGTGTCGGTCAACTGCTTCGTCAGCACGTCGCACACGTCGCTCGTCGCGCCCCACTGTTGCGCGGCGAACGCCCTCGCGGCAACAAGGTTGCTCCCATTCACCGCAGCGGCACGCGCGGCGCGCACTGCGGTCAGCCCGGTAACGTCTCGCACGTTCATCGCCGTCCCCCGTTGGTTGGTGGCTTAGATTGCGCGGGCACCGGCCAACGGCACAACTTCAAATACATCACTCGGCGAAGCCCACCTCCAGCCACACCGCAATGTCGCGGACGCGGTAGAAGCGGCGCGTGCCCGTGGTGCGATAGCGGGGCACCGAGGCAAGGTCGCGCACGCGCTGCGCCAGATACGTCCGGTCCTGCGAGCCGCACAACTGGCACGCCACACGCTCGGGCACGCAGTCGTCGGGTGTCACCTCGTGCCCGCGCTCGCGAAGCCACGCGCGCAGCATGGCCTCACAACGATCAACGCGGGCGTCGAGGCTCGGCACGGGTCAGTGAAGCGGGGCGTCGAGCCGCCGCTCGATATCGGTCACGATGGCTCGCAGCGCGGCAAGCTCCGCCTCGGGGTCGGCGTTGGGGTCCTCCGTCTGCGCGTTGCCGTCGCGCTTCGCACGGCGCAGGCAATAGCCGACCATTGCTTGTTCGGCGATGGGCCGGTTGCAGACGGTGGCGACCAGTTGGCGCATCTCGTCGCGCATCTCGCGTGAGAGCGCGGGGTGCACGTTCAGGAATTCCAGCGTCGCGCCCAGTTCACCCGCCGTCCGCGCGCAGTGTGTCCAGAGCGCGTTGGGGTCCAATTCGTTCATGGTGCCTCCTGAAAATAGGCGGTGGGCAAACTGCCCACCGCTCTCATTGCTCACTCGGCGATGCTCGTGGCGGGCAACACGTGCCGCATCTTGCGTTTTTCGTTGGCGATGGTGAAAGCCAATGCGGCGTCGCTGAAACTCAACCCCTGCTTCAACGCGGGCAGCAGCGCGAGAAATGCAACGTGCTGGATCAGGTAACGGTCCCGGTCGTCGTTGTCGAATGCTTCGATAAGGCCCGGAATGTCTGCGGCGGTCAGCTTCGACCATTCGACTTCGCGCTTGTGATACGGCCTTGCCTGCGCGTCGAACACATACGGCAATTCCGTTTCATCAACGCTCGAATCGGCCACCTGCTGCGCGTACTCTGCGCGGCTCTCGTCGCTCATGCCCGTTTCGATAATCTCGCGATAGTTGCGGGTGTCCGGTTGGTACAGGTGATTCGCTTCGTCTTTCGTGCTCATGGTTCCTATCTCCAAAGGTTGGTTACTGCACTCGCTACTCCATGTAACGCTTAGGCGTTACGTGGTCCTAACTAGTGCCTACAAAAAAATGGCGACTCAATGAACCGCGTCGTTGCTGCCTGCCGGTGATGCGTCGAGCCGGTACCGGACAGGCTCAACCTCTTCGTCGTGCGGCTCGCGCGAGCGGTGCCGGAGGGTGAGCGTGTTGTGCACCGATGCCCACTGAGGCTTCCTGCCCGCCAACATGCCCGCCTGCGCTTCGTGGTACGCGGCAATCACGTCCTCCGGTGTGCGGCCGTGCAATGCGTGCTGCAACACCTGCCTCGCCATCAGTTGAACCTTGCCGCTCGTACTGCCCGCACGGCATTCGTCGGGCAGTACCGCCAGTAGTGCACGAGCCTCACTGCGCTGCTCTGGCGTGGCGTCCTTCCAGTACGTGTTGGCCATGTTGGCGATCCGGTTCGGCTTCCAGAGGGGACCGGGCACATCGGCCGCGCTTTGCAAAGCAAAGTCGGCCCCTAAGTAACCCTCTGTTAACCCTCCTAAACCCTCTAAAACCCTACCGCCTGATAGCCGGGCAAGTTCGGGGTCCGTGCCGGGCAAGTTCGAACCGTCTGCCGGGCAAGTTCCGCTCGCGTGCCGGGCAAGTTCGGCACCCTCGGCGGGCAAGTTCGGCTTCGCCGTACCATTGACGAACTTCACCGGCTCGCGGGCAACTTCGTCTAACTTGCCCGGTGGGCGGTTATCTTTCCGGCCGTTGAGCCACTTCTGGTTACGCGGCTCCTGCCACATGCGCTCGCGCACCAACTCCCACGCCTCGCGCTTCGGGTACGTCTGCACAAGCGCGTCCGTGTCGAACTCGTAGACGTTGGAGCCGCCGCGTCCCGTCTTGCCCACGATGCGCAGCACGCCGCACTTCTTCAACTCGGCAAACGTGTCGTTGATGACCGACCTTGCGTAGCCAGTGCGCGCCGCCATGAACGCGGCGGAAGGGTTGATCTGGTGACTGCTGTCGCTCACGAGCCGCGCGAGCGTGATGGTGATGTGACGCTGAGTGGGCGTTCTCCAATGGTCCTCCGCCGCACGCGTCGCTTCCTCACGCGGAGACAGGTTCTCCGGATCGACTTCGTGATCGGCGCTCATGGGAGCCGCCTTACGCGTTTGCGTCAGCCGTCGCTTCGCGGGTGCGCCCAACCATGCGGCGCTCCCACTCGCGCGCCGCAGCGTAGGTGATGAGCACCTTGCGGCCGATGAGCACCACGTCCGGGGCGATGCCCTCGCGGCGCATGTGGTAAAGCGTCCCACGGTCGATCTTGTAGCGCTCGCAGAACTCCGTCATCGTCATCGCGCCGTGTTCGGGATCGGGATTCAGCGGCGGGGCGCGCGGTTGCGGTGCGACGTGGGCCTCGCCTTCATTGGGGTCGCTCTCGTTCTGCTGGGCGACACGCGTGCGCGGACCGTTGTTAGACTTCGCGCCTGCGGCGCTTGCCTTACGCACGCCAGCAATCAGAGTGCTCAACTCTGGAACCTGCGTTTCACGTACTTTCGTATTCATCGGTTGCCTCTCGTTGGTGGCGGGTGTACGTGGCAATAGTAGGCGCGCGCAGACGCTAAATGTTCGTGGGATCTACAGGCATTTTGTAGGACTCCGGCTGAGTGGTTACCGGTCAGAACGCGTGGCTGCGCGTTGCTACGTTACGCAACGGGCGGGAAGTGAATCCTGTTCGCGAAGGCGTGCCGCGAGGCAGAACATTGCGGGGTGTGCGCGAAAATAAAAACGCCTGCCGGGTGGCAGGCGCTTCGAATGAAGGATCGCGGGTTACGCGGTCATGCTGCTGCGTTCTTGCGCGGCGAACGCTTCTTCGCCGGGGCATTGTTGAACGCCGAGTTGATCGCTGCGTGCAGATGGTCGGGTGCGAGGTGCGCGTAGCGCTCCACCATTGCGTAGCTCGAATGCCCGAGCAGCGTCTTGACCACGTAGAGGTCGGTGCCCTGCGACACGAGCCGGGTTGCGAAGTCGTGGCGCGTGTCGTGAAAGCGGAACCGCGTTATCTCGGCCGCTTCAAGCAGTCCGTCCCACGCACCGCCAAAGTCGGTGAGCGGCGCGTTGGTGTCCTTGTTGCCGAACACCCATACGCGGTGAGCAAGCGGCTTCCACGCCGTGAGGCACGCGAGCAGTTCATCGGAGATGGGAATGTCGCGGCGCTTGTCGCTTTTTGCGACCGCGCGCTGCACGTGGATCGTGCGCAGTTCTAGGTCCACGTCCTGCCATTCGAGTGCCAACAATTCGCCCTTGCGCATACCCGTGTTGAGCGCGGTCACGACGAGCGGTTGCAGGTAGTCGGTGTAGCGCACGTTGCGGATCGACGGCGGGGCGGGCAGCTTGCGCATCCGGCGATGGGCGATGGTGCGCTGGCGCGCGTCCCGGTTCTCTTCCTCGCGGGCCTCCATCGCTGCGTACAGGCGCTCGCGCTCGTCGGTACTCAGATACCGCACGATCACGTCCGCTTTGCCGTTGCGCGTCACCTTGCGAGCCGGGTTATCGGCAATGTGTCCGGCATCGGTTGCCACGCGAAGCAGACCTTGCAGAGCGACGAGCTTGTTGCTGATCGTCTTGGGCTTGACGCCGGTTTTCGCGACGCGCGACTTCCAGCCCTCCAGCAGCCACGGCGTGAGTTCGTCCAGAGCGCGGTCCAGCAGGTCGGGAAACGACGAACTGATCAGCGCGGCGTTCTTCTCGCTGATGCCGTTCGTTTGCAGGTACACGAGATAGTCGCCGTCGAGGAACGTGCCCAAGGTCGGCACGCCGTGCGCGCGCCGCACGCTCTCGGCGTGGCGGCGCTTTTTTTCCTCGACCACGGCGGGCGCGTCTTTTTGCTGGGGGCTCTGGTCCAGCAACTTGCGCGCGGCCTCGCGTGCATCGTTCGGCATCGTCTCCGGGAAGCTGCCGAGGCTCCTGCGGGTGAACGTGCCGGTGGGCGTCTTGAAGCGCACCGAGTAGGTTTTTTTGCCAGCGGGTGTGACGCGCAGGGAGAACCCGGTGAGCGTGGCGTCGGCGTACTCCTGAAAGGCGCCCGTCACGGGCAGGTCGCGCACGAAATCACGGGTTATCGCGACGCGCGTGTTGGTTTTGGGCATGGTTGCGGTTCCGGCTTGGGTAATTTTTGGGTAATGCCCGCCGCCAACGGCAGGCCACGAATGTCACCCAATATACACCTAAGCCTTTGTTTTTTATACGATAACGCACCACGCTCAACCGTCATCAACGGGTGAAATCGGGCTCATAACCCGAAGGTCGTAGGTTCAAATCCTACCCCCGCAACCAAACGTCTGAAGCAGCAAGGCCTCGTGCCAATCAATGAACCCGCTCCAAGCGGGTTTTTTGTTTTCTGCATCTCGAAGCAGCCACGAGCGTCATAGCGCTAAGCACCTGCCTCGCTTCCAATCGCCCAATCCACCGCAGCCTGCGCGTGCAACGCGGTCGTGTCGAACACCGGCAGGGCAGAATCGTTCTGCCCGATGAGCAGCGTGATTTCCGTGCAGCCGAGAATGACCGCCTGCGCGCCGCGTGCCGCGAGGTCATCGATCACGCGCTGATACACGCGCCGCGACTGCGCATCGACGTTGCCGTGACACAGCTCGTCGTAGATGATCCGATGCACGTCCGCGCGATCGTGTTCGTTCGGCACGATCGCTTCGATGCCGTGCGCCTCGCGCAATCGTCCCACGTAAAAGTCCTGTTCCATCGTGTAGCGCGTGCCGAGCAGGCCCGCGCGCGTGAAGCCGGCGGCGCGCAACGCCTGGCCGGTCGGGTCCGCGATATGCAGGAAGGGGATCGAAATCGTCGCCTCGATTGCCGCGCGCACGCGGTGCATCGTGTTCGTCGCGAGCAGCACGATATCGGCGCCGCCGCGTTCGAGCTGCTGCGCGGCCTCGGCCATCTGCACGCCTAGCGCGTCCCAGTCGCCCGCGCGCTGGAGCGCTTCGACCTGCGCGAAGTCTACGGTCACCATCAGGCTGCGCGCGTTGTGATGGCCGCCCAGACGCGCCTTGGCGTGGCGGTTCAGCAGCCGGTAATACTCGGCCGACGATTCCCAACTCATCCCCCCAATCACTCCGATTGTCTTCATCGATTCGTTCCTCACGCTCGTGGCCTGTTCAGTCCGCACGAGTATAGGCCCGCGCAGCCAGCAGTCCAGAGACGGTCCGGCCGATCCGAAGCGGTACGGGAGCCGACAAAGGGCGCGGACACTTGTCTTGAAAATAATACTGTGTTTTTGTACAGTATCGGGACCGTGACCTCGCCTTCTTCCGACCTCGCGCCGCCGCCTGCACCCGACCCGGGGCGCACCGCCGCCGCACTTGCCGCCGCCGCTCGCAAGATCATCCATTGCGACTGCGACTGCTTCTATGCGTCGGTCGAAATGCGCGACGACCCCTCGTTGCGCGGCCGTCCGCTCGCGGTGGGCGGCCGGCCCGACCAGCGCGGCGTGATCGCCACCTGCAACTACGAGGCGCGGCGCTTCGGCATTCATTCGGCGATGTCCTCGGCGCTCGCCATGCGCAAGTGCCCCGAGCTCTTGATCCTGCCCACGGCGATGGAGAAGTACCGCACCGCCTCGCGCGCGATCATGGCGATCTACCGGGACTACACGCCCGACGTCGAACCGCTCTCGCTCGACGAAGCCTATCTCGACGTCACCCGCGCCTCGCGCTGCAAAGGCAGCGCCACGCTGATCGCCGAGGAAATACGCGCGCGCGTGCGCGAAACCGTGGGCGTGACGGTATCGGCCGGCGTCGCGCCGAACAAATTCATCGCCAAGATCGCCTCGGACTGGAACAAGCCCGATGGCCTCTTCGTCGTGCGGCCGCCTGAAGTCGATGCCTTCATCGCTGCACTGCCCGTACGCAAGATTCACGGCGTCGGCAAGGTCACGGCAGCGAAGCTCGAAAACCTCGGGCTCACCACGTGCGCGCAACTGCGCACATGGTCGCTGTTCGATCTGCATCGGCATTTCGGCGTGTTCGGCAAGCGGCTCTACGAACTCGCGCGCGGCCTGGACGACCGGCCCGTGCGCGCCGATCAGGAGCGCAAGTCGGTGAGCGTCGAGACGACCTACGTGGACGATCTGCTCACGCTCGAAGCGTGCAGCGAGGAGCTGAAGCGTCTTGCAGTGCAGCTCGACGCGCGCATCGAACGCGCGGGTTGCGCGCACGCCGTGCGCAAGCTCTTCGTGAAGATCCGCTTCGCCGACTTCCAGCGCACGACGGTCGAGTGTGTGGCCAGTTCCACCGATGTGCGCACCCTGCTGCTGATGCTCGAAAAGGGGCTCGCGCGACGCAAGCTGGCGGTGCGGCTGCTCGGCGTGGGCGTGCGGCTCGAAGAGGAGAGCCCGGCGTTGCGCGGGCAGTTCGCGCTTTTCGACGACGACCCAGCGGAAGACGATGGCCCGAACGCGCTCGTGTGACGCCTTCGCGTGGAGGGGGGCCACGCCGCTGGCGGCGCCATTCTGGCGCCGATAGAATCGACGCGAGCCGAAACGAAAGCGCCACGCCACCACGCCAGAACAAGGAGCCGCAGATGGACCTGATCATTCGCCGCGCGGTGCTCGCGCATGCGCATCCCGCCGGGTATCCCACGGTGGATATCGGCATCGAGGCGGGGCGCATTACCGCGGTGGAGCCGCACCTCGCGACCGCGGCGCGCGAGGAGATCGACGCCGCGGGTGCGCTCGTGAGCGCGCCGTTCGTCGATGCGCATTTCCATATGGACGCCACGCTCTCGTACGGCCTGCCGCGCGTGAATGCATCGGGCACGCTGCTGGAGGGCATCGCGCTGTGGGGCGAGCTCAAGCCGCATCTCACGCAGGAGGCGCTCGTCGAGCGCGCGCTGCAGTACTGCGACTGGGCCGTCGCGCGCGGGCTTCTCGCGATCCGCTCGCACGTCGACGTGTGCGACGCACGGCTACTCGCGGTCGAAGCGCTGCTCGAAGTGAAGCGCCGCGTCGCGTCGTATCTCGATCTCCAACTCGTGGCGTTTCCGCAGGATGGCGTATTGCGCAGCCCCGGTGCATTCGACAATCTCAAGCGCGCGATCGCGATGGGGGTGGACGTGGTGGGCGGCATTCCCCACTTCGAGCGCACGATGGCCGACGGCGCCGAATCGGTGCGCCTGCTCTGCGAGTTCGCCGCCGAAAAGGGCCTGCGCGTGGACATGCATTGCGACGAATCCGACGACCCGCTCTCGCGCCACATCGAAACGCTCGCGGCGCAAACGCATCGGTTGGGCCTGCATGGGCGCGTAGCCGGCTCGCATCTCACGTCGATGCATTCGATGGACAACTACTACGTGAGCAAGCTGATCCCGCTCATGCGCGAGTCGGGTGTCGCGGCGATCGCGAATCCGCTCATCAATATCACGCTGCAAGGGCGCGCCGATACCTATCCGAAGCGCCGCGGCATGACGCGCGTGCCCGAGTTGATGGCGGCAGGCGTGACCGTCGCGTTCGGCCATGACTGCGTGATGGACCCGTGGTACAGCTTCGGCTCGGGCGACATGCTCGAAGTCGCGCACATGGGCCTGCACGTCGCGCAAATGACGGGCACCGAGGCCTCGCGCGCCTCGTTCGACGCGGTGACCGTGAATGCCGCGACGATCCTCGGCCTCGAAGGCTACGGCGTGGCGCCCGGTTGCGCGGCGAATCTCGTGGTGCTCGACGCGCGCGATCCCATCGAGGCGATCCGGCTGCGCGCGGCGCGGCTCGCGGTCGTGAGCCGGGGCAGGGTGGTGAGCCGGCAACCCGCGCAGCGCGCGGCGCTTGCACTCGAAGGTCGGCCGCCAAGCGTCGATTTCAGGCTGTATCGATAAAACGCGGGGCAATAAAAAACCGCGTATGCGTTCCACACCCATGCGCGGTTTTTGTTCGGATCGCTTACGAGCGGGTCACGCGTTCACTGCTGTGCCGGCGGCTGCTCCATGCCGTTGTGGCGCAGCAGCGCGTCGATGTTCGGCTCGCGGCCGCGGAAGGCCTTGAACGATTCCATCGCCGGGCGGCTGCCGCCCACTTCCAGAATTTCCTTGCGGTAGCGCGTGCCGGTCGCTTCGTCGAGCACGCTCGACTTCGCGGCCTGCGCGGCTTCCTCGAAGGCCGCATAGGCATCGGCGGAAAGCACTTCGGCCCACTTGTAGCTGTAATAGCCGGCCGCGTAGCCGCCCGCGAAGATGTGGCTGAACGTGTTCGGCCAGCGCGAGAACGATGCCTGCGGAATGACGTGGTAGCGCTCGTTGATCTCGCGTGCGAGGTCGTTCGCGCTCTTGCCCTTCGAAGCGTCGAAGTCCACGTGCAGCGCCATGTCGAACATCGAGAACACGATCTGGCGCAGCGTGCCGAGACCGCTCTGGAAGTTCTTCGCGGCGAGCATCTTGTCGAAGAGTTCGCGCGGCAGCGGCCTGGCGGTTTCGACGTGCGAGCTCATTTCGCGCACTACGTCCCATTCCCAGCAGAAGTTTTCCATGAACTGCGAGGGCAATTCGACGGCATCCCACTCCACGCCGTTGATGCCCGACACGCCCAGTTCGTCCACACGCGTGAGCATATGGTGCAGGCCGTGACCGAACTCGTGGAAGAGCGTAATGACTTCGTCGTGCGTGAAGCACGCGGGGCGGCCGCCGACCGGCGCCGAGAAGTTGCACGTGAGATACGCGACGGGCGTTTGCACGTCGTTGCCTTCGAGCTTGCGGCGCGAGCGGGCGTCGTCCATCCATGCGCCGCCGCGCTTGCCTTCGCGTGCATAGAGGTCGAGATAAAACTGCGCGACGAGCGTGCCGTCCGCGTTTTCCACGCGGAAGAAACGCACATCGGGATTCCACACCGGCGCGCTGTCCGGGCGGATGCGCACGCCAAAGAGCGTTTCCGTGACCTTGAAGAGGCCCTGCAGCACGAAGTCTTCCGGGAAGTACTGCTTCACTTCATTTTCCGAAAACGAGTAGCGCTTCTGGCGCAGACGCTCGGCGGCAAATGCCATGTCCCACGGCTCGATCTGCGTGAGGCCCAGTTCACTCGCGGCGAACTCGCGCAGCTCTTCCCAGTCCTTTTCGGCGTGCGGGCGCGCGCGCGTGGCGAGGTCTTCGAGGAAGCTCATCACCTGAGCCGGCGTTTCCGCCATCTTCGGCGTGAGCGAGACTTCGGCGAAGTTGTCGTAGCCGAGCATCTTCGCTTCTTCGGCGCGCAGCTTCAGTTGCTCCTCGATGATCGCCGTGTTGTCCCATTCGGCCTTGCCGCCGCCGTAGACGGGGCCCAGCTCGGACGCGCGTGTGACGTAGGCGCGGTACATCGTCTCGCGCATCGCGCGGTTTTCCGAGTACTGCAGCACCGGGAAGTACGAGGGGAAGTGCAGCGTGAACTTCCAGCCTTCCTTGTTCTCGCGCTCGGCGGCTTCGCGCGCGGCGGCGATCACGTCCTCGGGCAGGCCCGCGAGGTCGGCTTCATTCGTGGCATAGAACGCGTAGCCATTGGTCGCGTCGAGCACGTGGTCGGAGAAGGCTTTGGCGAGCGCGGCCTGGCGCTCCTGCAGCTCGGCGAAGCGCGGTTTCTGGTCTTCGGGCAGTTCCGCCCCGGAGAGGCGGAAGTCGCGCAGCGAGTTGTCGAGGATCTTCTTGCGCTCGCCCGAGAGCAGCTCGAACGAGTTGTGATTCGTAATGGCCTTGTACTTCTTGAAGAGCTCGAGATTCTGGCCGACGCTCGACCAGAATTCGGTCACGCGCGGCAGGTTCTCGCCGTGCGCGGCGCGCAGTTCTGGCGTATCGGCGACGGCGTTCAGGTGGCCGACCACGCCCCAGGCGCGCGAAAGCGGCTCGCTGGCGCGCTCGACCGGCTCGACCACGTCGCTCCACTGCGCGGGCGTCATGGGTTGCGCGGCGCGCTCGACCGCGGCCTTCGCGTTCGCGAGCAGGACGTCGAGCGCGGGCGTCACGTGCTCGGGGCGGATTTCGCCGAAGCGCGGCAGTCCGGTGAAGTCGAGGAGCGGATTGTCGGAGGGGGTAGTAGCCATGATGCTTCCTGTTCCTGTCTGTCGCGGGTTAGGGGACCGGGGCGCGGCATGCGTGCGCCCGATAGCCAGAGTATTGGGGCGCCAGGCGCGCTTTCCAACCGGGTTATCCGAGCAAATTAACAGATGTCGGGGGGCGGTGCCGCAATCGCGGCTGCACTCGTTCAGGCGGGCGGCGCCGCAAAAAGAAAGCGGCCCGTGAGGGGCCGCTTGGGGAACGTCATGCTGTGACGCGGCGTCGCGTGTTGCTTACGCGCCTGCCGCGCGCTCCGCCGCTTCGATCGTGTTCACGAGGAGCATCGTGATGGTCATCGGGCCGACGCCGCCCGGCACCGGCGTGATGAAGCCGGCCACGTCCTTCAGGCCCGCGAAATCGACGTCGCCGCAGAGCTTGCCGTTGTCGTCGCGGTTCATGCCCACGTCGATCACGGTCGCGCCGGGCTTGACCATGTCGGCGCTCAGCACGTTGCGCTTGCCCACCGCGGCGACCACGATGTCGGCGTCGCGCGTGTGCTTCGCGAGGTCGCGCGTCTTGCTGTGGCAGATCGTGACCGTCGCGCCCTTTTCGAGCAGCAGGAGCGCCATCGGCTTGCCGACGATGTTCGAGCGGCCGATCACCACGGCGTTCGCGCCTTCGAGCGGGATCTCGTATTCCTCGAACATCTTCATCACGCCATAGGGCGTGCAGGGGCGAAAGAGCGGCTGGCCCGTCATGAGCGCGCCCGCGTTGGCGACGTGAAAGCCGTCCACGTCCTTCTCGGGCGCGATGGCTTCGATCACCTTGTGGCTGTCGATGTGCTTCGGCAGCGGCAACTGCACGAGAATGCCGTTGATTTTCGGGTCGCGGTTCAGCTCGTCGATGCGCTTGAGCAGGTCGGCTTCGGAAAGCGAGTCGGGATAGCGGTCGTACGACGAGTAGAGGCCGTTGTCCTCGCAGGCCTTGACCTTGTTGCGCACGTAGACCTCGCTTGCCGGATTGTCGCCGACCAGCACGACGGCGAGTCCCGGCTGATGGCCGCGGGCGGTGAGGGCGGCGGCGCGCGTAGCGACTTGCGCGCGCAGTTTCCTGGAGAGGGCGTTGCCGTCGATGATAGTGGCAGTCATGGTCGGTCGGGGTCGAGAGTGGGCTATGCGGGCTCGTGTGGGCGCGAGCGCTGGCGCGCGTGGGCGGGCGCCATTCGAAGGCCGATATTATACCCGCGCAGCGGCCGTGCTCCTGCCTGATCGGACGATGGGGGGTGGAAAGAGGGTCGCGGCGAGACGCCGGCGGCAGCATGCGCGCGCCGTGGGTGCGCATGCATGCTGCCGGAGAAAGACGTGCTTACTGCTGCGCTTGTTGCGGCTTGTTGGAGAGCGCGAGTCGCAGCAGGTCGGCGACCGTGTTGACGTTGAGCTTCTCCATGATGTTGGCGCGGTGCGCCTCCACCGTCTTGATGCTGATCCCAAGGTCGTCGGCGATCTGCTTGTTCAGGCGGCCCGCGATGATGCGCTCGAGGACCTGGTGCTCGCGCGCCGTGAGCTTGCCGAGGCGTTCGGCGGCCGCGCGCTGTTGCTGCACGTTGGTGCTTTCGTTGCGCGCCTTGTCGAGCATGCGCTCCACCAGCTTGCGCAGCTCGGCTTCGTCGAAGGGCTTCTCGATGAAGTCCATCGCGCCCTTCTTCATGGTCGAAACGGCCATCGGCACGTCGCCGTGGCCCGTCACGAAGATGATCGGCAGCGAGGCGTTTTCGGCGATCAGACGTTCCTGCAGTTCGAGGCCGCTCATGCCTTGCATGCGTACGTCGAGAATCATGCAGGCGATCTGCCCGGCTTGTTGCGCCGGCTGGTACGCCTCGAGGAACTCCTCCGCGCTGTTGAAACACTGGACGCGGTAGCCGTTCGCTTCGAGGAGCCAACGCAGGGAATCTCGTACGGCCTCGTCGTCATCGACAACAAAGACGGTTTCCTGGGTGGTGACTGGGCTGTTCATGGCTCTCCCGTAACGGTTTGTGGAGTCGGTTCGTCGGTGTTCCGCGAGGGGGTGTCCGATTCGCCGATAGGCAGACTGCAATGGAACGTTGCGCCGCTGATGTGGCCGTCGGATTCGACGTTGTTGACCACCCAGAGACGCCCGCGGTGCGATTCGATGATGGAACGGCAGATGTTCAGGCCCATGCCCATGCCGTCCGACTTGGTGCTGTAGAAGGGTTCGAAGAGACGCTCGGCCGTGGCTTCGTCGACGCCGGGGCCCTGATCGACCACGCTGATGCAGACGTTGCCGCCTTCGCGCTTCACGATCACGCGGATCACCGGGTCGATCGCATTCGGGCGCGCTTCGGCCATGGCTTCCGCGGCGTTCTTCAAGAGGTTGACGAGCACCTGTTCGATCAGCACCGGATCGACGTAGATCACGGGCATGCGCGAGCGCATGTCGGTCACGATGCGGATGCGGCGCTTGCGCGCCTCGATCTCGGCGAGGCCCACCGCGTCGGCGACGATGTCGGCCACGCGCGTGGCCTGCCGCTTGGGCTCGGAGCGTTTCACAAACTCGCGGATGCGCTTGATGATCATGCCCGCGCGCACGGCTTGCTGCGCCGTTTTCTCGAGCACGGGCAGCAGGTTGTCGGGCGCGGCACGGCCCGACTTCACGAGCGCGACGGTGCCCGAGGCATAGTTGTTGATCGCGGCGAGCGGCTGGTTCAGCTCGTGCGCCAGCGACGAGGCCATTTCGCCCATCGTCATCAGGCGGCTCGTGAACTGGAGCTTTTCGTCCTGCTGGCGAGCCAGTTCCTGCGCCTGCTTGCGCGTGGTGATGTCGGTCGCGATCTGCATCTGCGCGAGGTGGCCGTCCACCCACTGGATGTACTGACGGCGCACTTCGAACCACTTCTGGATGCTCTCGACATAGACCTCCTGCGCGTCCGCCGTGCTCTCGGTGAGCGCGGTGGCGGGCAGGCCGGCGAAGGCGTCGACCATGTCGATCGAATCGGAAGAGGCGCTCGCCGAATCGAAGCCGCCGCCGCCCGCGAGTTCCAGATGGCCGTCCGGGCGGATGCCGAAGAGGTGGCGGTAGTAGCGGTTCGCAAACAACAGTTCGGCTTCGTCGGCGGCGAGCACCGAGACGGCGGCGTCGAGGCTTTCGAGCACGGTGGTGAAGCGCTCGTGCGCGGCGGCGAGTTCTTCGCGTGCGCGCTTGGGCTCCGTGATGTCGGTCATCGACGACATCCAGCCAGTCTGGCGGCCCGAGCTGTCGATGAGCGGCGAGACATAGAGGCGCGCATGGAACTGCGAGCCGTCCTTGCGGCGCACGCGCAGTTCGAACCCCGAGGAGGGCGCCTTGCCACGCAGCGTCATGTCGAGCTGGCGCTGCATTTCGGGGTAGGCATCGCGCGGCCAGTAGGGGAACGGTGCGTTCTTGCCCACGAGGTCGCTTTCGTCCCAGCCGGTCATGCGGCAGAACGCCGGGTTCACGTGCGTGATGCGGCCGTGCATGTCGAGCACGCGCATGCCGATCAGCACCGAGTTTTCCATCGCGCGGCGGAAGAACGCCTCCGCGTAAAGTGCCTGCTGCGCCTCGAAGCGCTGGCGCGTGTGCTTCCAGAGGCTCCAGAGGCTCCACAGCACGAAACACGACAGCCCCGCGACCAGCCACACGAGCGTGTTGTTCGTGAAGTTGGTCATCTGCGGATACGAGTACACGCGTACCGACACGCCCTGGCCGGGCGGATCGAGCGGCAGGTCGTAATAGACGTCGCGCGGCAGGCGCGGCCGCGTCGAGGTGGTCGCGAGCTCGCGGTTGTTCGCGTCGAGGATCGAAATCTTGTACTTGGCCGACAGCTCAGATGGGATGTCGTGCTTCAGGATGCCTTCGACCGAAAACACGGCCGCGATCGACCCAAGAAATTCACGATCGCGGTATACCGGCGTTTGCAGCGTGATGTAGCCGTTACCGACGTCGTCGTAAATAAGCGGCGAATACACCTGGCGGCGCGTGGCGCGCGCCTCGGCGAAAGCGGCCTTCACGGCCTCGTCCATTTGCGCGTCGTTGGGCTTCGCGAGGCGCTGGCCGAAGACCGGCATCGCCGTGTTGGGCCAGCGCGGCGCCTCCTGGCTCGTGTACCAGTTGAGATAGAGGATCTCCGGATGGCCCTGCATGATGTCCGTGGTGGACGTCTGGAAATACTGCGGATCGCTGTGGCCCGCGGCGAGGTCGCGAGCGAGCGCCTGCAGCTGCTCCTGCGCGCCTGTCATGGATAGCCGGATCTGTTGCTGGGCCCATGCGACGTTGCGATAGAGCGTGTCTTCCTGCTGCTGTTGCTCGCGGCGGTTCAGGCTCCACAAGATCAGGCTCATGACGATCAGGAACACGAGGATCGACAGGAGTGGCGTCAGCAAATAGGAATTCGACCACCAGGGTCCGTGGTGCCAGCGAGACGGCGACGACTCGCCGGGCGTTCCGGGCGGCCGCGCCGAGCGTGCGAAAAGCCGTTCGGTCAACATGGCAAGGATTGTAGCTCAGCGTAAGACACGGAAATGCCGCGAAAAAAGCCGTAAATCGCCGATAAACAGGTGCAAACTGGCCGTTATCGGCTCAAGGGCGCGAACGATTAAGCGTGCGCTGCAGCAATTTTTCGCATTATAAAATCGCATCTCGCAATTCGAAAATTTTGTTGCGCAATGGTCAGGGGGGTCATTACAATCGCCCCGAAGCTGCTGCGGTTGGCCCGGTCACGTCTTAAGCGTTGCCGCCCGCATGGTCCGATCAACAGCGTTCCCCTATATTCAGGAGACGAGCATGTCCGCTGTACCCGACGAAGTCCTCAAGTACGTTGCCGCCGACAAGGACGAGGATCCCCAGGAAACCGCCGAATGGCTTGAAGCGCTGGACGGCGTCATTTCGACTGTCGGCCCTGATCGCGCCCACTACCTGATCGAAAAGCAGATCGAATTCGCCCGTGTGCACGGCGAGCATCTGCCGTTCTCGGCGAACACGCCTTACATCAACACGATCCCCGTCGCCAACCAGGCCAGGAACCCGGGCGACCAGGATATCGAACACCGCATCCGCTCGTACACGCGCTGGAACGCCATGGCCATGGTGCTGCGCGCGGGCAAGCACACGAACGTGGGCGGCCACATCGCTTCGTTCGCATCGGCGGCCACGCTCTATGACGTCGGCTACAACCACTTCTGGCGCGCGCCTTCCGCCGAGCATGGCGGCGACCTCGTGTTCGTGCAGGGCCACTCGTCGCCGGGCGTCTACTCGCGCGCGTTCCTGCTCGGCCGCCTGACCGAAAAGCAGCTCGACAACTTCCGCCAGGAAGTGGGCGGCGAGGGCATCTCGTCGTACCCGCACCCGTGGCTCATGCCGGACTTCTGGCAGTTCCCGACCGTCTCGATGGGTCTCGGCCCGATCATGGCGATCTACCAGGCGCGCTTCATGAAGTACCTGCAGGCGCGCGGCATTGCCAGGACCGACGGCCGCAAGGTCTGGGCCTTCCTCGGCGACGGCGAAACGGACGAGCCGGAATCGCTCGGCGCGATCGGCATGGCCGGCCGCGAGCGTCTGGACAACCTCGTGTTCGTCATCAACTGCAACCTGCAGCGCCTCGACGGCCCGGTGCGCGGTAACGGCAAGATCATCCAGGAACTCGAAAGCGAGTTCCGCGGCGCCGGCTGGAACGTCGTCAAGGTCATCTGGGGCAGCCGCTGGGACGCGCTCTTCGCACGCGACAAGTCGGGCGCGCTGATGCGCCGCATGATGGAAGTGGTCGACGGCGAGTACCAGACGTACAAGTCGGAGTCGGGCGCGTTCGTGCGCGAGCACTTCTTCAACACGCCGGAACTGAAGGCGCTGGTCGCCGACTGGTCCGACGACGACATCTGGAATCTGAACCGCGGCGGCCACGACCCGCACAAGATCTACGCGGCGTTCCACGAAGCTTCGAACTCGAAGGGCCAGCCGACCGTCATCCTCGCGAAGACGATCAAGGGCTATGGCATGGGCGAAGCCGGCCAGGCCATGAACATCACCCACCAGCAGAAGAAGATGCAGGTGGATCAGCTCAAGAAGTTCCGCGACCAGTTCCGCCTGCCGATCACGGACGAGCAGATCGTCGACGTGCCGTACCTCACGTTCGAAGAAGGCTCGAAGGAACTCGAGTACATGCGCCAGAAGCGCATGGACCTCGGCGGTTATCTCCCGGCTCGCCGCCAGAAGGCCGAGTCGCTGCCGGTGCCGGCGCTCGACGCATTCGAGCCGCTGCTCAAGGGCACGGGCGAAGGCCGCGAGATCTCCACGACGATGGCGTTCGTGCGGATCCTGAACATCCTGCTGAAGGACAAGGCGCTCGGCAAGCGCGTCGTGCCGATCGTGCCGGACGAGTCGCGTACCTTCGGTATGGAAGGCCTGTTCCGCCAGATCGGTATCTGGAATCAGCAAGGCCAGAAGTACGTGCCGGAAGATTCCGACCAGCTGATGTTCTACAAGGAATCGGAAACCGGTCAGATTCTGCAGGAAGGCATCAACGAAGCCGGCGGCATGTCGGACTGGATCGCAGCTGCGACGTCGTACTCGACGCACGGCGAGATCATGATCCCGTTCTACATCTTCTACTCGATGTTCGGCTTCCAGCGTATCGGCGACCTGGCCTGGGCCGCAGGCGACATGCGTTCGCGCGGCTTCCTGCTGGGCGGCACGGCGGGCCGTACGACGCTCAACGGCGAAGGTCTGCAGCACGAAGACGGCCACTCGCTCCTGTGGGCGGCTTCGGTGCCGAACTGCGTGAGCTACGACCCGACGTTCGGCTATGAACTCGCGGTCATCATGCAGGACGGTCTGCGCCGCATGGTGCAGGACCAGGAAGACGTGTTCTATTACGTCACGGTGATGAACGAGAACTACGAGCACCCGGCGATTCCGCAGGGCGAGAGCGTGGCGGCCGACATCATCAAGGGCATGTACTCGTTCCGCAAGGCCGACGCGAACGCCAAGGCGCCGCGCGTTCAGCTGATGGGCGCGGGCACGATCTTCAACGAAGTGATCGCGGCCGCTGACCTGCTGAAGAACGACTGGGGCGTCGAAGCCGATCTCTGGAGCGTGCCGAGCTTCACCGAACTCGCTCGCGAAGGTCATGAAGTCGAGCGCTGGAACCTGCTGCACCCGAGCGAGCCGCGCCGCGAATCGCACGTCGAGAAGCTGCTCAAGGACACGCAAGGTCCGATCATCGCTTCGACCGACTACGTGCGTGCGCTGGTCGACCAGATCCGCGGTCTGGTGCCGCGCAAGTTCGTGGTGCTCGGCACCGACGGCTTCGGCCGTTCGGACACGCGTGAGAAGCTGCGTCACTTCTTCGAAGTCGATCGTTACTGGACCACGGTTGCAGCGCTCAATGCGCTCGCAGACGAAGGCAAGATCGAGCGCAAGGTGGTTGGCGAGGCGATCGCCAAGTACAACCTCGATCCGTCCAAACCCAACCCGATGACCGTCTAACCCATCACCCCTGTGCATGGCATGTGCGCCTCCCCGAAACGGGGAGGCGTGTCGTATGCGGCCCCGGAGACACTAACAATGAGTCAAGCGATCGAAGTCAAGGTGCCGGACATCGGCGATTACAAGGACATTCCTGTGATCGAGGTGCTGGTGAAGGCGGGCGATACCGTCGAAAAAGAGCAGTCCCTCATCACGCTCGAGTCGGACAAGGCGACCATGGACGTGCCGAGCCCGGCGTCGGGCACGGTCAAGGAAGTGAAGGTCAAGGTCGGCGATAACGTGTCGGAAGGCTCGCTCGTGCTGGTGCTGGACGGCGCCGGTGCAGGCGCTGCGCCCGCCGCTCCCGCGCCCGCCGCGAAGGCAGAGAAGGCAGAGAAGGCCGCTCCTGCCGCCGCGCCCGCGCAGGCGGCTGCGCCGGCCCCCGCTGCAGCGCCCGCCGCAAGCGGCGGCGTGCAGTCGGTCAAGGTCCCCGACATCGGCGACTACAAGGACGTACCGGTCATCGAGATCGGCGTGAAGGTCGGCGACCGCGTCGAGAAGGAGCAGTCGCTCGTCACGCTCGAATCGGACAAGGCGACGATGGACGTGCCGAGCCCCGTGGCCGGCGTCGTCAAGGAAATCAAGGTCAAGGTCGGTGACAACGTGTCGGAAGGCACCGAGATCGTCGTCGTCGAAGCAGAAGGCGCCGTGGCACCCGCCGCCGCACCGGCTGCGAAGCACGTCGAAGAGCCGTCGGACGCGCCCCAGCAAGCGCCGGCCAAGGCTGCCGCCGCAGCGCCTTCGGCACTCGCGCAGGCGCCGATCATTCCGGCAGGCGAAGGCGGCTCGAGCCGACCGAGCCATGCCTCGCCGTCCGTGCGCAAGTTCGCGCGCGAACTCGGCGTGGACGTTGCCCGTGTCACGGGTACGGGTCCGAAGGGCCGCATCACCCAGGACGACGTCACCGCGTTCGTGAAGGGCGTGATGACGGGCGCGCTCGCAGCGCCGGCCGGCGCCGCAGCCGCACCGGCTGCGGGCGGCGCGGGCCTGAACCTGCTGCCGTGGCCGAAGGTCGACTTCACGAAGTTCGGCCCGATCGACACGCAGCCGCTGTCGCGTATCAAGAAGATCTCCGGCGCGAACCTGCACCGCAACTGGGTCATGATCCCGCACGTCACGAACAACGACGAAGCGGACATCACCGAACTCGAAGCGCTGCGCGTGCAGTTGAACAAGGAAAACGAGAAGGCGGGCGTGAAGTTCACGATGCTCGCGTTCGTCATCAAGGCCTGCGTCGCGGCGCTCAAGAAGTTCCCGGCGTTCAATGCGAGCCTCGACGGCGACAACCTCGTCTTCAAGCAGTACTACCACATCGGTTTTGCCGCCGACACGCCGAACGGCCTCGTCGTTCCGGTGATCCGCGACGCGGACAAGAAGGGCCTCGTCGACATCGCGAAGGAAATGGCCGAGCTCTCGAAGCTCGCGCGCGAAGGCAAGCTCAAGCCGGACCAGATGCAAGGCGGCTGCTTCTCGATCTCGTCGCTCGGCGGCATCGGCGGCACGCATTTCACGCCGATCATCAACGCACCGGAAGTGGCGATCCTCGGCCTGTCGAAGAGCGCGATGAAGCCGGTGTGGGACGGCAAGCAGTTCGTGCCGCGCCTCACGCTGCCGCTGTCGCTCTCGTACGATCACCGCGTGATCGACGGTGCAGCGGCCGCGCGCTTCAACGCGTACCTCGCTTCGATCCTCGGCGATTTCCGCCGCGTGATTCTGTAAAACCGATTTGACCGGCACGCGCTAACGCGCCGCACGTCCACGACGTGCGCGCTGCGGCAGGCGCGGCCGGTCATCCTTTAGGGGTAGGGGACACCATGAGTCTCGTCGAAGTGAAAGTGCCGGATATCGGCGACTTCAAGGACATCGACGTCATCGAAGTCAATATCAAGGCGGGCGATGTCATCGAGAAGGAGCAGACGCTGCTCTCGCTCGAGTCGGACAAGGCCACGATGGAAGTGCCCAGCGACGTCGCGGGCACCGTCAAGGAAGTGAAGATCAAAGCCGGCGACAAGGCTTCGCAGGGCACGGTGATCGCGCTGGTCGAGGCGTCGGAAGGCGCAGCGGCGCCGGCTCCGAAGGCTGAAGCGCCCAAGGCTGCCGAAGCACCGAAGGCGGCTGAAGCACCGAAGACCGCAGAAGTTTCGAAAACCGCGGCCCCGCAAGCCGGCAGCTTCGGCGGCAGCGCCGATGTCGAATGCGACATGCTCGTGCTCGGCGCGGGCCCCGGCGGCTACTCGGCGGCGTTCCGCTCCGCCGACCTCGGCATGAAGACCGTGCTGGTCGAGCGTTATTCGACGCTCGGCGGCGTGTGCCTGAACGTGGGCTGCATTCCGTCGAAGGCGCTGCTGCACACGGCGCTCGTGATCGACGAAGCCGAAGCGCTCGGCTCGCACGGCATCACGTTCGGCAAGCCGCAAATCGACCTGGACCGCCTGCGCGACTTCAAGTCGGGCGTCGTCAAGAAGCTGACGGGCGGCCTCGCCGGCATGGCGAAGGCGCGCAAGGTCGAAGTCGTGACGGGCGTGGGCGCGTTCCTCGATCCGAACCACATGGAAGTGGTGGGCGAGAACGGCAAGAAGATCGTCAAGTTCAAGCAGGCGATCATCGCTGCGGGTTCGCAGGCCGTGAAACTGCCGTTCATGCCGGAAGATCCGCGCGTGGTCGATTCGACCGGCGCGCTGGAACTGCGTCAGATTCCGCAGAAGATGCTTGTGATCGGCGGCGGCATCATCGGTCTGGAAATGGCCACCGTCTACGCGACGCTCGGCGCGCAGATCGACGTCGTGGAAATGCTCGACGGCCTGATGGCCGGCGCGGACCGCGATCTCGTGAAGGTCTGGGAGAAGTACAACGCGAAGCGCTTCGCGAACGTCATGCTCAAGACCAAAACCACGAACGCCGAGGCGAAGGACGACGGCATCTATGTGTCGTTCGAGGGCGAAAAGGCGCCGGCCGAGCCGCAACGCTACGACCTCGTGCTGGTCGCCGTGGGCCGCTCGCCCAACGGCAAGAAGATCGGCGCGGACAAGGCGGGCGTAGCGGTGACGGACCGCGGCTTCATCGAAGTCGACAAGCAGATGCGCACCAACGTGCCGCACATCTTCGCGATCGGCGACGTGGTCGGCCAACCGATGCTCGCGCACAAGGCCGTGCATGAAGGCCACGTGGCGGCGGAAGCGGCGCACGGCGAGAAGGCGTACTTCGACGCGCTGCAGATTCCTTCGGTGGCTTACACCGATCCGGAAGTGGCGTGGGCCGGCAAGACCGAAGACCAGTGCAAGGCCGAAGGCATCAAGTACGGCAAGGCGGTGTTCCCGTGGGCCGCTTCGGGCCGCGCGATCGCCAACGGCCGCGACGAGGGCTTCACGAAGCTGATCTTCGACGAAGAGACGCATCGCGTGATCGGCGGCGGCATCGTCGGCCTGAACGCGGGCGACCTCATCAGCGAAGTCTGCCTCGCGGTGGAAATGGGCGCGGATGCGACCGACATCGGCAAGACGATTCACCCGCACCCGACGCTGGGCGAGTCGATCGGCATGGCCGCCGAGCTGTACGAAGGCGTTTGTACCGACCTGCCGCCGCAGAAGAAGAAGTAAGTTCGTGCCGCGCGGCTCGTTGCGGCGCGCATGAAGAAACGGCGCACTCCGTGAGGGGTGCGCCGTTTGCTTTTGGGTCCTGCGGTATGTGCTACGAGAGGCGCCGGAGCGTAAAAAAGATTCCCGGTCGGCGACCGGGTAAGTGACATGCCGGGCGGCATGCCGGAGCGTTCAGGCCCGGCGCCCGGTGCGCCGCTGCTTCAGCGCACGCACCGGATCAAGCTACAACCTTCAGACCGTCTTCTTGGCCGAGGCCGAAGCGGCAGCCGAGCGCGACGCCTGGGCCGCAGCCTTGCTCGCAGCAGCGGTGGCGGCGTTGAAGTTGCTTTCCGCCATTTCCACGGCTTGCTTCGTCGCCTTGTGGACCGTTTCGTAGGTCGTGTTGGCGGCGTTGATGGCCGACTTGATCACGGCGACTGCGGTTTCCGAGCCGGCCGGCGCATTCTTCGCGACGTTGTCGACGAGCGATTGAACCTTGCGGTTCTGCTCTTCGTAGTGGGCTTCGGCGACCTTCGCGAACTCAGCCTGGGTGGCCGAGGCGATTTCATACACATGACGGCCGTACGACAGCAGCTTTTCGGTCAGCGGCTGGGCATAGCTCGTTTGCAGGGCCAGGAATTCCTGCGCGTCCTTCACCGACAGTGCGCGCTGGGCCTGTTCCTGCGATTCCGCCAGATTCGAGCGGACGGCCTGAAGATTCAATTCGACGAGCTTTTCCACGCCTTCGAATGCCTTGCCGGTGAGGCCGAACAGCGTTTCGAGGTTGGCTTTCTGGGCAGCGGCGAATTGCTCAGGGGTCAGCAGACTCATGTTTACGCTCCTGTATGTCGGCGGCCTTCGTGGGTCGCCTGAAGTAAGTGGCACGGCGCTGGTGCTCTGTCACTCGCTTTGTGCGTCGCAACATTGATTCGATTTTAGGATGCCCCAGAAGAAAGTCAAGGCTTTTTGGTGCGTCGCACAATGTCGATAATTTATTATTAAACAATCACTTATGCCCCACGCATGGCGCAACCGCGACAACGCGCCAATGCCCCGTTGCGCGGGGTTCGCCGCGAGTTGGAGGAGGCTGCGCGAAGGGTGGGGCAAGCGCGCAAAGGCGGGTTCTGGCAAGATGCGGCATGGATCGCGTGAGAGCGCCTATAGGATTTCACCTGGGTGCGTCCACCGAATTCCTGGATGGAACGTTAATGATCCATTGCGGTCGAACGCGCGTCGCGCGGCACGGCGGCACTGGTAGTCAGACAAATCTCACCTGTTTTTTCCTCAGTTCAAGTTCCTACGACGAACGCCGTTAACGCAGCAAGCGCATTTTGCGTGTGCCGCAAACGTTTTCAGCAAGCGGCGTCGCGGCGAGAGGAGTGGCTTGGCAATTGTCTGACTCCATCGAATGCGGGAAGTGCATTGGCCTGCTCAATCGAAGGTCATACTTCGGTTTAATGAGCGCCTATAAGTGCTTCAATTTGCGAATTTTTCGTGGTTTTACTACACTTGGCGAACGATCCCGCCGCTCCATCAAGAACACCAATGAAATCCGACAAGCTCCTGTCGTTCTCACTGATGCCGTCGTCGGTTATCAGCACCGCATTGTCGGTTGCTGTATCCGTCGCGATCGGTGCGACGCTCGTGGCGCCTGAGGGCGCCTTTGCTGCGTCGCAAGACGCTGCACCGGCCAAAACGGCCAAGGTGAATAAAGCCAGCAAGAAGGTTGCGAAGGCCGAGCCGGAAACGGCCAGGGCCAGCAAGAAGGCGGGCGCAACCCGTACCGTCGCCGCCAAGGAAGACGATGCGCGTCCGGTGGCCAGGAAACGCCGCGTCACTTATACGATGAACGGTCGCCACCACTCGGCGGTGCGCCGTGTCGCGTTCGAACCGCGCCAGCCGAGCGTCGGTCAGGCGTTCGGTTTGCACGATTCGCCCGACTCGCTGATGCTGCGCTCGGGCGTGGGGTACGTGGTCGACCAGAACACCCTCGAGCCGCTGTTCGACAAGAACTCGCACGCCGTCGTGCCGATCGCCTCGATCTCGAAGCTCATGACCGCGATGGTCGTGCTCGACTCGAAGGCGTCGCTCTCGGAACCGATCGAAGTCACGGACGAAGACCGCGACTACGAGAAGAACACGGGCTCGCGTCTTTCGGTGGGCTCGGTGCTCTCGCGCGAGGACATGCTGCATATCGCGCTGATGGCGTCGGAAAACCGCGCGGCAGCGGCTCTCTCGCGCTATTACCCGGGCGGTCGTCCGGCATTCATCGCGGCAATGAACGCGAAGGCGAAGCAACTCGGCATGACCGATACGCACTTCGAGAATTCGACGGGGCTTACGAGCCGCAACGTCTCGACCGCGCGTGACCTCGTGAAGATGGTGAACGCGGCGTACCAGTACCCGATGATTCGCCAGTTCTCGACCGATCGCAGCTACGACGTGTTCACGGGCAAGCGCAATCTTGCCTACAACAGCACGAATGCGCTGGTGCGCAATGCATCGTGGGACATCGGCCTGCAGAAGACGGGCTTCATCAACGAAGCGGGTGAGTGCCTAGTCATGCAGACGACGATTCACAACCGTCCGGTGATCATGGTCCTGCTCGATTCGAGCGGCAAGTACTCGCGCTTCGCGGATGCAACGCGCGTGCGCACGTGGCTCGACAATGGCGGCGCCGACCAGCAGCCGCGCATTACGAGCGCCGACGCAGGCGGCGCTGGGACCTAGATCTCAGCTTTTTCGGAATTACCCGACAAACGCCCCGCAACTGCGGGGCGTTTTGCTTTCTGGTGAGTGCCGTTCGTCCGATGTCGATACGTGAGGCACGCGGCAAGCCAAAAAAAAGCGGAGGGCACGCCTGCGCTCTTCCCGATTCTGCTGCGCCCTGCCTTCAGGCGGGCTGCGCGTTGCCTTCAGCAGGCTCCGGGTGATAGCCGAGCGACTCTGAAATCGTCAGCGCCGTCTTGCTCAACTGGCCGAGCCACGAATCCTGCAGGCGGTCGGCGGGCGCCGAGAGCGAAAGACCTGCCACCAGCTTGCCGGTGTCGTCGTAGATGCCGGCAGCGATGCAGCGCACGCCCAGTTCGAGCTCTTCGTTATCACGTGCGCAGAATTGCTGGCGTACGTGAGCGAGTTCGCGCTCGAGGCGTCCGAGGTCGGTAATGCTGTTGCGCGTGTGGCCCGACAGGCCGGTGCGTGTGGCGTACGCGCGCACGCGGTTCGCTTCGTCGGCGGCAAGAAAGAGCTTGCCGACCGAAGTGAGGTGCAGCGGAGCCCGGCCGCCAATGGCGCGCACCACCTGCATGCCCGAACGCTCCGAATAGGCGCGTTCGATATAGACGATCTCGTCGCCCTGACGCACGGAGAGGTTGACGGTCTGGCCCGTGAGACGGTGCAGTTCGCGCATCGGCGTAAGCGCCGCGTCACGTACCGAAAGCCGCGCTTTCACGAGGTTGCCGAGTTCGAGCAACCGCATGCCGAGCCGGTAAGTGCCGGGATCGGAGCGGTCGACGAGACGGCAACTCACCATATCGTTCAGGATGCGGTGCGCAGTCGAAGGATGCAGTTCGGTGCGCTGCGCAAGCTCCTTCAGGCTGACAGGGTCGCTGTGCGCGGCCAGCGCGTCCAGCAGGCGCATCATGCGCTCGATCACCTGAATCGAGGTCTTCGGATCTGGATGGGTGTCGCTCATGAGTTCAGATTCGTTTGACGCGTGAGGCGGAAAATGCATTGTATCTCGTATTGTGAAAGAAGTAAGCGCCAGGACCAAGGCTCGCGCTGCACTGCGGCATCGCGGGCGGCCGGCGAGGGCGATGCCGACCGGCGTTGGTCCCCGGCGGCGAAACAGCGGATAATCGGGGACGGTTTTCACGAGGAGTCCCCATGCGAGTCGGCTTGTTCGTCACCTGCCTCATCGACACGATGCGTCCGGAAATTGGTTTTTCGACGCTCAAATTGCTCGAAGAGGCGGGCTATGAAGTGGTCGTGCCGTCCGCGCAAACCTGCTGCGGCCAGCCGGCCTACAACTCCGGCGAGCGCGCCATTGCGCGCGATCTCGCGGAAAAGACGCTGCGCGAATTCGAGCAGTTCGACTATCTCGTCGTCCCTTCGGGTTCGTGCGGCGGGATGATCCGCGTGCACTACGGCGATCTGTTTCGCGACGACCCGGAATTGATGGCGCGCTATGGCAAGTTGCGCGAGCGCGTCTACGAACTCACGGATTTCCTCGTGAACGTCGCAAAGATCACGCTGCCGCAAGGGGAGTTCAGCGGGCCGGTGACGTATCACGACTCGTGTTCGGGGCTGCGTGAACTTGGGGTCAAGGCGCAGCCGCGCGCGCTGCTCGCCCAGCGCGGCATCGAAGTGCGCGAGATGAAGGACTGCGAGCACTGCTGCGGCTTCGGCGGCACCTTTGCGGTGAAGTATGGCGACATCTCGACGGCCATTGCAGACGAGAAATGCGCGAATGTTCAGGCGAGCGGCACCGGCGCGGTGGTGCTCGGCGATCTCGGCTGCATGTTGAATATCGAAGGGCGTTTGCGCCGCACCGGCGACACCGCCACGCGCGTGCTGCACATTGCGCAAGTACTGGCCGGCGACGTGTGACGCGCCGCCGGCTGCCGCCGCTCGTTTCGCACGGCAAGTGCATCTAGACGCAAAACTCAGCCCCAGACCTCGCCGAACATCGCTCAACCTCGCCCTCACGCCATGCAAGTCCAATCGATGCAGTTCAAGGCGCGCGCCGGTCAGAAGCTGGCCGATCAGCGTCTGCAGCACAACCTCAAGAAGCTCTCGACCAAGTTCGTCTCGGCGCGCGCCGAGGCGATCACCGCGATCGATTTCCCCGCCACGCGCGCGGCACTCAAGGCGCGGCGCAACCGTGCACTCGAAAATCTCGACGTCTGGCTCGAGCAGTTCGAGACCGAGGCGACGCGGCGCGGCGTGACCGTCCTGTACGCGGAAACGGCGCAAGATGCGGCGAAGCTGGTCGCGGACATCGCGCGGCGCCACGACGTGCGCAAGGTCATCAAGACCAAGTCGATGGTCTCGGAGGAGATGCGGCTCAATACGGTGCTCGCGGAGATGGGTGTGCAGTCCATCGAGACCGATCTGGGCGAGTACATCCTGCAGATCAACGACAACGAGCCGCCGAGCCACATCATTGCGCCGGTCGTCCACAAGGACAAGGACGAGATCGCCGATCTCTTCGCGAAGACGCACGACAAGCCGCGCCTGACCGAAATCCCCGACATGACCCGCGAGGCGCGCGAAGTCCTGCGCCCGCATTTTCTTTCGGCGGACATGGGCGTGACGGGCGGCAACTTCCTCGTCGCGGAAACCGGCTCGGTCGTGCTGGTCACCAACGAGGGCAACGAGGGCATGTGCACCGTGATGCCGCGCGTGCATGTGGCGGTGACGGGCATCGAGAAGGTGCTGCCTACGCTCGAAGACCTCGCCACCGCGATGCGTCTGTTGCCGCGTTCGGCAACGGGGCAGGCCACGTCGAACTACTTCTCGGTTCTCACGGGCCCGCGCGGACCCGAGGACCAGGACGGCCCCGAGCACATGTACGTCGTGCTCGTGGACGGCGGCCGCACCGGCCTGATCGGCGGCGAATTTCAGGAGATGCTGCGCTGCATCCGTTGCGGGGCGTGTATGAACCACTGCCCGGTCTATCAGAAGGTGGGCGGCCACGCGTATGGCTGGGTCTACCCCGGTCCGATGGGCTCTGTGCTCACGCCAGGCTACGTCGGCATCGAAAAGACACTCGATCTGCCGCAGGCCGCTACGCTGTGTGGCGAATGCAATAGCGTCTGCCCGGTGGGCATCCCGCTTTCGGACCTGCTGCGCAAACTGCGCGAGAAGCAGACGGAGCGGCATCTGCGTCCGTGGCGCGAGCGCGCGGCGCTGGCAGCCTGGGGCTGGCTCGCGCTACACCCAACCGCGTACGCGCTGCTCACCAAACTCGGGGTGCGGATACTCGAGCGCATGGGCGGGCAGACAAGGCTCATTCGCAAGCTGCCATTCGCGCGCGGCTGGACCAACGGACGCGACATGCCCGCACCGGTCGGGCGCACGTTTCGCGAGTTGTACGCGGCACGGCACACGCATCTGGACACGACAAGGCGCCCCGAACAGGCCTGACACTCCCAGATCGGTCAAGTCCAGGTTGCCGACTATTTAAGCTGGCGCAACAGTGTGTTCGTCCGGACCGGGTTTTTCCTGATTGCGACTCTCTATATCATCTCGACTGGCGATAGTGCGTCCGCACCTGTCGCTTCACAGTCGATAGAGAGTCGCATCATGAGAAAGAAAATAACGGTGTACTGGCCGCTGGCGCTGATCGTGCCGCTCGCGGTGATCGCATGGATCCATGCATGGAAGACCGCCGAGCAGCAAATGCCGCTCGCCGCCGATCAGGTTACGGCAGAACTCGCGCGCGCCGTGTCTTATGGTCTCGTGGGCAGCGAAGGCAAGACGCCGGTGAAGGCGATGAACGGCATCGCGACGCTGCCGCGCTCGAACGCGATCTGAGGATCGCGCTGGCGCCAACGCGCCGCGCAGCGTGTACCTCGTGCGCTTTGTATAATTTGAGATTCGCCCTCGCGCGCTGAACGCCTCTCGCTGCCCAGCCCCCACGAATGAAAAAGGTTTCCGTCTGCTTCGTTTGTCTTGGCAATATCTGCCGCTCGCCCACGGCCGAGGCCGTGATGCTGCGTCTCGTCGACGAGGCGGGGCTGGCCGGGCGCGTCGAGATCGATTCGGCAGGCACGGGTGACTGGCATATCGGCGAGGCGCCGGACGAGCGCGCCCAGCGCGCGGGCGGTCTGCGCGGCTACGCGCTCGCGGCGTTGCGCGCCAGGCAGATCGCCGCCGACGATTTTCGCCGTTTCGACCTGATCGTGGCGATGGACGACGCCAACGTCACCGCGCTTCAGGGCGTCTGCCCGGCGGGCGAGCGCGACAAGATCCGCCTGCTGATGGAATTCGCGCCGCAGGCCGAAACGCGCGTGGTGGTCGATCCCTATTTCGGCGGCGACGCGGGCTTCGAAACGGTGCTCGATCAATGCGAGGCCGCCTGCGCGGGCCTGCTTGCCGCGTTGCGTCCGCAACTGGCGGATTGAGATGTGCGGCGCGAATCCGCCGAACGTGGAAATCTCGCCGTTTTTTGCGATTCGCTGCGCACCTAATAACCCAGATCGCGACGTTGATACTTGACTAAACTAGTCATGTATTTATACTTGACGAAAATTGTCGAGAATTGCGGTTCCCATACATCATGAGACTCACCACCAAAGGCCGTTTCGCCGTCACGGCGATGATTGACCTGGCACTGCGCCAGGAGCAGGGTCCGGTGACGCTTGCGGGTATCAGCCAGCGGCAGCACATCTCGCTGTCGTACCTCGAACAGCTGTTCGGCAAGCTGCGCCGTCATGAAATCGTCGAATCGGTCCGTGGGCCGGGCGGCGGGTACAACCTCGCGCGCCGCGCGGAGGACGTCACGGTCGCGGACATCATCATCGCCGTGGACGAGCCGCTCGACGCCACCCAGTGCGGCGGCAAGGGCGCCTGCGAGGGCACCAAGCAGCACGACGGCCACTGCATGACGCACGAACTCTGGTCGACGCTGAACCAGAAAATGGTCGAGTACCTCGATTCGGTGTCGCTCAAGGATCTGGTGGACAAGCAGCGCGCCCGCGAAGGCGCCGCGCCCGCCGTCCTGCGCGATCGCCGCACCGAGGCGCCGGCGGTGGAGCCGGTCAGGGCGATGCCGCTGGGTCCGAACTCGATCTTCAACATGGCTGGCTCGTAAGTCCTTCGAGCGCCGCCAGAAAGCCGCAGTTGGCAATACACAGTACAGCGCAGCACACAAGATTCCCCGGAGCGATAGATGAATAACGACATTCCCCACCTGCCCATTTACATGGACTACAGCGCGACGACCCCCGTCGACCCGCGCGTGGTGGACAAGATGATTCCGTATCTGCGCGAGCAGTTCGGCAATCCGGCGTCGCGCAGCCACGCCTATGGCTGGGATGCGGAGCGCGCCGTCGAGGAAGCGCGCGAGCAGGTCGCCGCGCTCGTCAACGCCGACCCGCGCGAAATCATCTGGACCTCCGGCGCGACCGAATCGGACAACCTCGCGATCAAGGGTGCCGCGCACTTCTACAAGAGCAAGGGTAAGCACATCATCACGGTGAAGACCGAGCACAAGGCCGTGCTCGACACCTGCCGCGAACTCGAGCGCGAAGGCTACGAAGTCACGTATCTGGACGTCAAGGACGACGGCCTGATCGACCTCGAAGCGTTCAAGGCCGCACTGCGCCCCGACACGATCCTCGTTTCCGTCATGCACGTGAACAACGAGATCGGCGTGATCCAGGACATCGCGACGATCGGCGAAATCTGCCGCGAAAAGGGCATCATTTTCCACGTCGACGCTGCGCAATCGACGGGCAAGGCGCCCATCGACCTGCAAAAGCTCAAGGTCGACCTGATGTCGTTCTCGGCGCACAAGACCTACGGCCCGAAGGGCATCGGCGCGCTGTACGTGCGCCGCAAGCCGCGCGTGCGCATCGAAGCGCAGATGCACGGCGGCGGCCATGAGCGCGGCATGCGCTCGGGCACGCTGGCCACGCACCAGATCGTCGGCATGGGCGAAGCGTTCCGCATCGCGCGTGAAGAGATGGCCACGGAAAACGAGCGCGTGCGCATGCTGCGCGACAAGCTCCTGCGCGGCCTGAAGGAAATCGAAGAAACCTACGTGAACGGCGACATGGAACAGCGTGTCCCGCACAACCTGAACATCAGCTTCAACTTCGTCGAAGGCGAGTCGCTGATCATGGCGGTGAAGGACGTGGCGGTGTCGTCGGGTTCGGCGTGCACGTCCGCATCGCTCGAGCCGTCGTACGTGCTGCGCGCGCTCGGCCGCAACGACGAACTGGCGCACAGCTCGATCCGCTTCACGGTGGGCCGCTTCACGACGGAGCAGGACGTGGATTACGTGATCAACCTGCTGAAGACGAAGATCGCCAAGCTGCGCGAGCTTTCGCCGCTGTGGGAAATGCATCAGGACGGCATCGATCTGTCGACCATCCAGTGGGCAGCGCACTGAGCCAGGCGGCGAAGTCAGCAGCGAACAACGACCCGGCCGCAGCGCAAGAGCAGTCAACTGCGTGCAGCGCGGCAAACACGAATTGAAGGAGTGTGATCATGGCATATAGCGACAAGGTTCTGGACCACTACGAAAACCCGCGTAACGTCGGCTCGTTCGCCAAGGACGACGACGCAGTGGGCACCGGCATGGTCGGCGCGCCGGCGTGCGGCGACGTGATGAAGCTGCAGATCCGCGTGGGCGCGGACGGCGTGATCGAAGACGCGAAGTTCAAGACCTACGGCTGCGGCTCGGCGATCGCGTCGAGTTCGCTCGTGACCGAGTGGGTGAAGGGCAAGACGCTCGACCAGGCGCTCGACATCAAGAACACGCAGATCGCCGAAGAACTGGCGCTGCCGCCGGTGAAGATCCACTGCTCGATTCTCGCGGAAGACGCGATCAAGGCAGCGGTTGCGGACTATCGCCAGCGTCACACGACCGAAGCGAAGGCCGACGCGGCGTAAAGCGCAGCGCTGCGGCGTAGTAGATGCAGGACGGCGCCGGGCCGGAAAGTTCGGTGCTCTGGACTAACGATTCTGGATGCAGCAGGGTTGCGTCGCGACGCGAGGGAAGGCGAGAGCCCAACTGGCGGCGCGAGGCGCGGCGAAGATGCTATGGCAATTACGTTGACTGAAAAAGCGGCACAGCACGTGCAAAAGTACCTGACCCGTCGCGGCAAGGGCGTGGGCCTGCGTCTTGGCGTGCGCACGACGGGCTGCTCGGGCCTCGCGTACAAGCTCGAGTACGTCGACGAACTCGCGCCCGAGGACAACGTCTTCGAGAGCCACGGCGTGAAGGTCATCGTCGACCCGAAGAGTCTCGCCTATATCGACGGCACGCAGCTCGACTTCGTGCGTGAAGGCCTGAACGAGGGCTTCCGGTTCAACAACCCGAACGTGAAGGACGAGTGCGGCTGCGGCGAGTCCTTCCGCGTTTGAGCCCGCGTCGAGCGGTGAAAAGGCGGCCTGTGCCGCCTTTTTGATTTTGACGGCCCGCTGGTTGGCCCTCTCAGCCCTTCACAGCTCCACAAGAACGTTCCAGCCGATGAACACGCCTTCCACGCCTTCCCGGTCGCTCTCCGACAGCCACTTCGTGCTGTTCGGCCTGCCCGAGCAGTTCGCGATCGATGCGAA
This sequence comes from Paraburkholderia sp. BR10882, assembly GCF_040948855.1. Taxonomy (NCBI): domain Bacteria; kingdom Pseudomonadati; phylum Pseudomonadota; class Betaproteobacteria; order Burkholderiales; family Burkholderiaceae; genus Paraburkholderia; species Paraburkholderia sp. BR10882. Next base: position 275,031 of record NZ_JBFPKP010000006.1, on the reverse strand, counting down.
CGCGCTCGACCATGCCTACCGCACGGTGCAGGCGCAGGTGCATCCCGACCGCTTCGCCGCGGCCGGCGAAGCGCAAAAGCGCATCGCCATGCAATGGGCCACGCGTACGAACGAGGCGTATCAGACGCTGCGCGATCCGCTCAAGCGCGCGAAGTATCTGCTGCATCTGCGCGGCATCGACGTTGGCGCGGAGAACAATACCGCGATGGAGCCCGCGTTCCTCATGCAGCAGATGGAGTGGCGCGAGGCGATCGAAGACGCGGTCGGCGCGAAGAACGTCGATGCGCTCGACGCACTCGCGGGCGAGCTGCGCGACGACGAACGCGTGCGCTTCACGAAGCTCGCGGCGCTGCTCGACAGCGGCTCGAATCAGCCCGCAGCCGAGGCGGTGCGCCAGCTCATGTTCATCGAGCGCGTGGCGGGCGAAATCGACTCGCAGATCGAGCGGCTCGAAGGCTGAAACCGGGCGCGCAAACGCATATCGGGCGCCTGGCGCCCATCAGGTTAAAAAGCAGATCACACAGATGGCCTTACTGCAAATCTCCGAACCCGGCATGGCGCCGGCGCCGCATCAGCGGCGACTCGCCGTCGGCATCGACCTCGGCACGACGAACTCGCTGGTCGCCGCGGTGCGCAGCGGCGTGCCCGACGTGCTGCCCGACGAAGACGGGCACGTGCTGCTGCCCTCCGTCGTGCGCTATCTCGCGAACGGCGGCCGCCGCATCGGCCGCACGGCGAAGGCGCAAGCCGCGACCGACCCGCGTAACACGATCGTGTCGGTCAAGCGCTTCATGGGCCGCGGCAAGTCCGAGGTCGAAGGCGCGGCCAACGCGCCGTACGACTTCGTCGACGCGCCGGGCATGGTGCAAATCCAGACGATCGACGGCGTGAAGAGCCCCGTCGAAGTCTCGGCGGAAATTCTCGCGACGCTGCGCCAGCGCGCCGAAGACACGCTCGGCGACGAACTCGTCGGCGCCGTCATCACGGTGCCGGCGTATTTCGACGAAGCGCAGCGCCAGGCGACCAAGGACGCCGCGCGTCTCGCCGGCCTGAACGTGCTGCGTCTGCTCAACGAGCCGACCGCGGCGGCGATCGCGTACGGGCTCGACAACGGCGCCGAAGGCCTCTACGCGGTCTACGACCTCGGCGGCGGCACCTTCGACCTGTCGATCCTCAAGCTCACGAAGGGCGTGTTCGAAGTGCTGGCGGCCGGCGGCGATTCGGCGCTCGGCGGCGACGATTTCGACCATGCGCTCTTTGCCTGGGCGCTGGAGCAGTCCGGCATCGAGCGCGCGGCGCTCGCGCCCGAAGACGTGCGCCTGTTGCTCGACCGCGTGCGCGATGCGAAGGAAGCGCTCTCGTCGGCGCCCGAAGCGCGCATCGAGGCAACGCTGTCGAGCGGCCGGCAGATCGCGCTGACGATCGACGAGCCGCGCTTCGAAGCGCTCACGCAAGCGCTCGTGCAGCGCACGCTCACGCCGACGAAGAAGGCGCTGCGCGACGCGAAGGTGGCGGCGAAGGACGTGAAGGGCGTGGTGCTGGTCGGCGGCGCGACGCGCATGCCCGTGATTCGCCGCGCCGTGGAGCAGCACTTCGGCCAGGCGCCGCTCACGAATCTGGACCCCGATCAGGTCGTCGCGCTGGGCGCTGCGATCCAGGCCGACCTGCTGGCGGGCAACCGCGGCGGCGAAGACGACTGGCTGCTGCTCGACGTCATTCCGCTGTCGCTCGGCGTGGAGACGATGGGTGGCCTCGTCGAGAAGATCATCCCGCGCAATTCGACCATTCCGGTCGCGCGTGCGCAGGACTTCACGACCTTCAAGGACGGCCAGACGGCCATGGCGATTCACGTCGTGCAGGGCGAGCGCGAGCTCGTCGCCGACTGCCGCTCGCTCGCCCGTTTCGAGCTGCGCGGCATTCCGCCGATGGCGGCGGGCGCGGCGCGCATTCGCGTGACTTACCAGGTGGATGCGGACGGTCTCTTGTCCGTGTTCGCGCGCGAGCAGCTCTCGGGCGTGGAAGCCTCGGTGGTGGTGAAGCCGTCGTACGGCCTTGCCGACGACGACGTGGCCCGCATGCTCGAAGACAGCTTCAAGACCGCCGAGGTCGACATGCGCGCCCGCGCGCTGCGCGAGGCACAGGTCGAGGCGCAACGCATCATCGAAGCGACGAACGCCGCTTTGGGCGCCGATGGCGAATTGCTCGACGACGCCGAGCGCGCGCAAGTCGATGCGCTGATCGCCGCGCTCGCACAAGTGGCGCAGGGCGAGGACGCTGGTGCGATCGAAGCCGCCACCAAGGCATTGTCCGAAGGCACCGACGAGTTTGCCGCGCGCCGGATGGACAAGGGCATCAAGCGCGCGCTGGCGGGCAAGAAGCTCGACGAGATCGGCTAAAAGCTCGGCCAGGAGCGCGCCTGCAGCCTCAACAGCTTAAAGGCGAATGCGTCGTTAGCAAACGGCGCACGCGTGCGTGCTTTCCCGATGTGGCTGAGCGCGCACCGACAGTAGAATGGGCACATGCCGCCGTCGGAGGCGGGGCATGCGCCCGATATGAAAGTTATTGGATACGGAAATCACAATGCCTCAAATCGTGGTGCTGCCCCATGTCGAACTGTGCCCTGAAGGCGCGGTCATCGACGCCAAACCGGGCGAGAGCGTGTGCGACGCGCTGCTCGAACACGGTATCGAAATCGAGCACGCATGCGAAAAGTCGTGCGCCTGCACGACCTGCCACGTGATCGTGCGCGAAGGTTTCGATGCGCTCGTGCCTTCCGAGGAAGACGAAGACGATCTCCTCGACAAGGCGTGGGGCCTCGAGCCGACGTCGCGGCTGTCGTGTCAGGCCATCGTGCCGGAGAACGACGACCTGGTGGTCGAGATTCCGCGTTACTCGATCAACCACGCGAAAGAAAACCACTGAGCCACTGAACACCAGGAGGAGCGCGCAGCCATGAAATGGACCGATACGCAGGACATCGCGATGGCCTTGACGGACACCCATCCCGAAGTGGATCCGCAGTACGTGCGCTTCACCGATCTGCACCGCTGGATCACCCAGCTCGACGGTTTCGACGACGACCCCGAGCGCTCGAACGAGAAGATTCTCGAAGCGATCCAGGCCGCGTGGATCGAAGACGCGGACTACTGATTCCCGGTACGCCCGGCAGGCAGACGAGAAAAAGGCGATTTGCCAGTGCGGCAAATCGCCTTTTTTATTGCGCGGCCAGCGTGAGTGCAATCATCCCGCGACGAGCGTGCCGTTCTCGACACGCACGCGCTCGCCTTGCTGGAACGGCGGCGCTTCGTGATACGTGAAGTAGCGCATCTTGCCGTTCTCCATGCGCACGCGCACCGAATAACTGGTCGTGCTGCGCAGGTGTTTTTCGACCGAGTTGCCGGCGAAGCCGCCACCCAGTGCGCCGAGCAGCGTCATGGCCGTACGGCCGTTACCCGAGCCGAACTGGTTGCCGACCACGCCACCGGCTACCGCGCCGCCGACTGCGCCGATACCGGTGCCGTGGCCTTCATGCTTGACCTCGGAAATCGCGACGACCGTGCCACAAGTCGAACAAGCGGGGTGGGCCGGCGGCGCTTCCTGGGCGTATTGCTGCTGCGCAGGTTGCGCCGGCTGGACAGGCTGCTGACCATACTGTTGCTGCGCCGGGGCGACGGGCACGGCCGCCTGCTGTTCAGGCTGTGCCGGCGCCTCTTGCGGCTCGGCGGGCGCATTCTGCCCGTTCTGCGCATATTGCGAGGCCTGCACCGGCTTCGTCGAGTCGACCACCTGCGGCTGTGAAGCCGTCATGGCCGTCATGGCCGTCTGACCCGTCTGAACCTGGGCGCTCTGTTCGGCGGTGCTGGAAGCTTTCGGGAAAACGCCGGTGATGGCCGCTGTGGCCGCAAGGCTCGCGACGATGACGGCTGCCGCCGCGGTTGCGATCAGCGGATGGAGGCGGCGTTTCGGTGTGGTCGGATCGGTTGTGTTCATGACAGGCTCCGTCTTTGGCAGAGTTGGCTCTCTTGTGAGACCCAGTTTGAGCCAATCCAGGTCTCTGAGCGTTTCATTTTGTAACCCCGCGCGATGGGTGCGGGCAGACGCCGAGGGCGTGATCGTCGGGCAGCGTTGCACAGCGCGGTTTTCCACGAGGGCGCAATCGACGTACCCGTCCCGGCCGCTGCGCTCGCCGGCAGATTTTACCGATGGTTACAAACGCATGCGCTGAAAGGCCCCAAAGAAAGGGGGCGCATACGGTGTCAACCGCATGCGCCCCGTCATGTCAGGCAGGGGTCTGCTCAGTCTTCGCGGCGCAGGTGCGGGAACAGGATCACGTCGCGGATGCTTGCGCTGTCCGTGAGCAGCATGATCAGACGGTCGATGCCGATGCCGCAGCCGCCCGTCGGAGGCATGCCGTATTCGAGCGCGCGGATGTAATCGGCGTCATAGAACATCGCTTCTTCGTCGCCGGCGTCCTTTTGCTCGACCTGCTTCTTGAAGCGCGCGGCCTGGTCTTCCGGATCGTTCAGCTCCGAGAAGCCGTTGGCGATCTCGCGGCCCGTGATGAACAGTTCGAAGCGCTCGGTGATGCCCGGCAGCGTGTCCGAGGCGCGCGCGAGCGGCGAGACTTCGACGGGGTAGTCGATGATGTAGGTCGGTTCCCACAGCTGCGACTCGGCCGTCTCTTCGAAGAGCGCCAGTTGCAGCGAGCCCACGCCTGCGTTCAGGAAGGCCGGCTGGTTCGCGTCCACGCCGAACTTCTTGAGTTCCGTGCGCAGGAAAACGGCGTCGGCAAGCTGCTCGTTCGTGTATTGCGGCGCGTACTTCTGGATCGCCTGCACGATCGTCAAGCGATGGAACGGCTTCGAGAGGTCGAGTTCACGGCCCTGATACGTCAGCACGGCGGTGCCGCTCGCGTCGATGGCGGCTTGGCGGATCAGCTGCTCGGTGAAGTCCATGAGCCATGCGTAGTCGGTGTACGCAGCGTAGAACTCCATCATCGTGAATTCCGGATTGTGACGCGGCGAAACGCCTTCGTTACGGAAGTTCCGGTTGATCTCGAACACGCGTTCGAAGCCGCCCACGATCAGGCGCTTCAGATACAGCTCGGGCGCGATGCGCATGAACATCTGCATGTCGAGCGCGTTGTGGTGCGTGACGAACGGCTTGGCGGCCGCGCCGCCCGGGATTGGGTGCAGCATCGGCGTTTCGACTTCCATGAAGCCCGAGTCGGCCATGAAGCGGCGCACCGAGGAAATCGCCTTGGTGCGCGCCTGGAAGGTCTGACGCGCTTCCGGCGTGACGATCAGGTCGACATAGCGCTGGCGATAGCGCATTTCCTGGTCGGCGAGGCCGTGGAACTTGTCGGGCAGCGGGCGCAGCGCCTTCGAGAGCAGACGCAATTCCGTGCAGCGCACCGAAAGCTCGCCCTTGTTGGTGCGGAACAGCACGCCCTTGGCCGCGACGATGTCACCGAGGTCCCACTTCTTGAACGCGTCGTAGGTGGCCTCGCCCACGTCGGCGGGCGTGATGAAGAACTGGATCTGGCCCGAGCCGTCGCGCACCGTGGCAAAGCTCGCCTTGCCCATCACGCGCTTGAGCATCATGCGGCCGGCGATCGCCACTTCGAGCGGATTGGCCTCGAGCGCGTCCTTGTCGGTGTCGGCGTAATCGCGCGCCAGGTCGGCGGCGTGGTGGGTGGGGCGGAAGTCGTTCGGATAGGCGACGCCTGCCTCGCGCAGCGCGCGCAGTTTCTCGCGGCGCTCGGCGATGATCTGGTTGTCGTCGAGTTCGGGCGCGGCGCTGGGCGCGTTCTGCTGGGTCGGTTCGGTCATGATGGCTCGGAGTTCTTTGATTCGCAGGTGTTTCGGCGAGTTTTCGGGGCTGCGGCCCCGGCATGGTCCTTCGCGGGACACCGCGCGCATCGCGCGCAGATAAGTGGACTTCGGTTCCTGCTGCGCGTCGCGCGCCTCGCTCGAAGCGGGCGGCGCAGCAGGAGAGGGCGGCATGCGGTTAACTGCTGCGCCCGTGGCGTGCGGCAAGCTTACACGCCCTGTTTCAGGCTCGCGCTGATGAAGGCGTCGAGATCGCCGTCGAGCACGGCCTTGGTGTTGCTGATTTCGACGTTGGTGCGCAGGTCCTTGATGCGGCTGTTGTCGAGCACGTAGGAGCGGATCTGGTGGCCCCAGCCCACGTCCGACTTGCCCGCTTCGAGCTTGTCCTGTTCCGACTGGCGCTTGCGCATCTCGGCTTCGTACAGGCGCGACTTCAGCATGGCCATGGCTTCGGCGCGGTTGCGGTGCTGCGAGCGGTCGTTCTGGCACTGCACGACGATGCCCGACGGGACGTGCGTGATACGCACGGCGGAGTCGGTCTTGTTGATGTGCTGACCGCCCGCGCCCGAAGCGCGGTACGTGTCGATGCGCAGATCGGCCGGATTGACTTCGATCTCGAACGAGTCGTCGATCTCCGGATACACGAACACCGACGAGAACGACGTATGACGCCCGCCCGACGAGTCGAACGGCGACTTGCGCACGAGGCGGTGAATGCCGGTTTCGGTCCGCAGGAAGCCGTAGGCGTATTCGCCTTCGACCTTGATCGTCGCGCTCTTGATGCCGGCCACGTCGCCTTCGGACTCTTCGAGCACTTCGGTCTTGAAGCCCTTGCGTTCGCAGTAGCGCACGTACTGGCGCAGCAGCATGGACGCCCAGTCGCAGGCCTCGGTGCCGCCGGCGCCGGCCTGGATGTCGATGAACGCGTTGTTCGGATCGGCCGGATTCGCGAACATGCGGCGGAATTCGACGTCGGCTACGCGCGCTTCGATCGCGTGAGCGTCGGACTCGATGGCGACGAGCGTGTCCTCATCGCCTTCTTCGCGCGCCATTTCGAAGAGATCCTGGGTGTCGCGCGTGTCGTTCTCGATGCCGTCGAGCACGTGCACCACGCCCTCGAGCAGTTTCTTTTCCTTGCCGAGACCCTGGGCGTGCTTGGAGTCGTTCCAGACGTTGGGGTCTTCGAGTTCGCTGTTGACTTCGACGAGCCGTCGGGCTTTTACGTCGTAGTCAAAGATACCCCCGTAGCTCGCCCGCGCGCGTGCGCAGGTCCGCCAAAAGGGCTTCGATCGCGTTGAGACGTTCCGCTTCCATTTGTATCGTGATCCGGCGTGTAAAACATTGAATTATAGCCGATTGGACCCGGATCAAGGGCGGCGCGGGCGCTTCCGGCGGCCCGCGCTTTTCAGTGCAACGTGCAGTTCAAGGCGCGCTTAGAGCGCAGCGTGCTCAACCACGAGCTGCACGCGCGACACGCCATTCCAGGTGTCGCGCACGAGCCGGTAGGCGACCGTGGTGTGCTGCGGCAGCGATTCGGTGTGGTTGAACCAGATCGCGTTGAAGCGCTGGCGCCCGCGCAGCAGTTGCAGTTTGAGGTGCTTGTCCTTCACGAGCGCCTGCGAGGCCACCTCGAATTCCCCCGAAAACACGGGCGCCGGGAAGCCCTGGCCCCACACGGCGGCATCGAGCATCTCGACGAAATCGGGCGTGAAGTAGGCGTCTTCGAGATCGCCGTCAGTTTCGACGGTGCGCGCGAGCGCCTCTTCGGTGAGCCACTCGCGGCCCACGCGCTCGAAGGCGGCGGCAAAGCGCGGCACGTCGGCGGCGGCGATCGTCATGCCCGCGGCCATCGCGTGGCCGCCGAACTTCTGGATCAGACCGGGCTCGCGCTTGCTGATCAGATCGACCGCGTCGCGCAGATGGAAACCGGGGATCGAACGGCCCGAGCCCTTCACGAGCTCGCCGTCGTCGTCGGCAGGCGCGAAGGTGAACGAGGGGCGGTGAAAGCGCTCCTTGAGCCGTCCCGCGACGATGCCGATCACACCCTGGTGCCAGCTTTCGTTGAACAGCGTGAGCGTGGCCTTGCCTTGCGGATCGACGTCGGCGAGATCGGCGAGCGCCTGCTGCTGCATGCCGGCTTCGATCTCGCGGCGTTCGCGGTTCATGCCGTCGAGCTGCTGCGCAAGCTCCCAGGCGCGGCCCACGTCGTCGGTGGTCAGGCACTCGATGCCGAGCGACATGTCCGAGAGCCGGCCGGCCGCATTCAGGCGGGGGCCGAGCGCGAAGCCGAAGTCGAAGCCCGACGCGGTTTTCGCGTCGCGGCCCGCCGCGCGAAAGAGCGCGGCGATCCCCGGCTGCATGCGGCCGTTGCGCACGCGCTGCAAGCCTTGCGCGACGAGCACGCGGTTATTGCAGTCGAGCTTCACGACGTCGGCGACGGTGCCGAGCGCGACGAGATCGAGCAGGCCGTCGAGACGCGGCTCGGGCTTGCCGTCGCTGAACGCGCCGCGCCTGCGCAGCTCCGCACGCAGCGCGAGCAACGTGTAGAACATCACGCCCACGCCCGCGATGCACTTGCTCGGAAACTCGCAGCCCGGCTGGTTCGGATTGACGATGGCGCGCGCGTCGGGGAGCGTCTCGCCGGGCAAGTGGTGGTCGGTGACGAGCACCTCGATGCCGAGTTCGTTCGCGGCTTCGACGCCTTCCACGCTGGCGATGCCGTTGTCCACCGTGATCAGGACGTCGGGTGGACCGCCCTTGCGTTGCGCGGCGAGTGCGACGATCTCGGGCGTGAGGCCGTAGCCATACTCGAAACGGTTCGGCACCAAGTAGTCGATCTGCGCGCCGAACATGCGCAGGCCGCGCACGGCCACGGCGCAGGCCGTCGCGCCGTCGCAATCGTAGTCGGCGACCACGAGCATGCGGCACTCGGCTTCGAGCGCGTCGGCGAGCAGTTCGGCGGCCTCGTCGAGGCCCTTCATGCCGGTGGGCGGAATGAGGCGCGCGAGGCCGGTTTCGATCTCGTCGGGCTGGCAAACGCCGCGCGAGGCGTAGAGGCGCGCGAGCACCGGATGCAGGCCGTGGCGCACGAGCGCTTCGGTGTCGGCGGGCGAGCAGGCACGGGTGACGATTCGGGTCATGCGTGAGCGCGGAAAAAAGAAGTCATTCGGGAATCATTCGATAAAAAGCGACGCGAACAGGCGGCGTCGCCAGAACTTGCGCAAATCGCCGCGCGTGATGGACAGCGTGACCGAGCCCGTGTCGCCGCATAGCGTGAGATCGAGCGCGGCGAGCGCGCCCGTTTGCAGCGCCGTGAGCGCCGGCGCGAACCAGTCGCGCTCAAGTTGAGCGAACGCGGCGTTCCAGCGACCCCAGTCCTGCTGGATGAAGGCCGCCGAGAACGGATCGAGCTCGACGAGCGTCGCGCCCGTGCCCGAACCGTTGTTGAGCGCGGCTGCGAGCGCGGCAAAGTTCGCGGGCGCGGCATCGACTTGCGCCTTCGCGGCGAGCGCCAGGCCGCGCGTGGCGGCCGCATCGGAGCGCACGCGCGCATAGGGGCTCGTGACGGTGCGCAGCGCGCCCTGGGCGTGGAACCAGATCGAATTGACGGCGGGCAGACCGCGCGCTTCGCGGGCCTCGTTCACGGGATGCTCGAACCACGCCATCTGCACTTCGTTCTGCACCTTCATCCAGGCGCGCGAACGCTGGCCCGAATGGGCCTCGCGCGGCAGCCAGATCTCGATGTTGCGGCCGCTCGCGCGCAAGGGCGACGCGCCCGCGAGCGTGCCGAACGCTTCCGACGAGAGATACCAGCGCTGCGGCGTCGGCGCCTCGATGCGCACGCCCAGTTCTTCGATCAGCGGGCGGGCGACAGTGTAGAGCGTGGCGGCGTCGGCGTCGGCGAGTTCGAGCGAGGCGGGGTCGATCAGCACCAGATGATCGTGCGCGATGCGCACGTGCACGGGCTGCACGCACGCCCAGGTGGCGTCGCCGGGCGTGCCGCCATCGGCGAGCAGCATGTAAGGCGCAAGCGGCGCTTCGTCGTCGGCGGCCGGCGCGGAGTTTGCGCGGTTCGCGCTCGCCGGACCGAGCGCGCCGAACTGGCGCGCGACCCAGCGCTCGTGCGGCAGCGTACGCTGGAAGTCCTCGCCGATCACCTGCTCGCCGAGTGTCGCGCGCGCAACCAGTTTCGCGAGCGCCGGGTATTCGAGGCCCGCGAGCGCGGTGGAGGCGGCCGCGGCGGACGGCAAGGCAAAGGGGACGAGGAAATGGAGTCGGTCGGCGGGCATGATGGTGCGCATTGTACTTCGGCGCTACGTGCGCCGGGCGGCCCTCGGGCGTGCCGCAACGGCATCGCCTCGACCCGTTATGCTGGTGCTGCGGCACTTGTGGGCGAATTGCGGCTCGAAGCAGAGGGCGGGCAAACGCCTCCCGGGGGCTGCGGTTCTCACGCGGGAAAGTTCACGGGGAACTCCGTCGAATATCCGTGACCCGCCGCCAGTGTGGCAAACTTCGCGGTTGATCGCCGCCCAACCCGGCACGATATTCTCCGGCCGTCCGGCGCACTGGCCCCAGGGTCGATACGGCGCCGGAGCGCAACGAAGACGCAAAAGGATTCGCTTGAAACTTCCCTACGAATGGCAGATAGGCTGGCGCTACACCCGCGCCGGCAAACGCACGACCGGCAACGGGTTCATCTCGTTCATCGCGCTCATATCGATGTCGGGCATCGCGCTCGGCGTCGCGGCGCTGATCGTCGTGCTTTCGGTGATGAACGGCTTCCAGCGCGACGTGCGCGACCGCATGCTTTCCGTGCTTGCGCACATCGAGATTTTTTCGCCGACGGGCACGATGCCCGACTGGCAGCTCACCGCGAAAGAAGCGAAGACCAATCCTGAAGTCATTGGCGCGGCGCCTTACGTGGACGCCCAGGCGCTGCTCACGCGCGGCGACAGCGTGAACGGCGTTGCGCTGCGCGGCATCGAACCTTCCGAGGAGCCGCAGGTTTCGGACATCGGCCGGGAAATGAAGGCGGGCAGCCTGAACGACCTCACGCCCGGCAGCTTCGGCATCGTGCTCGGCGCCGATCTCGCTGTGAACCTGGGCGTGACGGTGGGCGACAAGGTCACGCTGGTCGCGCCCGAGGGTTCGATCACGCCGGCCGGCATGCTGCCGCGCTTGAAGCAGTTCACGGTGATGGGCGTATTCGAGTCGGGCCATTACGAGTACGACAGCACGCTCGCACTCACCAACATCCGCGACGCCGAAGTGCTTTATCGCTTAGGCGCGCCAAGCGGCGTGCGTCTGCGCTTGAAGGACATGCAGCGCGCGCCGGCGGTGGCGCGCCAGCTCGTGCATACGCTCTCGGGCGACCTCTATATCCGCGACTGGACGCAGCAGAACAAGACCTGGTTCTCGGCCGTGCAGATCGAAAAACGCATGATGTTCATCATTCTCACGCTCATCATCGCGGTCGCGGCGTTCAACCTCGTTTCGTCTCTCGTCATGACCGTCACCAACAAGCAGGCCGATATCGCGATCCTGCGCACGCTCGGCGCGCAGCCGGGCTCGATCATGAAGATCTTCGTCGTGCAGGGCGTGACGATCGGCTTCGTGGGCACGGCCATCGGCATTGCGCTCGGCTGCCTGATCGCGTGGAGCATTCCATGGAGCGTGCCGGCGATCGAGCATCTGCTCGGCATTCAGTTCCTGCCGCCTTCGGTTTATTTCATCAGCGAGCTGCCTTCCGAACTCGTGGCTTCCGACGTGATCCGCATCGGCGTGATCGCCTTCGTGCTGTCCGCGCTCGCCACGCTCTATCCGAGCTGGCGCGCGGCCAAGGTTCGTCCCGCGGAGGCGCTGCGCTATGAATGACCGTCAATCGCTGATCGCCGCGGCTGGCGATTATCCGTACGTGCTCGAAGCGCACGGTGTCTCGAAGGTGTTTGGCCAGGGCCAGCTTGCTGTGCAGGTGCTGCACGACACCGATCTGAAAGTGAAGCGCGGCGAGAAGCTCGCTGTGGTGGGCGCGTCGGGCTCGGGCAAGAGCACGCTGCTGCACGTGCTCGGCGGACTCGACGAGCCGGGCGCGGGCAAGGTCTCGGTGCTCGGCAAGCCGTTCACCGAGCTGTCAGAGCGCGAGCGCAACGAACTGCGCAATCGGACGCTGGGCTTCGTCTATCAGTTCCACCATCTGCTGCCGGAGTTTTCGGCGCTCGACAACGTGGCGATGCCGTTGCGTATTCGCCGCATGACGCAGGAAGACGCGCGTGCCGAGGCGATGCAGATCCTCGATCGCGTGGGCCTCTCGCATCGCGCGCGCAACCGGCCGGGCGAACTGTCGGGCGGCGAGCGCCAGCGCGTGGCCATTGCGCGTGCGCTCGTGACGAAGCCCGCATGCGTGCTCGCCGACGAGCCCACGGGCAACCTCGACGGCGCGACAGCGGATAACGTCTTCAATCTGATGCTCGAACTCTCCGACCAGTTCGATACGAGTTTCGTGATCGTCACGCATGATCCCGACCTCGCGGCGCGCTGCGACCGCATCGTGCGCCTGCGCGACGGCATGCTGCACGAGGAACCGGTCGTACCGGTCTGAGCCTTCCCGCGAGCGAGCGCCATGTGGATCGACACGCACTGCCATCTCGATGCCGCCGAGTTCGACGCGGACCGCGACGCGGTCGCGTCGGCGGCGCGCGCGGCGGGTGTGTCGCGCATCGTGATCCCGGCGGTGGCGCGCGAGAACTTCGACGTGGTGCGCGCGCTCGCGTACCGCACCGAGGGCGCCGTCTACGCGCTCGGCATTCATCCGCTCTATACGCCGCAGGCGCATGACGAAGACCTTGAAGTGCTGCGCCGCGAGATCGAGGCGAGTCTCGATGATCCGCGCTTCGTCGGCATCGGCGAGATCGGGCTCGATTACTTCGTGCCGGGCCTCGACGAGGCCCGGCAACAGCACTTCTACGATGCCCAGTTGCGCCTTGCGCGCGAGTTCGGCTTGCCGGCGATCTGCCATGTGCGCAAGTCGCAGGACCAGGTGCTCAAGGGGCTGCGCCGCAACGGCGTGAAAAGCGGCATCGCGCATGCGTTCAACGGCAGCTTCCAGCAGGCGCGTGCGTTCATCGATCAAGGGATGCATCTGGGCTTCGGCGGCAATGTGACGTTCGAGCGCGCGCTGCAGATCCGCAGACTCGCGCAGCAACTGCCGCTCGAGGCCATCGTCATGGAAACCGATGCGCCGGACATCTCGCCCGCTTGGCTTTATCGCGCGCGCAACACGCCTGACCAGGTGCCTCGCATCGGCGCCGTGCTCGCAGGCTTGCGGGGCTTGAGTCCCGACGAACTCGCCCTTGGCACGACGGCTAACGCGGCGGCTGCGCTGCCGCGGCTCGCACTTTCGTCTGCATAATCGTTTCCAGGGTGGCGTGCACAGCGTGCATTTTGCGCGGCGCGACTGACGCGGTTTGTGCATTCAGCCCCCTCGTTGCGAGGAGGCGGGATGCGGGCGATGTGGTGCGGGTTTGCGCTGGGCGTGATTGTCTTGCAGCGACAGGCGGCGTTGCCGGGGTGGGGGGCGTGGGTCGCGCTGGTTCTGGCAACCGGGCTCGGGGCCACGTGGGCGGCATGGGCGTTGGGCGGCGCGCCACCGGTGGATGAATCTCATGTCGGGCTGTCTTGCGGGCGACGCTGGCGCATGGTCAGCGGCTGGGCGGCGGTGTGGTTTGCGGCCGCATGCGCGGGCTTTGGCTATGCGGCGTGGCGTGCAGAAACACGGCTTGCTGAGGCGCTTCCCGCTGCCTGGGAGGCGCGCAACATCGCCATCAGCGGCTATATCTCCAGCTTGCCTTCCTACGGAGCGAACGGCGCAAGCTTCCTCTTTCGTGTCGAATCCTGGGAAACGCACAAGGCTGCCACGGCGCTGCCGCATTTGATTCAACTATCGTGGGTGGCGCGCGAGGCGCCGCTGCCGCCGCTCGTGCCCGGCGCACGCTGGCGCCTTGCCGTGCGGCTCAAACGCCCGCACGGCAACGGCAACTTCCGCCTGCGCGACACGCAGGCCGCGCTGCTCGCGCGCGGCGTTCGCGCCACCGGGTACGTGAGCGATCCCGGGCATGTGGTGCGTCTGCCCGTCGACGCCACCGGCGTAGGCGTGCGCATCGAGCGGGCGCGCGCCGCGCTGCGTGCGCGCATCGACGCAGTGCTCGGCGACGCGCCGCATCGCGGCATCGTCATTGCGCTCGCCACCGGCGCACAGGACGCGGTCAGCGACGCGGACAGGCGGCTCATGCGCAATACGGGCACGAGCCACCTGGTGGCGATCTCCGGGCTGCATCTCGCGTTCGTCGCGGGGCTCGCCGGGTGGGTCGCGGGCGCACTGTGGCGGCGCGCGCGCTGGCGCGGCGTCGATGCGCCACTCATCGTGCCGGCGCAAAAGGTTGCGGTGGCGGGAGCGCTGCTCGCGGCAGGAGTCTACGCCGCGCTCGCCGGCTTCAATGTGCCGGTGCAGCGCGCGCTCTGGATGCTGGCGGTCGTTGCGCTCGCGCTGTTCGCCGGGCGCGAGGTCGCGCGCTCGCACGTGCTGGCGTGGGCGCTCGGGCTCGTGCTGCTGCGCGATCCGTGGGCGGTGACGGCCGCAGGCTTCTGGCTTTCGTTTTGCGCGGTCGCGGCGATCCTCTTTGCGGCGAGCGGCGTGCCACGCTTGCACAGGGACGCGCCGCAGAATGCTGCCGCGGACGCCGCCGATCCGCTGCATGACCGAACCGATCCATTCGCAGGGCCTGCTGTGCGTGCAGGCGCGGTTCGACGTCTTGCCGCCATGGCGCTTCCGCCTGATGACTGGCGTGGGGCGATGCGACGTCTTGCGTCACGCCTTGGCGATAGCGCCCGCGTGCAGTGGGCCGTGACCCTGGCGCTCGCGCCCCTCACTGCGTACTGGTTCGCGCAAATACCGCTCATCGGCCCACTGGCCAATGCCTTTGCGATTCCCTGGGTGAGCATGCTCGTCGCGCCGCTCGTGATCGCGAGCGCCGCGATGCCCGCGCCGGTCGACGCCCTCGCGCTGCGCGCGGCGCATACCTGCCTCGACTGGCTGGTTGTGGCGCTGAGCGCGCTGGAGGGCCTGCCGTGGGCGGTTTTACGGCTGCCGCAACCCGGAGCGTGGCCGCTCGCGTGCGCTGCAGTGGGCGTCGTCTGGTGGCTTGCGCCACGCGGTTGGCCAATGCGCTGGATCGCACCGTTCACATGGCTGCCGTTACTGGTGCCTGCGCCCACGGGGCCGCCGCCGGGCGCTTTCCGGCTCACGGCGCTCGACATCGGCCAAGGCACCTCGGTGCTGGTCGAGACGGCCCGGCATCGCCTGCTGTTCGACGCGGGCCCGGGCCCCGAGTCGACGCAGGCGGGCGAGCGCATTGTCGTGCCGTATCTGCAGGCGCATGGCATAGGGCGCCTCGATGCGCTGATGATCAGCCACGACGACTCCGATCATTCGGGCGGCGCGCAAGCCGTGTTCGACGGTGTCGACGTCGAGGCATTTGTGGCGGGCATCCTGCCCGCGCATCCGCTGTGGGCGAGCGCACGCACAAGGGGCGCGCAGACCGTGCGGTGCGCCGCCGGCCAGCGCTGGCGGTGGGACGGCGTCGACTTCGAGGTGCTCTGGCCCGACCCCGGGCCGCTCGCGGGCAAACCCAATGCGCATTGCTGCGTCCTGCGGGTGACGACGGCGGCAAGCGTTGCGCCCGAGGCACAAGACGGTCCGGTCTCTGCGCTGATCGCCGCCGACATCGAAGCGGGCGTCGAGCGCACGCTGGTCGCGCGCGACCCCGAGCGGCTGCGCGCCCAGGTGCTGGTCGTGCCGCATCACGGCAGCCGCTCCTCGTCGACTGAACCGTTCCTCGATTCTGTCTGGCCGCTCGTCGCGATATTTCAGGTAGGCTATCTGAACCGCTTTCATCACCCGCATCCGGGCGTCTACGCGCGCTACGCGGCCCGCGACATCGTGCTCGCGCGCAGCGACGCGGACGGCGCCGCGCGCGTCGAGGCGCGGCCCGGCGCACTTGCCGTCGAGCGCTTTCGCGACACGCAGCGGCGCTACTGGATGGACCCGCCGACGCAGGACTGACGCGCCGATAGCAGGGTGAACGAAAGCGCGAATGACGAGAGAGATCAACAAAATAGAGAGACACGCCGCCTTTGAAAAACGTCATCCATTTCTCGCACGCGAACGGCTTTCCGGCCTCGACGTATCGCACGTTCTTCGCCGAACTGGGCGACAACTACGAGTTGCGCTACATCGAGCGCATCGGGCACGACGCGCGCTTTCCCGTCACCCGCGACTGGCCGCATCTCGTCGAGCAACTGCTCGACGACATCGGCCGCACCTACGAGGAGCCCGTGTGGCTCGTCGGCCATTCGCTCGGCGGCTATCTCTCGCTGATGGCCGCGCTGAAAAAGCCGCAATGGGTCAAGGGCGTCGTGATGCTCGATTCGCCGGTGATCGCGGGCTGGCGCAGCAGCATGTTGCGGGTCTCGCAGTGGACCGGGCTCGACGAGCGCCTGTCGCCTGCCGTCGCCACGCGCACGCGCCGCACGAACTGGGCGAGCCGCGACGAGGCCTGGCGGCATTTCCATTCGAAGGCGGCATTCGCGCGCTGGGACGAGCGCGTGCTTTCCGACTATGTCGACTTCGGCATTCCTCAGACCTCGGTCGACGGCGGTCGCACGCTCGCCTTCGACCGCCAGACCGAGTACATGATTTACCGCACGCTGCCTCACACCTTAGGCCCGAGGCTCGTGCACGGCTCGCCCGTGCCGGTGAGCTTCGTCGCGGGCACGCAGTCGCGTGAAGTGCGCCAGGTCGGGCTTGCGGCAACACGGCGCATCGCCGGCGAGCGCTTCGAGTGGATCGAGGGCAGTCATCTGTATCCGATGGAGCGTCCGATCGAGACCGCGCGCGCGGTACAGCGCATGCTTTACGCCATGGAAAACGGAGCCTGAGCGGCCGGTTTTCAGCGCGGTTGCTCGCAGGGCAGGGTAGAGCGTGGGGCTACGTGTCGCGCATCGTTTCCGCTCGCTCAAAATTCAGGGTTAGCCCTTGCTTTCAGGTATAATCCGTTTTTCCCGCGAGCATCCAGCGATGACCAAATATGTTTTCGTCACCGGCGGCGTAGTTTCCTCCCTTGGCAAGGGTATTGCCGCCGCCTCCCTCGCCGCGATCCTCGAATCGCGCGGTCTGAAAGTCACCCTCCTCAAGCTCGATCCCTACATCAACGTCGACCCCGGCACGATGAGCCCGTTTCAGCACGGCGAAGTGTTCGTGACGGAAGACGGAGCGGAAACCGACCTCGACCTTGGCCACTATGAGCGCTTCATTACCACGAAGATGCGCAAGGCCAACAACTTCACCACTGGCCAGATCTACGAATCGGTGATCCGCAAGGAACGCCGCGGCGACTATCTGGGCAAGACCGTGCAGGTCATTCCGCACATCACGAACGAAATCCAGGCATTCATCGAACGCGGCGCCGCATCGGCGACGTGCGGCGAGCCGGATGTCGCGATCGTCGAAGTGGGCGGCACGGTGGGCGACATCGAGTCGCTGCCGTTCCTCGAGGCCGCGCGCCAGATGAGCCTGCGCCTTGGCCGCAATAGCGCGTGCTTCGTGCACCTCACGCTGGTGCCGTTCATCGCCACGGCGGGTGAGCTCAAGACCAAGCCCACGCAGCACAGCGTGCAGAAGCTGCGCGAAATCGGTATCTATCCGAACGTGCTGCTGTGCCGCGCCGACCGCCGCATTCCGGACGACGAGCGCTCGAAGATCTCGATGTTCTCGAACGTACCCGAAGACGCCGTGATCTCGGTGTGGGACGCCGACAGCATCTACAAGATCCCGCAGATGCTGCACGACCAGGGCCTCGACTCGATCGTCTGCGACGAACTGAAGCTCTCCGCCAAGCCCGCCGATCTGTCGATCTGGGCGGAAATGGTCGAAAAGCTCGAGCATCCGAAGCACGAAGTCACGATCGGCATGGTCGGCAAGTACGTCGACCTGACCGAGTCGTACAAGTCGCTCATCGAAGCGCTGCGCCACGCGTCGATCAAGACCTCGGCGAAGGTGAACATCGAGTACATCGACTCCGAGCAGATCGACGAAGAAGGTGTCGAGAGCCTCAAGCATCTCGACGCGATCCTCGTGCCGGGCGGCTTCGGCCGTCGCGGCACCGAAGGCAAGATCAAGGCCATCCAGTACGCCCGCGAAGCGAAGGTGCCGTACCTCGGCATCTGCCTCGGCATGCAGCTCGCCGTCATCGAATTCGCGCGCGACGTGGTGGGCCTGAAGCACGCGAACAGCACGGAATTCGATCCGGACACGCCCGACCGCGTCGTCGCGCTCATCACCGAATGGGCCGATCGCGAAGGCAAGGTCGAGAAGCGCACCGAAGACTCGGACCTCGGCGGCACGATGCGCCTCGGTTCGCAGCGTTGCCCGATCAAGCCCGGCACGCTCGCGGCAGAAATCTACGGCAAGGACGTGAACGAGCGTCACCGTCACCGTTATGAAGTCAATAACGGCTACGTGCCCAAGCTCGAAGCCGGCGGCCTTATCATCAGCGCCCGTACGCCGACTGAAGACCTGCCGGAAATGATGGAACTGCCGCGCGACATGCACCCGTGGTTCGTCGGCGTCCAGTTCCACCCGGAATTCACGTCCACGCCGCGTGACGGCCATCCGCTCTTCAAGGCGTATGTCGAAGCGGCAGTCGCGCACCACGAGGCGCGCGCCGAGGAGAAAGCATGAATCTGTGCGGTTTCGAGGTAGGCCTCGATAAGCCGTTCTTCCTGATCGCAGGCACCTGTGTCGTCGAGTCCGAACAGATGACGATCGACACGGCAGGGCGCCTGAAGGAAATCACGTCGAAGCTCGGCATTCCGTTCATCTACAAGTCGTCTTACGACAAGGCCAATCGTTCGAGCGGCAAGTCGTTTCGCGGCCTCGGGATGGACGAGGGCCTGCGCATCCTTTCCGAAGTGAAGCGTCAGCTCGGCTTGCCGGTGCTGACCGATGTGCACACCGAAGAAGAGATCGGACCCGTGGCTTCGGTCGTGGACGTGCTGCAAACGCCCGCGTTCCTGTGCCGCCAGACCGACTTCATCCACGCGTGCGCGCGCTCGGGCAAGCCTGTGAACATCAAGAAAGGCCAGTTCCTCGCGCCGCACGACATGAAGAACGTGATCGACAAGGCTCGCGAAGCCGCGCGTGAGGCGGGTCTTTCCGAAGACCGCTTCTTCGCGTGCGAGCGCGGTGTTTCGTTCGGTTACAACAACCTCGTCTCGGACATGCGCTCGCTCGCTATCATGCGCGAGACGGGTGCGCCGGTCGTGATGGACGTGACCCACTCGGTGCAGCTGCCGGGCGGGCAGGGCACGAGCTCGGGTGGGCAGCGCGAATTCGTGCCGGTGCTCGCTCGCGCGGCCGTGGCCACGGGCGTGGCGGGTCTCTTCATGGAGACGCACCCGAACCCCGCGCAGGCGAAGTCCGACGGCCCGAACGCCGTGC
The DNA here is from genome assembly GCF_040948855.1 of Paraburkholderia sp. BR10882. Taxonomy (NCBI): domain Bacteria; kingdom Pseudomonadati; phylum Pseudomonadota; class Betaproteobacteria; order Burkholderiales; family Burkholderiaceae; genus Paraburkholderia; species Paraburkholderia sp. BR10882. The sequence goes on along the minus strand of NZ_JBFPKP010000006.1, from coordinate 255,648 downwards.
CGCTGAACCGCATGGCCGACCTGCTCGAAACCCTCGTGACGCTCGACCAGGCGGTCAAGCGCACGCCGTTCCTCGAGAACGACTTCAGCTGAGCTGGAAACTACGTAGTACGGCGCGCCGCTTCGATTGCATGAGCGGCGCGATGGAGGAGCAGCGCGGCGCACCGCACCGCGCTCGATGTACAAGGCAGCGTGGCAGCGCATCCGTCACGGGAACGTGAGCGTTGCGCTGCGGCAAGTTGAACCTGGCGAGCGCGCAGCCTGTCCCATGTGACGGTGTGCCCCCGAACGAGCATGGAAACTGTGCCTCGCGGGGCGATGCAGCAGGCGGCGCAGCTCGCGCAAGAATTACTGTCATTTCCTGAGGAAACCATGAGTGCAATCGTAGATATCATCGGTCGCGAGATTCTGGATTCGCGCGGCAATCCCACCGTCGAATGCGACGTGCTGCTCGAATCGGGCACGATGGGCCGCGCGGCAGTGCCGTCGGGCGCATCCACGGGCTCGCGCGAAGCGATCGAACTGCGCGACGGCGAAGCCGGCCGCTACAACGGCAAGGGCGTGCTGAAGGCCGTCGAGCACATCAACACCGAAATCTCCGAGGCGATCATGGGCCTCGACGCGTCGGAACAAGCCTTCCTCGACAAGACCCTGCTCGAGCTCGACGGCACCGACAACAAGTCGCGCCTCGGCGCGAACGCCATGCTGGCCGTGTCGATGGCCGTCGCGAAGGCCGCCGCTGAGGAAGCCGGCCTGCCGCTGTACCGCTACTTCGGCGGCTCGGGCGCAATGCAACTGCCGGTCCCGATGATGAACATCGTCAACGGCGGCGCGCACGCGAACAACAGCCTCGACATCCAGGAATTCATGATCGTGCCGGTGAGCCAGCCGACCTTCCGCGAAGCGCTGCGTTGCGGCGCGGAAGTGTTCCACGCGCTCAAGAAGATCCTCTCGGATCGCGGCATGAGCACGGCAGTGGGCGACGAAGGTGGCTTCGCACCGAACTTCGGCAGCAACGACGAGTGCCTTTCGACCATCCTGCAAGCCATCGAGAAGGCCGGCTACCGCGCCGGTGAAGACGTCCTGCTCGCGCTCGACTGCGCAGCGAGCGAGTTCTACCACGACGGCAAGTACCAGCTCGCGGGCGAAGGCCTGCAACTGTCGTCGGCCGAATTCGCCGACTACCTCGCGACGCTCGCCGACAAGTTCCCGATCGTCTCGATCGAAGACGGCATGCACGAGTCCGACTGGGCCGGCTGGAAGCTCCTGACCGACAAGCTCGGCAAGAAGGTCCAACTCGTGGGCGACGACCTGTTCGTGACCAACACGCGCATCCTGAAGGAAGGCATCGAGAAGGGCATCGCCAACTCGATCCTCATCAAGATCAACCAGATCGGCACGCTGACGGAAACCTTCGCGGCAATCGAAATGGCCAAGCGCGCCGGCTACACGGCCGTGATCTCGCACCGTTCGGGCGAAACCGAAGACTCGACGATCGCCGACATCGCCGTGGGCCTGAACGCGGGTCAGATCAAGACCGGTTCGCTCTCGCGCAGCGACCGCATCTCGAAGTACAACCAGCTGCTGCGCATCGAGGAAGATCTCGGTGATATCGCCAGCTACCCGGGCAAGTCGGCGTTCTATAACCTCCGCTGAGCGGACCCAGCGCCGGCAGCAGCCTTGCTGTCACCCTTCGTCATCTCTCTCCGCCGCCCTGCGTATAGCGCAGGGCGGCGTGTATTTATCCGGCACCTTTCATGCGGCTTGTCACTGTCGTTCTGATCATCCTGCTCGTGCTGATCCAGTATCCGCTCTGGTGGGGCCATGGTGGTTGGCTGCGTGTCCACGAACTGCAGCAGCAACTCGCGCAGCAGCAAAAGCAGAACGACGACGAGAAACTGCGCAACGAACGCATTGCGGGCGAAGTGCAGGATCTGCAGAACGGCACGGCTGCCGTCGAGGAGCGTGCTCGCTATGAGATGGGCATGGTGAAGGACAGCGAGGTGTTCGTGCAGTTCGTCTCGCCGAACCAGTCGCCGCCGGTTACGCCGAGCGGTTCGTCGAACACCTCGACGCGCGGCGAGATGTCGGCGGCGCCGGTGAGGGTGGTGCCGAACCCCGTTTCGCGTGTGCCCGAGAAGAAGCACGGGCATGGGAAGGAAGCGAAGAAGGCGGGTTGAGCGGTTCGCTTGCGATGAGCAGATAAGACAAGCAAAAGGCGCGGCATTGAGCCGCGCCTTTTTTCGTTCTGAGCGTTCACGTCGCGAAGCCCGCGATTACCAGCCCCAGCCCGGATAGCCGTAGCCAATCCCCGTACCCCAGCCGTGCCCCCAACCGCCGCCGTAATAGCTGCCGTAGACGGTGACCGGCGGCGCGTACGCGCGCGACCAGGCTTGTGCGGCAGCTTCCGCGGCCATGGCGTTGTCCTGTTCGGCGAGCGCCTGACGGTCGATCGCGTCGTAGCGCGCTTTCTCGTCGGGCGTGAGCACGGGCGCGGCGGCCGGGATGCCCGACTGCGCCGGGGGCAGCCGGCTGTAGATCGGCGACGGGCCCGGCGGGTCCATCATGCAGCCGCTCGTCGACGCAACGGCCGCGCCGAGCGTCGTGAGTAAGAACAACGCGCTCACGCGCGGCATGCGCTCGCGTAACGGAGATACGATGGGACGTACGAAGCGTTTGTTCTTGATCATGCTTCTCTCCATCTGTCGGACGCCTAAGTAACTTGAGATGAGGGCAGGTCCGCATTTCGATCCGGTCCCCGCGCCTGTCATGTGCCGCTACGCAGGGCGGCGACGCAACACGCGTTGCGCCGCAGTTTGCACCCGTTTGCCTTAGTGGCGACGCTCCGCAGCGGGGCTCACGCTTTCTGAGAGCCCAGTCACGGCAAAAAGTTGCGCGACATCCACAGGGTCGAACTCATAGCGCTGATTGCAGTAGTCGCAATGAATCTCGACATGACCGCGTTCCTCGATCACGCCGTCGACTTCCTCGCGGCCCAGCATCTTGAGCATCGCGCCCACTTTCTCGCGCGAGCACGAACACTGGAAGCGCGGCGCCAGCGGCTCGAAGTGACGCACGTTCTCCTGCCAGAAGAGGCGGCGGAACAATGTCTCGCCGTCTTCCTTGAGCATTTCGTCGCGCGTGAGCGTGCCGCCGAGCGTGCAGACGCGCTCCCACGTATCGAGGTCGTGCTCGCCCTGGTGCGGCACGATCCCGCCGTCGCCCGGCAGCTTCTGGAGCAGCATGCCGACTGCACGGTCGTCGTTGGCGGCGAGCCAAAGGCGCGAGTCGAGCTGTTCCGAGTGATGCATGTAATGCTCGAGCACGGCGGCAATGGACTTGAGCGGGCCGTCTTCGCCATTCAGCGGCACGATGCCCTGGTAGGGCTGCTGGCCCGGCTGCTTTTTCGCGGGGTCGAGCGTGATCACGCAGCGGCCCTGGCCGTCCGGATTCACGAGGTCGGCGAACGTGAGTTCTTCGCCGAGCGGCAGGGCATTTTCGCCCATGAAGTCTTCGCCGAGGCGCGCGGTCGCGCGCATCGTCAGATCCGAGCCGCACTGTACGACCAGCATCTTCACGGGGCCGTCGCCGAAGATCTGCATGATCAGCGTGCCGTCGAACTTGAGATTCGCCGAGAGCAGCGCGCACGCTGCCATCATCTCGCCGAGCACGGTGCGCACGGGCGTCGGATACTGGCGGCGCTTGAGCACTTCCTGCCACGTGTTGTTCAGCGAGACGATCTCGCCGCGTACCGGCGCGGCGCTGAACATGAATTTTTGCAACTGGTCGTTCACAATCTTTTCCTTCGTTTCAATCGGGGCGGCGCGGCCCGCGCCGCACACGGCAAGAGCTTGTCGCTCTCAGCCGATGCGCACGAGCTGCGCCTTGAAATATTCGCGGCGCTGCGCGTAGACATCCGCGTTGCGCTTGAGGCCGGCAATGTCGGCCTCGGTCAGCTCACGCACGACTTTGGCCGGCGCGCCGAGAATCAGCGAGTTGTCGGGGAACACCTTGCCTTCGGTGACCACCGCACCCGCGCCAACCAGACAGTTGCGGCCGATCACCGCGCCATTCAAGACCACGGCCTGAATGCCGATCAGTGCGCCTTCCTTCACGGTGCAGCCGTGCAGCATGGCCTGATGGCCCACGGTCACGTTCGCTTCGAGCGTGAGCGGGTAGCCGGGGTCCGTGTGGAGCACCGCGCCTTCCTGAACGTTGCTGCGCGCGCCGACGGTGATCGGCTCGTTGTCGCCGCGCAGCGTCGCGCCGAACCAGACGCTCGCGTCTTCGGCCAGTTCGACCTTGCCGATGACGGTCGCGTTGTCCGCGACGAACACGCTTTCGTGAATGGTCGGTGCAGCTTCGCCAAGCTTGTAGATGGCCACGGTGTTGAGTCTCCTATGTCTTTCGGGGCTGCTGCCGGTCTGCGGGCGACGCGCAACGGGTGCGGACGACGCCAGGCAGGTGAATCGCGTATTGTAAACGGTTGCGTGCGCGGTCCGCTCGGGGCGCTTTTCGGGCGCCCGCGCCCGCGTCTTGTATTTCCGCTTTTCGGTCCCTGTTTCTTCTGCCGATGAATTCCGCTTTTTCCGCCGTCAGCGCAAGTGCTGATCTCCCAGGACCAACCGATGCCGAGCCCGACTGCTGGCGCCTCGCCGCGCTCGCCGCGCTGCGCGAATGCGACCCGATCGCCAAGGTCGATGCGGTGCGCGCGCTGCACGCGCAGAGTCAGGCGCAGGCCGCTGCGCCTCGCTGGGAGCCGCAGCGCGTCATCCCGACGCCGGACGGCTTGCCTGGCCGCCCGGCCGAGCCGCCGCTCGTCGAACCGCGCGAACTGCAGCGCCGCAGCATGAGCACGCCACAGGGCCGCGTCGTGCTGCTGCACGCGCTGGCCCACATCGAATTCAACGCGATCAATCTCGCGCTCGACGCGGTCTGGCGCTTCCCCGCCATGCCCGACGCGTTCTACGCCGACTGGCTCAGGGTCGCGGCGGAAGAGGCGTATCACTTCTCGCTGCTGCGTGCGCGGCTCGCCGACTATGGCCACGCATACGGCGACTTCCCCGCGCACAACGGCCTGTGGGAGATGTGCGAGCGCACCAGCGCCGACGTGCTCGCGCGCATGGCGCTCGTGCCGCGTGTGCTGGAGGCGCGCGGGCTCGACGCCTCGCCGCCCATCCGCGCGCGCCTGAAGCAGGCTGGCGACGACGAATCGGCCGCTATCCTCGACATCATCCTGCGCGACGAAGTGGGACACGTGCGCATCGGCAACCATTGGTTCCGCCACCTTTGCGAGGCACGCGCGCTCGACCCGCACGCGGCATGGCTCGCGCTCGCGCAGCAGTACCACGCGCCGCGCATGCGCGGTCCGTTCAACTTCGAGGCGCGCCGCTCGGCGGGTTTCGACGACGCCGAACTGGACACGCTGGCGGCCCAGGACGCCGCGGCACAGTCCGCCTCGAAGCAGTCAGCGGGGCGTCACTCGAGCGAATGACGTACCGCGAACGCCCGGCGGCTATATAATCGAACGACCATTCTTTTTGCGGCAACGCAGATGAATCAATCCCGGTCCGAATTCGTCAACGTCAATGGCATCCGGCTGCACGTGCGCCGCTGGGGCGCCGAGAGCGCGCCCGTGCTGTTCATGCTGCACGGCTGGATGGACGTGGCGGCGTCGTTCCAGTTCGTCGTCGATGCGCTCGATGAACGCGGCGGTGACTGGCAGGTCATCGCTCCCGACCTGCGCGGCTTCGGCCTCTCCGACTGGCCCGTTGCGCAAGGACAGGGCAGCAACTACTGGTTCCCCGACTACCTCGCCGATCTCGACGCGCTGCTCGCCCATTACGCGCCCGAGGGGCAGGTGGATCTCGTGGGGCACAGTCTCGGCGCGAACATCGTGTGCCTCTATGCGGGCGTGCGGCCCGAGCGTGTGCGCCGCGTGGTCGACCTGGAGGGTTTCGGCATGCCGGCGCCGTCACCGAGACAGGCGCCGGGCCGCATGCGCGAGTGGCTCGACGAAGTGCGCACGCCGCCGCAACTGCGCACGTACGCGTCGCTCGACGAGGTGGCCGCGCGGCTCGTGAAGACCAATCCGCGTCTGATCGCACCGCGTGCGCGCTTTCTCGCGGAACACTGGTCGAAGCCGGACGGCGAGGGCGGTTATGTGCTGCTCGGCGATCCGGCGCACAAGATGCGCGGTCCGCTGCTGTACCAGCTCGACGAGGTGATGGCGATCTGGTCGCAGGTGAGCGCAAGGGTGCTGCACGTCGAAGCGGCCAGTTCCGAAACGCTTGTGCGGCTCGCGGGGGCGGTGCCCATCGGCGAATTCAAGAAGCGCTTCGAGGCATTTCCCGACTGGCGCGAGCGTATCGTCGACGGGGCGGGGCACATGGTGCATCACGACCAGCCGGAAGAGGTCGCGCGCCTGATCGAGGCGTTCTGCGCGGGAGCGTAAAGCACATCGCGCGCTTATTCGGGCGGCCCGCCAGGCGCGAGGCGCCGCCCGACGACTTCACTGCGTTGCAGTAAAATGGACGTTCATCCTTTTCCCGCATCCAATGAACGCCGATCTCCACTGTCACTCCACTGTCTCCGACGGGCAACTGGCCCCAGCCGCCGTCGCGCAGCTGGCGAAAGCGGGTGGCGTGGGCTTGTGGGCGCTCACCGATCACGACGTGCTCGGCGGCCAGCGCGAAGCGCGCGAAGCGGCCGAGGCGCTCGGCATGCGCTATCTGAGCGGCGTCGAGATTTCGGTCACCTGGGCGTCGCGCACGGTGCACGTCGTCGGCTTGCATGTGGATCCGGAGTGCGCCGCGCTCGTCGACGGCCTCGCGCGCACGCGTGACGGCCGCGCGGCACGCGCCGAAGCCATTGGCGAGCGGCTCGGCGAACTCGGCATTCCCGACGCGTACGAAGGCGCGTTCCAGTACGTCTCGAATCCAGACCTCGTCTCGCGGACTCACTTCGCGCGCTTTCTCGTCGAAAGCGGCCGTGCGCAGAACACCCAGGACGCGTTTTCGCGCTGGCTCGGCGAAGGCAAGCCCGGTTACATCGCGCACCGCTGGGCCAGGCTCGCCGACGCCGTAGCGTGGATCAAGGCGGCGGGCGGCGAGGCGATCATCGCCCATCCGGGCCGCTACGCTTACACGCAACTCGAATTCGACACGCTCTTCGGCGAATTCATCGATCTGGGCGGCAAGGCCATCGAAGTCGTTACCGGCAGCCATACGCCCGACCAGTACGCCGAGTACGCGGCCGTTGCGAGGCGCTTTGGCTTCGAGGCGTCGCGCGGCTCGGACTTCCATGCGCCCGGGCCCGACGCGATCAAGCCGGGCACGCTGCCGCCTTTGCCTTCCGGTCTCAAGCCTGTCTGGGAGCGATGGCTGTAGGCCGCGCACGGCGCGCGGCCCACTGACTCCGCCCATTTGCTGCAAGGCGTTTCGCGCCGGTCAATCCCGCCTTGTCGTCGCTTTGTGGTACTACGTGCAGTCGTCCGCCGTTTTCGCGCACCGTCCCGCTGTTTTCATCGCCCGCTGTTTTCATTGCATTCGTCAGCTGATTACTGCCATGTCCCAGTTCTTTCGGCTTCACCCGGAAAACCCGCAGCCGCGTCTCGTCAAGCAGGCGGTGGAGATCATCCGTGACGGCGGTGTGATCGCATTGCCGACCGATTCGAGCTACGCGCTCGCCGCCCGCATCGACGACAAGCACGCCGCCGAGCGCCTGCGCCGCATCCGCGGGCTCGACGAAAAGGCGCTGCTCTCGCTGATGGTGCGGGACCTGTCCGAACTCGCGAACTTCGCCATGGTGGACAACCGCCAATACCGGCTCATCAAATCGGTGACGCCGGGGCCGTATGTGTTCGTGCTGGTGGCGACGAAGGAAGTGCCCCGGCGCCTTTCGCATCCGTCGCGCAAGACGATCGGCCTGCGTGTGCCCGGTCATCCGATTCCGCTGGCGATCCTCGAAGAACTGGGCGAGCCGCTGCTTGCCACCACGCTGATCCTGCCGCCCGACACCGAACCGCTCAACGACCCCGAGGAGATTCGGGAGCGTCTCGAGAAACAGCTCGATCTCGTGATCGACGGCGGGGCGTGCCCGTGCGAGCCGTCCACCGTGATCGATCTCACTGGCGAGGAGCCTGTGCTCGTGCGGCCGGGGCGGGGTTCGCTGGCGCCGTTCGGCATCGAAGAAGAAGAGGCGTGATGAGACAGGCGCGGATGAACGCGGCATGACCGTGGCCTGAGCGCATTGACGCATTGATACAATAGCCCGCCATGGAAGCCAATCTGATTCAGACGATCGTCGTCTACGCCTTGCCCGTGATCTTCGCGATCACGCTGCACGAGGCCGCGCACGGTTACGTCGCGCGCATGCTCGGCGACAACACCGCGTATGTGCTCGGCCGCGTTTCGTTCAACCCGATGCGCCACATCGATCCGATCGGTACGATCGCGATGCCGCTCGTGCTCTATTTCCTGACCAACGGCGCGTTCGTATTCGGTTACGCGAAGCCGGTCCCGATCGCGTTCAGCAATCTGCGCAATCCGCGCTGGGGCACGCTGTGGGTCGCGGCGGCCGGGCCGCTGTGCAACTTCGTGCAGGCCATCGTATGGGGCGTGTTCGGCGTGGGACTCGCGGTGCTCGGCGTGAACGAGCCGTTCTTCACGCGCATGGCCGCCGCCGGCGTGGGCGTGAATCTCGTGCTCGGCGTGCTGAACCTCTTTCCGCTGCCGCCGCTCGACGGCGGCCGCGTGCTCGGGGCACTCCTGCCCACTCGCGCGAGCATTGCGCTCGCCCGTATCGAGCCCTATGGTTTCATCATCGTGATGGGGTTGCTCGTGAGTGGCATCTTCACGCGATTCTGGCTGCGCCCGCTCGTAAGTCTAGGTTACGACGCGGTCACAGCCATCCTTACCCCTCTTGTGTCGCTCTTTTCATAACATCATGTTCCCAGACCGTATCTTCTCCGGCATGCGGCCCACCGGGTCGCTGCACCTCGGCCACTATCACGGCGTGCTGAAAAACTGGGTGCGCCTGCAGTCCGAGTATCCGTGCTTCTTCTGCGTGGTCGACTGGCATGCGCTCACCACGCACTATGAAACGCCGGATGTCATCGAGAAGAACGTCTGGGACGTGCTGATCGACTGGCTCGCCTCGGGCATCGACCCGAACCAGGCCACGCTCTTCATCCAGAGCCGTGTGCCCGAGCACGCCGAGCTCTCGCTGCTGCTCGGCATGAGCACGCCGCTGTCGTGGCTCGAACGCGTGCCGACCTACAAGGAACAGATCGAGAAGCTGCGCGACAAAGACCTCGGTACTTATGGCTTCCTCGGCTACCCGGTGCTGATGGCGGCCGACATCCTGCTGTACCGCGCGTCGCTCGTGCCGGTGGGCGAGGACCAGGTGCCGCACGTCGAGATGGCGCGAGAAATGGCGCGCCGCTTCAACTACATGTACGGCCGCGAACCGGGCTTCGAAGAGAAGGCCAACGATGCGGCGAAGAAGCTGGGCGGCAAGCGCTCGAAGCTCTACCACGAGCTGCGCAACGCCTATCAGCAGGAAGGCAATGAAGAGGCGCTCGAACAGGCCCGCGCGATGCTCTCGGAGTCGCAAAGCCTCTCGATGAGCGATCGCGAGCGTCTTTTTGGCTACCTCGAAGGCTCGCGCAAGATCATCCTGCCGGAGCCGCAGGTGCTGCTCACGGAAGCCTCGCGCATGCCGGGTCTCGACGGCCAGAAGATGTCGAAGTCGTACGGCAACACCATTGGCCTGCGCGAAGACGCCGAGTCGATCACGAAGAAGGTCCGCACCATGCCGACCGACCCCGCGCGCGTGCGCCGCACCGATCCGGGCGATCCGGACAAGTGCCCGGTGTGGCAGCTCCACCAGGTCTACACGGACGAGCAGACGCACGACTGGGTGCAGAAGGGCTGCCGTTCGGCCGGCATCGGTTGTCTGGAGTGCAAGCAGCCCGTGATCGAGGGCATCCTGCGCGAGCAGCAGCCCATGCTCGAGCGCGCGCAGAAGTACATGGACGATCCGTCGCTGCTGCGTGCAATCGTCGCGGACGGCTGCGACAAGGCGCGCAAGTTTGCCAACGAGACGATGCGCGACGTGCGTGAGGCCATGGGCCTCTCGTACAGCTGATCGAGCCGATGACGTCGACGCCTGCCGCCGGTGCGCCGGCCCACGGGCTCTCCGAGCCCTCGCGCTGGGTGCGCCGCTGGGCGCATCTCATCGCGCCCGGTGGCACCGTGCTCGACGTCGCCTCCGGCGCCGGGCGGCACACGCGCTGGCTGGCTGGTCAGGGCCACCCGGTGACGGCGCTCGATCGCGACGCCGCCGCGCTTGCCATGCTGCAGGACGTAGCGGGCGTCGCGACGCTAGAGTGCGACCTCGAAGGCGCGCCATGGCCGCTCGCGCCGGACGCCCGCTTTGCCGCCGTGGTCGTCACGAACTACCTGCATCGCCCGCTCATGCCCCGTCTCATCGAGGCACTGGCGCCGGGCGGCATCCTGATCTACGAAACCTTCGCTCAGGGCAACGAGACGGTGGGAAAGCCATCGAACCCCGCTTTCCTGCTCGCGCCCGGCGAGTTATTGGCCGTCTGTGCGCCTGCGCTGCGGGTCGTCGCCTATCAGGACGGATTTCTTTCGCAGCCGCGTGAGGCGTATGTTCAGCGCATCTGCGCGGTACGGGAAAAAACGACCTCAGTGTCCCCCGAAAGCGCTGGTAATGTGCCTGAGAACCAGGGGCTACCCGTAACGCGTTACGATCTGACCGGCTAATCCGCTACAATCGCGGTTTAACCGACTCATTTTTCTGGCGTTTCATGGCTAACGGCACTCAGGACGGCATTACGCTGCAAGGCAGCATTCCCGCGATCGTCACCCCCATGCACGAGGATGGCAGTCTCGACCTGCCGGCATTCCGCAAACTGATCGACTGGCACGTGGAAGAGGGGACGGATGCCCTCGTCGTCGTCGGTACGAGCGGGGAGTCCGCCACGCTGGACGTCGAAGAACACATCCTGATGATCAAGACGGCGGTCGAGCACGCTGCCGGCCGTATGCCGATCATCGCGGGCGCCGGCGGCAATTCCACCGCCGAGGCCGTCGAACTCACGAGGCACGCGAAGGAAGTGGGCGCACAGGCGTCGCTCCAGGTCGTGCCCTATTACAACAAGCCGACCCAGGAAGGCATGTACCGCCACTTCGCGAAAATCGCGGAGGACGTGGACCTGCCGGTCATCCTCTACAACGTGCCGGGCCGTACGGTCGCGGACATGGCGAGCGAAACCATCCTGCGTCTGGCCGAAGTGCCGGGCATCATCGCGGTGAAGGAAGCGACGGGTAACATCGACCGCGCCGCGCACCTCATCAAGCATGCGCCGAAAGGCTTCAAGATCTTCAGCGGCGACGATCCCACGGCGATCGCGCTGATGCTGCTTGGCGGCCACGGCAATATTTCGGTGACCGCGAACGTCGCGCCGCGCCAGATGAGCGACCTGTGCAAGGCTGCGCTCGCCGGCGACGCGAAAGCGGCGCGTGAGATCCATATGAAGTTGTTGTCGCTTCACAAGAACCTGTTCATCGAATCGAATCCGATTCCGGTGAAGTGGGCGCTGCAGGAACTCGGCCGCATCGAAGGCGGCATCCGACTGCCGCTCACGCCGCTCGACGCGCGCTACCACGACGTGGTGCGTGCCGCGCTGCGCGAAGCCGGTCTGGCTGGCTGATCCGATCAGCCAGCCGCCGATTTATCAACCGACGCCGCCACGGCCCAGCCGCCCAATCACTGAAAGACTTCGGACCGACCTCGGCCCACCGTCTCGCAGAGCAAGGCTTAGCGTTCCCGTATCACGAAGGCCCACATGAAACGTTCCGCTTTTTCCCTCCACGCAACCCGCATGGCGGTGCTGGCGCTTGCCCTCGGCTCGCTCGCAGGCTGCGAGTCGCTGAACGACATGTTCGCGTCCGATCGCGTCAACTACAAGGACACGCCGACCGCGCCGCCGCTGAATGTGCCGCAGGATCTGTCGTCGGCGCCAAACGACCAGAAGTACGTCGCGCCGCCGCCCACGATCACGCTGGGCGGCTCAGCTCAGCGCACGGTCATGCCGGCCGGCAACGCCACGCTCGGCGTGCCGGATGCGCAGGACCCGTTCGGTATGCACGTGGAGCGCGACGGCGACCGCCGCTGGCTCGTGGTGGACGGCCGCTCGCCTGACGACGTCTGGCCGCAGCTGCAGGAATTCTGGACGGAAAATGGCTTCACGCTGACGACCGATTCGCCGTCCACGGGCATCATGACGACCGACTGGGCCGAGAACCGCGCCAACATTCCGGACGACTGGTTCCGCCGTACGATCGGCCGCGTGATCGACTTCGCGTACTCGTCGGGCACGCGCGACCGCTTCCGCGTGCTGGTTTCGCGTGGCCCGGACGGTCAAACGGACATTTCCGTCACGCATAACGCGATGGAAGAAGTGCTGACGGGGCAGGACAAGACGGGGTCGAAATGGGTCGAGCGTCCGCGCGACCCGGCGCTCGAAGCCGCTTTCCTCGCCAAGATCATGCAGAAGTTCGGCCTGACCGACGCGCAGTCCAAGCAACTGCTGACCGACGCGCGCCCGTCGACGGCTGGCGTCAAGATCGCCGCCGGTCCTGACGGCACGACGCTCGATCTGCCCGAAGCGTTCGACACCGCATGGCTGCGCGTGGGCCTCGCGCTCGACCGCACGAACTTCACAGTCGACAACCGCGACCGCGAGAAGGGCCTCTACTACGTGCGCTACGCCGATTCGATGCAGGAGCTCAAGGGTGATGGCCTCCTCGGCAAGCTTTTCTACAACCCGAAGAAGGCCACGAAGGATCAGGGGCCGGAATACCGCGTGGCCGTACGCTCGTCGGGTAATTCGACCCAGGTCGCCGTGGTCGATCAGACCGGCCGTATCGACACCTCGTCGGACGCCCAGCGTATCGTCTCCGCGCTCCACGCGCAGCTGAACTGACGTGCGCTGAGATGCGATTTGCGAGCCTCGGCAGCGGCAGCGAGGGCAACGCACTGGTCGTAGAAGCAGGCAGCGGCACGACGCCCACGCGCGTGCTGCTCGACTGCGGATTCTCAGCGAAAGAAGTCGAGCGGCGCCTCGCCCGCGCGGGCCTCGCCGCCGACTCGCTTACCGCGATTCTCATCACCCACGAACACAGCGATCACATCGGCAGCGCGCTCACGCTGGCGCGCCGCTGGTCGATTCCGCTCTACATGAGTTGGGGCACGGCGCAGGCCGTGGGCGCCGACGACGCCGCAGGCATCGAACTCAACGTGTTGTGGGGCGACGAAACAGTCGAGATCGGCGAACTCGGCGTGTTGCCCTACACGGTGCCGCACGACGCGCGCGAGCCGCTCCAGTTCGTGTTCAGCGACGGCGCGAGCCGGCTTGGTGTGCTGACCGACGTCGGCGAGTCGACCTCGCATATCGGCAATGTGCTGAGCGGTTGTGACGCACTGGTGCTCGAATGCAACCACGACCTCGAAATGCTCGCGACGAGCCGCTATCCGGCTTCGCTCAAGGCGCGTATCGGTGGGTCGCATGGTCACCTGAACAACGAGGCGGCTGGCGGCATCCTCGCGGGGCTCGACCGCGCGAAGCTGCGCCATTTGATCGCTGCGCACCTGAGCCAGCAAAACAACACACCGGAGCTTGCGCGTGCGGCGATGGCCGCGGTTCTGGGAAATGCCGCGACTCAAATCGGGGTCGCTTCGCAAGCCGAGGGTTTCGACTGGATCGCGCTCTGAATTCCGCGCCCGAGAGGCAGCCAGAACGCATAGACGAAAAAAAGCCCATGACGAAACTCATGGGCTTTTGCTTTCTGCGGCCGGAATCTTTCGATCCGGCCGCGTCGGAGCTAGTTGCGCTTTAGTTACGGTTGCCGCCGAAGATGCCGAGGATGGCGAGCAGGTTCGTGAACACGTTGTAGAGGTCCAGATAGATCGCGAGCGTGGCCGAGATGTAGTTCGTCTCGCCGCCGTTCACGACGCGCTGTACGTCGAACAGCATATAGGCGGAGAAGATCGCGATGGCGAGCACCGAAACCGTGAGCATCAGCGCGGGCAGCTGCAGGAACATGTTCGCGACGCCGGCCAGCAGGATCACGATCACGCCCATGAAGAGCCACTTGCCGAGGCCCGAGAAGTCGCGCTTGCTCACCGTGGCGATGGTGGCCATGGCGGTGAAAATGATGCCGGTGCCGCCGAACGCGAGCATGATGAGCTGCGGGCCGTTCGAAAAGCCGAGGACGAACGACAGCAGGCGCGAGAGCATCAGGCCCATGAAGAACGTGAAGCCGAGCAGCACGAACACGCCCACCGAGCTGTTCTTGGTGCGCTCTATGGCGAACATGAAGCCGAAGGCGATCGCGAAGAACGCGAGCAGGCTCATGGCCGGGCTGGTAGCCGCAAAAAGCGAGAAGCCGGTCGCGACGCCCACCCACGCCCCGAGCACCGTCGGCACCATCGACAGCGCGAGCAGCCAGTAGGTGTTGCGCAGTACGCGGTTGCGGGTCTCCGCCGAGGTGACGCTGCCGCCGCGGCCGAAGTTATAGGGATACTCGTTCATGCTTTCTCCTTGCGTGAGACGCGTGGGTGAGGGCGCGCAGATGCGCGGTCCGCTCCCCCATAAGATAAGTGCGCCGACCCAGAGTTTCAACGGGTTGCCACACAGTTTCCGTTATCTTTGCACAGCGTATGCCGCCAATCTTAAGCCTTTCTGAATGGTACGGCAGCGCAGTGAATGTGACCGGCTTGCGCTCATTTGCCTCGGTTTGCCGGGGTATGAGGGTTCAATCGCAATCATACATGGGAACATGCTACAATTGCGGATTCATTTGAATCTGTAACCTCTTAATTTTCTGGAGTTTTTATGGCGATCGAACGCACCCTGTCGATTATCAAGCCGGACGCAGTGGCGAAGAACGTGATCGGCCAGATCTACAGCCGCTTCGAAAACGCTGGCCTGAAGATCATTGCCTCCCGCATGGTTCACCTCTCGCGCGCCGACGCTGAGAAGTTCTATGCTGTTCACGCAGCGCGCCCGTTCTTCAAGGACCTCGTCGATTTCATGATCTCGGGTCCGGTCGTGATCCAGGTTCTGGAAGGCGAGAACGCTATCCTGAAGCACCGCGATCTGATGGGCGCAACCGATCCGAAGAAGGCTGAGAAGGGCACGATCCGCGCCGACTTCGCCGACAGCATCGACGCGAACGCCGTGCACGGCTCGGACGCCGCTGAAACGGCAGCCGTGGAAATCGCGTTCTTCTTCCCGCAAGTCAACGTCTACTCGCGCTAAGCACGGCGCGAGCTGACTGCAGTAGTAGCATAGGGTCGCGAACGGCGATGACGCTCACCGTCCAGTTCCCGATGCCGCGCAAATGCGCAGGCACCCGGGCAGCGCGGGCGGTGAGCGCGCTCTCGCACTGAAATGGCAGGATTCGACATGACGAGCAGTTCCACCGTCAACCTTCTCGATCTCGACGCCCAAGGGCTCGTCGCCTATTGCGAGAGCCTGGGCGAGAAGCCGTTTCGCGCCAAACAGCTTCAGCGCTGGATCCATCAGTACAACGCCGCCGACTTCGACGGCATGACGGATCTGGCCAAATCGCTGCGCGAGAAGCTCAAAGGGCGCGCCACCATCGGCATGCCCGGCATCATCAGCGACAACGTTTCCTCCGACGGCACACGCAAGTGGCTCGTGGACGTCGGCAACGGCAACGCGGTCGAAACCGTGTTCATCCCCGAAGACAACCGCGGCACGCTGTGCGTGTCCTCGCAGGCGGGATGCGCGGTCAATTGCCGGTTTTGCTCCACCGGCAAGCAAGGTTTTTCACGCAATCTCACCACCGCCGAGATCATCGGCCAGCTGCGCATGGCGGAATTCGCCCTGCGCGCCTCGCTTCTGGGCGAGGCTGGAGGCCGGGCGACCGGCGGTGACGGCAAGGGCGAGCGCGTCATCACGAATGTCGTGATGATGGGTATGGGCGAGCCGCTCCTGAACTACGACGCGGTCGTGCCCGCCATGCGCCTGATGCTCGACGACAACGCCTACGGCCTGTCGCGCCGGCGCGTCACGCTTTCCACGTCGGGCGTCGTGCCGATGATGGATCGTCTCGGGGCCGAACTGCCCGTGGCGCTCGCCGTTTCCTTGCATGCACCGAACGACGCGCTGCGTGACGAACTGGTGCCGCTCAACCGCAAGTACCCGCTTCGTGAGTTGATGGCGGCCTGCCAGCGTTATCTGGAGGTCGCGCCGCGCGATTTCATCACGTTCGAGTACTGCATGCTCGACGGCGTCAACGACACGGAAGAGCACGCACGCCAGTTGCTCGCCGTGACGCGTGACGTGCCGTGCAAATTCAATCTGATCCCGTTCAATCCGTTCCCCGAGTCGGGCTTGCTGCGCTCGAAATCGGACCAGATCAAGCGCTTCGCGCAGATTCTGATGGATGCGGGCGTCGTCACGACCGTGCGCAAGACGCGCGGCGACGACATCGACGCGGCCTGCGGGCAGCTTGCCGGCGAGGTGAAGGACCGCACGCGCCTTGCTGAGCGCACGGGCCGGGCCGCGGGCAAGGTCATCGAAGTACGGCCGGTTCAGCACTGAACCGGCATCAGGAGGGCAGACGGCGGCGTGCGGGGGAAACGCGCGGCTGTAGGCAGTAGTAAAAGAAACGTTGCAGAAGCGATCGGAAGCGGCACACTGGCCGCGCATTTTGTTATAAACGGTCTGCGAATCGGGTAGAGGCGGGGCGGGACGCGCCAACCGGTTGCAGTATTGAAAAGAATCGACGCAAGGACTTTGGGATGAGCGAGCCGCAGCACCCTTTCGGGACAGACGGAACTGACAGCAACGCAGGTCGTTCGGCGCCGGGCGCCACACCTTCGCCGGTGCAGGCAGTGCCCGACACGCTGGCCGCAGCCGGCGCGCGTCTTGCGCAACTGCGCGAGGCCAAGGGTTGGGCGATCGAAGACGTCTCGGCGCGCCTGAAGGTGTCGGTGTCGAAGCTGCGCGAACTCGAAGCGGGCGATATCAGCCATCTGCCGGACACGACGTTCGCGCTCGGCGTGGTGCGCGCCTACGCGAAGCTGCTCGGTACCGATTCCGCGCCGTTCACGCAGGCGCTGCGCCGCGAGCGCGGCATGGCGCAGCCGGATCTGTCGATGCCGGCTTCGGCGGGCTCCGATCTGCCGCGCGGCCGCGTTTCGCTCTCGCTCGGCGGCAGCGGCGCACGGGCTCCGCGCCGCCGCGCCTCGTGGTTGTGGGGCGTGGCGATCATCGTGATCGCGGTGCTTGCCATCTCCATGTGGCACACGAACAGCGGCGAATCGTCGGCGTGGTTTGCGCGCCTGAAGGCGATGGCCAACGGCGCGAGCGTGCAGACGGGCGCATCGTCGCCGACGGTCCAGCAGGGCGTTGCAACCGGCAGCGCAGATGCATCGGACGCGCAGGGCGCGGATCAGTCCGCAGCGCCGCAGACGGCTGACGCAAACGATGCGGGCGACAACGCCAACGCGGCGCCCGATCAAGGCGCTGCGGCGAGCGCACCGCAAGCTGCGCAACCGGCGCCTCAAGCTGCGCAACCCGCGCCGCAAGCGACGCCACCGGCACCGCAGGCCGCGAAGCCCGCGGCCGCAAGCGCTGCGCCGGCGGCGGCCGTTGCCAACGCGGCCAGCGCTGCGCGCGCCCAGGCGGCGAGCGCGCCGGCCGCAGCGGCAGCGCAGAGCGCGGCAGTCGACAACGGCGCTGACACCTCGACGTTCGCGATCCGCGTGACGCAGGACACCTGGGTCAGCGTGCGCCAGAAGGATGGTAAGGAAGTATTCTCGGGCATGATCCACGGCAGCGACGCGCGTGAGATCAGCGGCACCGAGCCGCTCAAGGTCACCGTGGGCAACAAGGCCGGCATCGAGTCGATGACCATCGACGGCCAGCCGGTCGACACGTCGAAATACGCGTCGGCGCGTGGCAATGTCGCGCGCTTCGTGCTGCCCTGATCAGGACATGGCATGCGTCGCGGCCTGGCAAGTCTCATTGCCGGCCGCGACGCTTTTTCAATTCACGCAGTGCCGCCGCCGGCTAGCCGGCGCTAGTGCGCGTGAGGCGTAAATGGGTTTTTCGATGCAAAGCGAAACGCAATCCTCGACCAGCAACAGTCAGATCTGCTCGAACGAGCCGGTTCTCGGCGGCCACGCGCCGCGCCGCAAGTCGCATGCCGTGCATGTGCGCTGGGGCGGCCAGCTGGTGACGATCGGCGGCGACGCGCCGGTGCGCGTGCAGTCGATGACCAACACCGACACTGCGGATCCCATCGGCACCGCGATCCAGATCAAGGAACTCGCGCAGGCGGGTTCGGAGCTCGTGCGTATCACGGTCAACACGCCGGAAGCGGCGGCGGCCGTCCCGTATATCCGCGAACAGCTCGACCGCATGGGCGTGATGGTGCCGCTCGTCGGCGACTTCCATTACAACGGCCATCTGCTGCTGCGCGACTATCCCGCCTGCGCAGAGTCGCTGTCGAAGTACCGCATCAACCCGGGCAACGTGGGCCAGGGCGCGAAGCGCGACACGCAGTACGCGCAGATGATCGAAGCGGCCATCAAGTACGACAAGCCGGTGCGTATCGGCGTGAACTGGGGCAGCCTCGACCAGGACCTGCTCGCGCGCATGATGGACGAGAACGGCGCGCGCAAGGAGCCGTGGGAAGCGCAAAGCGTGATGTACGAAGCGCTCATCCAGTCGGCCATCGGCTCGGCGGAACGCGCGGTCGAACTCGGCCTCGGTCGCGACAAGATCATCCTGTCGTGCAAGGTGAGCGGCGTGCAGGACCTGATCGCCGTCTACCAGGAACTCGCGAAGCGTTGCGATTTCGCGCTGCACCTGGGCCTCACGGAAGCGGGCATGGGCTCGAAGGGCATCGTCGCTTCGACGGCGGCGCTTTCCGTGCTGCTCCAGCAGGGCATCGGCGACACCATCCGTATCTCGCTCACGCCGGAACCGGGCGGTGCGCGTACGGGCGAAGTCGTGGTCGGCCAGGAAATCCTGCAGACCATGGGCCTGCGCTCGTTCACGCCGATGGTCATCGCATGCCCCGGCTGCGGCCGCACGACCAGCACGCTGTTCCAGGAGCTGGCTTCGCAGATCCAGGGCTATCTGCGTGCGCAGATGCCGCTGTGGCGCGACGAGTATCCTGGCGTCGAGACGATGAACGTCGCCGTGATGGGCTGCATCGTGAACGGCCCGGGCGAGTCGAAGCACGCGAACATCGGCATCAGCCTGCCGGGCTCGGGCGAGAACCCCGCGGCGCCGGTTTTCATCGACGGCGAGAAGGTGAAGACGCTGCGCGGCGAGCACATCGCCGAAGAATTCCAGCAGATCGTGAGCGACTACGTCGCGCGCAAGTACGGCAAGGCCGAGGCGACGAACTGAGCAAGCCGGTCGATCCGCTTGTAGTTCGCATGTAGCCCGCTCGTCGCTCGATACGCACAACCGCATAAAGCCAATTCGCAACGCAATGACTGAACAAAAACGCAAGCCCGAAAAGCTCACGGGCGTGAAGGGCATGAACGACATCCTGCCGCAGGAGGCAGGCCTGTGGGAATTCTTCGAAACCACGGTGAAGTCGCTGCTTCGTTCGTACGGCTATCAAAATATCCGCACGCCGATCGTCGAACATACGCAACTCTTCACGCGCGGCATCGGCGAAGTGACCGACATCGTCGAGAAGGAGATGTACAGCTTCACCGACGCGCTCAACGGCGAGAACCTCACGCTGCGTCCGGAAGGCACGGCGGCTGCCGTGCGCGCGTCGATCGAGCACAACATGCTCTACGACGGTCCGAAGCGCCTGTGGTACATCGGCCCGATGTTCCGTCACGAGCGTCCGCAGCGCGGCCGCTATCGCCAGTTCCATCAGGTGGGCGTCGAGGCGCTCGGTTTCGCGGGCCCCGATGCGGACGCTGAAATCATCCTGATGTGCCAACGCCTCTGGGACGATCTCGGCCTGACCGGCATCAAGCTCGAGATCAACTCGCTCGGCGTGGCCGAAGAGCGTGCGGCGCATCGCGTCGAGCTCATCAAGTATCTCGAGCAGCACGTCGATCTGCTCGACGAAGACGGCAAGCGCCGCCTTTACACGAACCCGCTGCGCGTGCTCGACACGAAGAATCCCGCGCTGCAGGAGATCGCGGACAAGGCGCCGAAGTTGATCGACTTCCTCGGCGAAGACTCGCTCGCGCACTTCGAAGGGCTGCAGCGCATTCTCAAGTCGAACAACATTCCGTTCAAGATCAACCCGCGTCTCGTTCGTGGTCTCGATTACTACAATCTGACCGTGTTCGAGTGGGTGACCGACAAGCTCGGCGCGCAGGGCACCGTCGCGGCGGGCGGCCGTTACGATCCGCTGATCGAGCAGCTGGGCGGCAAGCCGACGGCGGCTTGCGGCTGGGCGATGGGCATCGAGCGCATTCTCGAACTGCTCAAGGAAGAAGACCTCGTGCCGGAAGAAGATGGTTGCGATGTCTACGTTGTCCACCAGGGCGAAGCTGCGCGTGAGAAGGCGTTCATCGTGGCGGAGCGTCTGCGCGATACGGGCCTCGACGTTATCTTGCATTGCAGCGCCGACGGTCAGAGCGCGAGCTTCAAGTCGCAGATGAAGCGCGCGGATGCCAGCGGCGCGGCCTTTGCCGTGGTACTCGGCGAGGACGAAGTGGCGAGAGGCGAGGCCGGTGTGAAGGCGCTGCGCGGCACGGCCGCGGAGGCCCGCAGCGAGCAACAAACGGTAGCGCTTGAGGACTTGACCGAATATCTGATCAATGCGATGGTTGCATCCGCCGAAGACGGCGACGATTAACAGGGCCGCCCCGGTGGGGCTGCCGAGGTCGCTGCGCATTCGAAAACAGGCTTCAGAATAAACGAGGAATCGCTACGCGATGAGTTACCACGACGAACAGGAATCGATCGAGAGCTTCAAGGCATGGTGGGGGCAGTGGGGTAACGCCACTACGTGGGTCGTGCTGATCGTTCTGCTCGCGCTCGCAGCGTGGAACGGCTGGAACTTCTGGCAGCGCCGCCAGGCGGCCGAAGCCGCCGTGCTGTACGACCAGGTGCAGCAGGCCGCGAACAGCAGCGACAAGGCCATGCTCACGCGCGTGGCGTCGGACATGGAAGATCGCTTCGGCGGCACGGCGTACGCGCAGATGACGGCGCTCGGCGTGGCCAAGGCGCTCTATATGGCGGGCGACACGGCTGGCGCGAAGGCGCAGCTGCAATGGGCCGCCGACCACGCGAAGGACGACGAATTCCGCCAGATCGCGAAGCTGCGTCTCGCATCGCTCCTGCTCGACGAAAAGGCCTACGATCAGGGCCTCGCGCTGATTCCGCAACCCGATTCGGGTCCGTTCAAGGGCATCGTGGCCGACGGCCGCGGCGATCTGCTGGCTGCGGCCGGCAAGCGTGACGACGCGCGCGCGGCCTACAAGCTGGCCCTCGACAGCCTGCCGAAGAGCGACGCTTCCGAGCGTCAGCTGATCCAGTTCAAGCTGGATGCGCTCGGCGGCTGAGTCGCTGGCTAAATTGCGAAGCGTGCCGGGCTTGCGCGCAGCGTTGCGAAACCATTCAAACCAACTTCATTCATGCGTCGTTCACCGATGAATCTGCTGAAACGAACCGTTGTGCCCGTCGCTCTGGCGATGACCGTCCTGGCTCTCGCAGCCTGCTCATCGACGAAAGACGTGCGCCGCGTGCCGGTGCCGCTGACCGAATTCAAGCCGGCGCTGGACGTCCAGCAGGTGTGGAAGTCGAGTGTCGGCAAGGCGGGGCGCTATCTGTTCGCGCCGGTCGCCGTGGGCGACGCCGTCTACGCGGCGGGCGAAAACGGCTCGGTCGCGAAAATCGACGCCGCATCGGGCAAGGACGTCTGGCGCACCAAGCTCAAGGACGACCTCTCGGCGGGCGTGGGCAGCGACGGCAATCTCACGGCCGTCGGCGGCCTGAAGGGAGACGTCTACGTGCTCGACGCGAACGGCAAGCTCTCGTGGCAAGCCAAGGCGCCGGGCGAAATCATCTCGCCGCCGCTCGTCGGCAACGGCCTCGTGGTCGTGCGCACGATCGACGGCCAGATCGTCGCCTTCAACGGCCAGACGGGCGAGCAGAAGTGGATCTACCGCAACCGCGCCGTGCCGCTGAACCTGCGCGTTTCGGCGGGCATGACGTTCGCGGGCGAACAGGCCGTGCTGGCCGGTTTCCCGGGCGGCTCGTTCGCGGCGATCAACCTGCAAAGCGGGGACGCTTTCTGGGAAACGCCGGTTTCGTATCCGAAGGGCGTGACGGAAGTCGAGCGCATCAATGACGTGAGCGGTCCGCCCACGCTGGTCGGCGCGACGACCTGCGCAGTCACGTTCCAGGGTCAGCTGGGTTGCTTCGACGCCAATTCGGGTCGTCCGATGTGGCAAAAGCCGTTCTCGAGCACGACCGGCATCGCTCAGGATGAAAGCACGGTGGTGGGCGGCGACGACTGGTCGGTCGTGAGGGCCTTCAGCGTGTCGACGGGCGAGCCGACCTGGACGAACGAAAAGCTCAAGAGCCGCGATGTGAGCGTGCCCGCATTGCTGGGCCATGCGGTCGTGCTCGGCGACTATCAGGGCTACGTGCATTTCCTCTCGCTCGACGACGGCAGCTTCGTCTCGCGCGTGAAGACCGACGGCAGCCCGATCATGGCCGCGCCGGTGCTTGCTGGCAATACGCTGGTTGTCCAGACGAAGGACGGCGACCTGTACGGTCTGCGTCCGCATTAAGCGTCGTCTGCGGCGGTGCGCCTCACGAGCGGCGCACCGAGCAGACGCAAGAGGCGCTGGAGCCGCCGGGTTCCGATGCCTCGCCCGCTGGCCGGCTCAAGCCGGCCATGCGCATTTTGGGACAGCGGCGTACACGACCCCGCCGTTCACCGTTGCGCCACCCGGCGTTCGCGCGGCGTCCCGCCCCGGCCGCACCGCGCTTTCGGCGCTGGGCCGCGGCCCGGCTCGTGAATTTCGTGATAATTTGCAACTGATGCAGCCCCGCAGGCGCGGGACTTGCCGCGCAGCGCGCCGGACTCTCCGGCGCTGCGCCTTACTGTAGAAAAGATCAGATGAAACCCGTAATCGCCCTCGTTGGGCGCCCCAATGTGGGGAAATCCACGCTGTTCAACCGGCTCACGCGCTCGCGCGATGCGCTGGTGGCCGACCTGCCCGGCCTCACGCGCGACCGTCACTACGGTGAAGGGCGCACGGGCGATCGCCCGTATCTCGTGGTCGATACCGGCGGCTTCGAGCCTGTTGCGAAGGACGGCATCCTGCACGAGATGGCGCGCCAGACGCGCCAGGCCGTGGAAGAGGCCGATATCGTCGTGTTCATCTGCGACGGCCGCAATGGCCTCGCGCCGCAGGACAAGCACATCGCCGACTACCTGCGCAAGACCGGCCGGCCGATCTTCCTCGTCGTCAACAAGGCCGAAGGCATGAAGTACAGCGCTGTGGCCGCCGACTTCTACGAACTCGGTCTCGGCGACCCGCGCGCGATTTCCGCGGCGCACGGCGACGGCGTGACGGAAATGATCAACGAGGCGCTCGAAAAAGCGTACGCCGACCAGCCCGAGGAGAGCGAAGAGGACGCCGCGAAGCACGGCGTCAAGATCGCGATTGTCGGCCGCCCGAACGTGGGCAAGTCGACGCTCGTCAACACGCTGATCGGCGAAGACCGCGTAATCGCGTTCGACATGCCGGGCACGACGCGCGATTCGATCTATGTGGACTTCGAGCGCAACGGCAAGAAGTACACGCTGATCGACACGGCGGGTCTACGCCGCCGCGGCAAGGTGTTCGAAGCGATCGAAAAGTTCTCGGTGGTGAAGACGCTGCAGTCGATCGCCGATGCCAACGTGGTGATTCTGCTGCTCGATGCGCAGCAGGAAATCTCCGACCAGGACGCGCATATCGCGGGCTTCGTGGTGGAACAGGGCCGCGCGCTCGTGGTGGGCGTAAACAAGTGGGACGGCATGGACGACCACGCGCGCGAGCGCACCAAGCACCACCTTCAGCGCAAGCTGAAGTTCCTCGACTTTGCGGAAATGCGCTTCATCTCGGCGACTGAAAAGTTCGGCATCGGCCCGCTGATGCGCTCGGTAGACGACGCGTACGCCGCCGCCATGGCGAAACTGCCGACGCCGAAGCTCACGCGCGCACTCATCGAAGCTGTGGAGTTCCAGCAGCCGCGCCGCCGCGGCCCGGTGCGTCCGAAGCTGCGCTACGCGCACCAAGGGGGACAGAACCCGCCCATCATCGTCATTCACGGCAACGCACTCGACGCCGTGACGGAGACCTACAAGCGCTATCTGGAGAACCGCTTCCGGGAAACTTTCTCGCTCACCGGCACTCCATTGCGCATAGAGTTTCGCTCCTCGACGAATCCCTATACAGAGAAAAACTAGGCTGTTGCTGAATAGCGTTCGCTACCCCGCAAAGGCCTCCTGGCCGAACCGCCAGGAACCGCGCGGGGGAACGAGAATCGGCTATAGTGTAGCGATTGGTGGTGGATTTCTTTTTCTTCATCCCAATATAAGTTAAACCTGCAAAAAAATACGGAGTTTGCTATGAGCAACAAAGGGCAATTGTTACAAGACCCGTTTCTGAACGCGCTGCGCAAGGAGCACGTGCCTGTTTCGATCTATCTGGTCAACGGCATCAAGCTTCAAGGGAACATCGAATCGTTCGACCAGTACGTCGTGTTGCTCCGTAATACGGTTACGCAAATGGTTTACAAGCACGCCATCTCCACGGTGGTTCCGGCCCGTCCGGTGAACTTCCACCCGGATACGGAAGCGTCCTGACCCATGACGCGGCCGGCCCGGGGCGCCTCGCAGGCTGCTCTGGTCCGGCCGCTTTCATTTTGACATCCTCTAATTTGATCAACGCCGCACTCGTCGGCATCGACTTCGGCAAGACCGAGTTCGAAGCCAGTCTCGAAGAACTCAGCCTGCTCGCCAAAAGCGCGGGCGCCACTCCCGCTGTCACGCTCACCGGGCGACGCTCCAGCCCCGACGCCGCCATGTTCATCGGCAGCGGCAAGGCCGAGGAACTGCGTCTCGCCTGTGAGGCGAACGACATCGAAATCGTCATCTTCAATCACGCGCTGTCGCCCGCCCAGCAACGTAATCTGGAGCGCGCGCTCAATCGCCGCGTGGTCGATCGCACGAGCCTCATTCTAGATATCTTCGCCCAGCGCGCCCGCAGCCACGAAGGCAAGCTGCAGGTCGAACTCGCGCAGCTGCAATACCTCGCCACGCGCCTCGTGCGCGCCTGGACTCACCTCGAGCGCCAGAAGGGCGGTATCGGCCTGCGCGGTCCGGGTGAAACGCAGCTCGAAACCGACCGCCGGCTCATCGGCGAACGCATCAAGATGCTGCAAGGCAAGCTTGCGAAGCTGCGTCGCCAGCACGGCACGCAGCGGCGTCAGCGCGAGCGCAACCGCACGATGTCGGTGTCGCTCGTAGGCTATACGAACGCGGGCAAGTCCACGCTCTTCAATGCGCTCACGAAGGCGCAGGCCTACGCCGCCGACCAGCTGTTTGCGACGCTCGACACGACTTCGCGGCGCGTCTGGCTCGGCGACGCAGTGGGGCAGATCGTGCTGTCCGATACGGTCGGGTTCATCCGCGAACTGCCTCACCAGCTCGTCGCCGCGTTTCGCGCGACGCTGCAGGAAACGGTGCAGGCCGATCTGCTTCTGCACGTGGTGGACGCGTCGAGCGCCGTGCGCCTCGATCAGATCGATCAGGTGAACGGCGTGCTGCACGATATCGGCGCGGACACGATCCGTCAGGTGCTGGTCTTCAACAAGATCGACGCCGTGCCGGAACTGGCGGCCCGCGGCGGAACGGTCGAGCGTGATGAATATGGTAATATTTCGCGCGTCTTTTTGAGCGCCCGCACAGGTGTCGGACTGGATGCGCTGCGCTCCGTCATCGCCGAAATCGCGACTGCCGAGCCGCTTGCCGATGCGCCGCAGTCCCTGGCCGCAGACTGGAGCGCGGTACAGGAAGAACCTCACTGGGAACCTGAACACGAGCGCTGAGGCGCGCCCGGCACTGTCTTGCATGCAAGGCCGGCCCAGCGGCCCCGACGGAATTCGCACGCAATTGACCCGCTGTCTACTCTGGTGAACGAACACAGGTGAACGATTACAACAAGCGGACTGGCTGGCAGCGCGCGCGCGCCATTTTCTCGTTGAACGACCCGCGTTGGGGTCGAGGCGACGGCAATGGCCAGCGTTCTGACGACGGGCGCCGCCCGCCGGGCAATAACGGCAACAAGGGTGGCAACGGCGACAAGGGCGACGGTCCGCCGGATCTCGACGAAATGTGGCGCGACTTCAACCGCCGCGTGTCCGCTTTCTTCGGCCGCAAGGGCAAGGGCCCGGGCGGCTTCGGACCGCGCCCGGACAATGGTCATGGCGCGCGCATCGGCGTGGGTATCGTTCTCGGCGTGCTCATTGCGATCTACGTGGGCAGCGGCGTCTTCGTCGTGCAGGAAGGCCAGGCCGGCGTCGTGCTGCAGTTCGGCCAGTATCGCCACACGGTTGGCCAGGGCGTCCACTGGCGTATGCCGTATCCGTTCCAGACTCACGAAATCGTCAATGTCGGGCAGATCCGCACCGTCGAGATCGGCCGCAGCAACCTCGTGCGTCCGGCAAACGTGAAGGACGCCGCAGTCATCACGCACGACGGCGACATTCTCAACGTGCGCCTGACCGTGCAGTACCAGGTCAAGCAGCCGACCGACTATCTGTTCCGCAGCGTCGATCCCGACCTCACCGTCACGCAGGCTGCTCAGGCGGCGGTGCGCACCGTGGTGGGCGCGCGCAGCACGAACGACATGCTGTACGCGGACCGCGAGCCGATTCGCGCCCAGCTTGCCGACACGATCCAGCACTCGCTCGACGAGTACAAGACGGGCCTCGGCGTGACCGGCGTCGCGATCCAGAGCGTCTCGGCGCCCGATCAGGTGCAGGCCGCGCTCGACGACGAAGCCAAGGCGCGCCAGGACCGCGACCGCGCGAAGCGCGACGCGCAGGCCTATGCCGACCAGCTCCTGCCGCGCGCGCAGACCGAGGCGGCGCGTCTCGTCGACGACGCGAAGGCTTATAGCGAGCGCGTGGTTTCGCAGGCGCAGGGCGACGCGCAACGCTTCACGCAGGTCTACGAACAGTATGCGAAGGCGCCGGCTGTGATTCGCGAGCGCATGTATCTCGAGACGATGCAACACATCTATTCGAATGCGACGAAGGTGTTCGTCGACAGCAAGTCGGGCAACAACGTGATTTATCTGCCGCTCGACAAGCTCGTCGATACGACGCGTCAGCGCGCCGCCGTGGCGGCGGGCGCAACGGGTGCGGCTGCGGCTGCGGCCTCGGGCGCCGGTGCGGCAACGGCAGGCGCGGCTTCGGACGCCAATGCGGCTTCCGCGCCGGCAGCCGGCAGCGAGCCACAGCAGGGTGCACAGGCAGGGCCTCAACCCGGTGCCCAGCAGCAAGACGCGCAGCAGCAGGGCGCGGCTCCCGCAACTACGGCCAGCGACGCGGCAGCCGCCGCGAGCGACGCCTTCCGTTCGCGCGATGCGTTCCGCTCGCGCGGCCGCGAAAGCGACGTGCAATAAGGGGCGCGCCAATATGAACAAGATCATTGCGCTCGTCGTTGCCGTCGTGGTTGTCGTGCTGGTTGCGTCGTCGGCCGTCTTCATGGTCGATCCGCGCCACGTCGCCATCATTTCTTCGTCGGGCGGGGCCAATGCCACGCTCGCCGGTCCGGGGCTGCATGTGAAGCTGCCGCCGCCGTTCCAGACCGTCACGTTCATCGACACGCGCATTCAGGCGTTCGATGCGCCCGACGCCGACCGCTACACGACCTCGGACAAGACCGAGCTGCTCGTGAACCCGGTCGTGCGCTATCGCATTTCCGATCCAATCAAGCTCTTCGCGGCGACCAGGGGCGATGCGCAGACGCTTTCCGATCGTCTCGCCTCGCTGTCGCGCGACGCGCTTGGCGACGCGATTTCGAAAGTCACGCTCACCGAGGCGCTCGCGCAGCAGGAAGCCATCGCCAGCGGCGCGCGCGACGCGCTGAGGCAAACCGCGGCGCCGCTCGGCATCGACGTGATCGCCATCGAACTCACGCGCGTCGATTACCCGCCGGAGCTGGCGCAGACGGTCTTCAAGCGCATGAGCGCCGCACGCGAGCAGGCTGCTGCCGAGATTCGCGAGAAGGGCGCGGCCGAAGCGCAGCAGATCAAGGACGACGCGCAGCGCAAGCAGCAGGGCGTGCTGGCCGATGCCTACGCTCAGGCGCAAGCGATCAAGGGCGAAGGTGACGGCCGGGCCGCCGCGATTGCCGCGGAGGCGTTCGGGCGCGACCCGGACTTCTACCGGTTCTATCAGAGCATGCTCGCGTACCGCGAGAGCTTCCGGCCCGGCGACGTCATCGTGGTCGATTCGTCGAGCGACTTCTTCCGCTTCATGCGTGGTCCGAACGGCGGCGCGAATAGCGGGGATAACGCTCCCGCTTCCGCCACCCCGCGCAAACACTAGACAAAACGAGACACACGCGCCGCGCACTGCGCGGCGTATTTCTTCGCATGGACATAGCTGGCTCCTTCTTGCTCGCGATCGCGCTGATGCTGATTATCGAGGGCATGTTCCCGTTCGTCTTTCCGACGGCGTGGCGTGACACATTCCGTAAAATCGCGGAGCGGCCGCCGCATCACATCAGGATCGGCGGGCTCATCGTGATGGGGCTCGGCCTCGTCCTGCTGATGCTGGCGACCTGACGGCCTCGTGCCGCAGTCGCCGTCAGAGCCGGTGTGCGATTGGCGTTTTTGACGGATTCCGAAATATCGGGCCGCGTGGCGTTTGGCCGCGCGCGGCCCTCATTGTGGTAGGACTCAACCGATGTCGACCTGGTTACTCCCCGAGAATATTGCGGACGTGCTGCCGTCCGAAGCGCGCAAGATCGAAGAGCTGCGCCGTCGCCTGCTGGACCGTTTCCGCGCCTATGGCTACGAGATGGTCATGCCGCCGTTGCTCGAGTATCTCGAGTCGCTGCTCGTGGGCAGCGGGCGCGACCTGAACCTGCGCACGTTCAAGCTCGTCGATCAGCTCTCGGGCCGCACGCTCGGCCTGCGCGCCGACATGACGCCGCAGGTCGCGCGCATCGACGCGCACCTCCTGAACCGCCAGGGCGTGACGCGCCTGTGCTACGCCGGCAACGTGCTGCATACGCTGCCGCGCGGTCTGCACGCCACGCGCGAACAGATCCAGACCGGCGCGGAAATCTACGGCCACGCGGGCCTCGAAGCGGACCTCGAAATCCAGCAGCTGATGCTCGATGCGCTGCGCCTCGCGGGCCTCGCGAAGGTTCGCCTCGACCTGTCGCACGCAGGTGTGCTCGCGGCGATCTTCGAAGCGGATCCCGCTGCGGCCGCGCTTGGCGATGCTTTGTATGAAGCGCTCGCTGGCAAGGACGTGCCGCGTCTCGCGGAACTCACGCAAAATCTCGGCGCTGCCACGCGCGACGCCTTGCGTGCGCTGCCGTCGCTTTACGGCGACGAGAGCGTGATCGACGAGGCGCGCACGCGTCTGCCGGCGCTGCCGGGCATTGCTCGTGCGCTCGACGACCTCGCGTTCCTCGTGCGCGAGATCGAGGGTGCGGAGCTGATGATCGACCTTGCGGATCTCGGCGGCTACGCGTACCACAGCGGCGTGATGTTCTCGGCCTACGTGGACGGCGTGCCGAACGCCGTCGCCCGCGGCGGCCGTTACGACAAGGTGGGCGAAGTGTATGGGCGTGCCCGCGCGGCAACCGGCTTCTCACTTGATTTGCGCGAAGTGGCGCGTATTTCACCGATCGAGGCGCGCAGCAGCGCGATCCTCGCGCCGTGGCGCCATGACGAGGCGCTGCGCAGCGCGGTCGCCGCGCTGCGCGATGCAGGCGAGGTCGTGATCCAGGCGCTGCCGGGTCACGAGCATGACATGGACGAGTTCGCCTGCGACCGCGTGCTGGTCGAGCGCGACGGCGTCTGGGTCGTCGAAAAGCACGCCTGATACCGCATTCGGGCGGCCATTCGCGCCGCCCAGCAAGCCTCCGCGCAAGCGTGCCAAAGCACGCTTCGGATCGCGCATGCCGTTGAGTGCAAAAGGAAATTCCGCGAATTTCGGGAAAAAAAGGCGGCCTTGCCGCTGAACCCAGGTAGAATACGTTTTTAACCAGCTAACGAAACACCATGTCTGCCAGCGCAGTGAATGTAACCCCGGGGCGCAATGTCGTCGTCGTGGGCACCCAATGGGGCGATGAGGGCAAGGGCAAGATCGTCGACTGGCTGACGGACCACGCGCAAGGCGTGGTGCGTTTCCAGGGCGGTCACAACGCCGGCCATACGCTCATCATCGGCGGCAAGAAGACCATTCTCCGACTGATCCCGTCGGGCATCATGCGTGCCGGCACCGCCTGCTACATCGGCAACGGCGTGGTGCTTTCGCCCGAGGCCCTGTTCAAGGAAATCGGCGAGCTCGAAGATGCGGGCATCGACGTCCAGAAGCGTCTGTTCATCTCCGAAGCCACCACGCTCATCCTGCCGTACCACATCGCCATCGACCAGGCGCGCGAAGCCAGGCGCGGCGCCGCGAAGATCGGTACGACGGGTCGCGGCATCGGTCCGGCCTACGAAGACAAGGTGGCACGCCGCGGCCTGCGCGTGCAGGACCTGTTCGAGCCGGAAACTTTCGCCGAGCGCCTGCGCGAGAACCTCGACTACCACAACTTCGTGCTGACGCAGTACCTGGGTGCGCCGGCTGTCGATTATCAGCAAACGCTCGACACGATGCTCTCGTACGCCGATCGTCTGAAGCCGATGGTCACGGACGTTTCGCGTCGTCTGTATGACGTGAACCACGAAGGCGGCAACCTCCTGTTCGAAGGCGCGCAAGGCACGCTGCTCGACATCGACCACGGCACCTATCCGTTCGTCACGTCGAGCAACTGCGTCGCGGGCGCGGCGTCCGCTGGCGCGGGCGTGGGTCCGCAAAAGCTCAACTACGTGCTCGGCATCACCAAGGCGTACTGCACGCGCGTCGGTTCGGGCCCGTTCCCGAGCGAACTGTACGACGCCGACAACGCCGATCGCCAGGAAGAAGTGGGCCTCACGCTCGCGAAGGTCGGCAAGGAATTCGGTTCGGTCACCGGCCGTCCGCGCCGCACCGGCTGGCTCGACGCCGCCGCGCTGCGCCGCTCGATCCAGATCAACGGCGTGACGGGTCTGTGCATCACGAAGCTCGACGTGCTCGACGGTCTCGACGAAGTGAAGCTCTGCGTCGGCTACAAGGTGGCTGGCCAGGACGTGGACATTCTCCCGCGCGGCGCCTCGCAAGTGGCCGCATGCGAGCCGGTCTACGAAACGTTTGAAGGCTGGAACGAAAGCACCATCGGCATCACGCAGTTCGACGCGCTGCCGAAGAGCGCGCAGGCGTATCTCACACGCGTGCAGGAAGTCGCCGGTGTGCCGATCGACATGGTTTCGACCGGCCCGGATCGCGACGAAACGATCCTGCTGCGTCATCCGTTCAAGGTCTAAGTGGTAAGAAGGCAGAAGCAAAAATGATTCAAATGATGGACCCGCGCAACGACGAAAAGAACCTGTGGGTCGGCTGGGACGAGTATCACCGGCTGATCGAACTGCTCGCGCTCAAGGTGCACGAGTCGCGCTGGAAGTTCGACCAGATCCTGTGTCTCGCACGCGGCGGTCTGCGCGTGGGCGACCAGCTCTCGCGCATCTATGACCTGCCGCTGGCAATCCTCGCGACCAGCTCGTACCGCGAAGCCGCCGGCACGGAGCAGGGCGAGCTCGACATCGCGCAGTACATCACGATGACGCGCGGCCACCTGGAAGGCAACGTGCTGCTCGTCGACGATCTCGTCGACTCGGGCGTCACGCTCGCACGCGTGCAGGAGCACCTCAAGGAGCGCTACCCGGCTGTGACCGGCGTGCGCTCGGCGGTGCTCTGGTACAAGGGCTGCTCGAAGGTGACGCCGGACTATTTCGTCCAGCATCTGCCGACCAATCCGTGGATCCACCAGCCGTTCGAGGAATGGGATACGGTGCGCCCTCACAATCTCAGTGCGTGGATCAAGCGTGGTCTGCAGCGAGCGCAAGACGCGCAGAAGTAAAGCAGGGGTTGTGCCGCAGCCAGGGTTCCCATACCCGCGGCGGCCAGATCCAACGACGGAGCCTTCATGGCTCCGTTTTTTTTGTGCGTCGCCCACCGATTCGCCTGCGGCGGCGCAGGCGGGCAGACGGCATCTGGGGCCGGTGCTAAACTGCGCGGGGATCGGGGGATGTCGCAGTGCCGCGACGACCGCTCGGTTTCCGCCGCAGCCCGGTTTAGAATAGCGCTCGTTTTTTCCGCCTCGCAACGGATTACCGCGTATATGACAACTAGCACACACGTGGCCAAGCAGCCGCTACCTACTCTCGCCGTAGCGGCCATCGGCGTGGTGTTCGGCGACATCGGCACGAGCCCGCTGTATTCGCTGAAAGAGGCGTTCAGCCCATCGCACGGCATTCCGCTCAACGACACTTCCATTCTCGGCGTCATTTCCCTGCTGTTCTGGGCGATCGTGATCGTCGTGAGCGTCAAATATGTCCTTTTTGTGATGCGCGCCGACAACAACGGCGAGGGCGGCGTGCTCGCGCTCATGGCGCTCGCCATGCGCTCGTTCAGCCGCAAGAGCAGGTCCGCTGCGCTGCTCACGGCCTTGGGGATCTTCGGCGCGTGCATGTTCTACGGCGATGCCGTCATCACGCCGGCCATCTCGGTCATGTCGGCGGTGGAAGGCCTGGAAATCGCCGCGCCCAAGCTCTCGCATCTGGTGCTGCCGCTCACGATGGTGATCCTGATCCTGCTGTTCTGGATCCAGCGGCACGGCACTGCGCTGGTGGGCCGCCTGTTCGGCCCGATCATGGTGCTCTGGTTCATCACCATCGGTGTGCTCGGCGTCTCGCGCATCGTCCAGGCGCCTGGCGTCATCGCGGCGCTCAGCCCTTATTACGCGGTCAGTTTCATGGGCGCGCACATGCTGCAGGCCTACGTGGTGCTCGGCTCGGTCGTGCTGGTGCTGACCGGCGCGGAAGCGCTCTACGCCGACATGGGCCACTTCGGCGCGAAGCCGATTCGCTTTGCCTGGTACGCGCTCGTGATGCCCTCGCTCGTGCTCAACTACTTTGGGCAGGGCGCGCTGCTGATGCAGGACCATCGCGCGATCGCGAATCCGTTCTTCCTGCTCGCGCCGCAATGGGCCTTGCTGCCGCTCGTCGTGCTTTCCACGGTGGCGACCGTGATCGCTTCGCAGGCCGTGATCTCCGGCGCGTATTCCCTGACGAGCCAGGCCATTCTGCTTGGCTACGTGCCGCGCATGAAAGTGCTGCACACGTCGGACCTCGCCATCGGCCAGATCTACGTGCCGGTCGTGAACTGGATGCTGCTCTTCATCATTCTGTGCATCGTGGTCGCCTTCAAGAGTTCGGACAATCTGGCGGCCGCATACGGTATCGCCGTGACCGCGACGATGGTGATCACCACGGTGCTCGTTGCCGTCGTGATGACGAAAGTGTGGAAGTGGAACAAGGCGCTCGTCACCTGCATCATCACGGTGCTGCTGGCCGTCGATCTGGGCTTCTTCGGCGCGAACCTGCTGAAGGTCGAGGAGGGCGGCTGGCTGCCGCTCGGCATCGGCGCGCTGCTGTTCTTCCTGCTGATGACCTGGTTCAAGGGCCGCATGATCGTGAAGGATCGCACGGCCGCCGACGGCATTCCGCTCATGCCTTTCCTGCAGGGGCTGCTCGCGCATCCGCCGCATCGCGTTTCGGGCACGGCGATCTATCTCACGGGCAGCGAATCGCTCGTGCCGGTGAGCCTGCTGCACAACCTCAAGCACAACAAGGTGCTGCACGAACGCACGATCTTCCTCACGTTCGTGATTCGCGACATTCCGTATGTGGGCGACGCAGAGCGCGTGACGGTCAAGGATATCGGCGGCGGGCTCTATCTCGTGAAGGCCGATTACGGCTTCAACGAAACGCCGGACGTGCAGGCCGTGCTCGACGAAATTTCGCGCACGCACAACATGATGTTCGAGATGATGGACACGTCGTTCTTCCTCGCACGCGAGACGGTCGTGCCGACGCAGCTTCCGGGCATGTCGATTTTCCGCGAGCGTGTCTTCGCGTGGATGCATCAGAACGCCGCGAAGCCCACCGACTTCTTCAGTATTCCTGCGAACCGCGTGGTCGAACTCGGGACGAAGATCGAAATCTGACCGCGTCGATTCGACCAGTAAAAAAGGCACCCGGGGTGCCTTTTTTGTTGCGCACGCAACGTGAGCCGTTGCGGCCCACGTTG
The DNA here is from genome assembly GCF_040948855.1 of Paraburkholderia sp. BR10882. Taxonomy (NCBI): domain Bacteria; kingdom Pseudomonadati; phylum Pseudomonadota; class Betaproteobacteria; order Burkholderiales; family Burkholderiaceae; genus Paraburkholderia; species Paraburkholderia sp. BR10882. The sequence continues at coordinate 221,115 of NZ_JBFPKP010000006.1, read as the reverse complement.
CGTCATGCGGACATCAGCGTTGCTTGAGCTTCGCGAATGCCGCCGCCATTGCGCCTGCCGGTTCCGCATCGCGCGAACGCTGGCCGCCGCGGTTATCGCGATTGCCACCGCCGCGATTGTCGCGGTTGCCCGACTGGCCCGCGCTGCCGCCGCTGCGCGACGCGCCGGCGCTCGCGGGGTCGTCGTCCAGACGCATCGTGAGCGCGATACGCTGACGCTTCACGTCGACGTCGAGCACCTTCACCTTCACGACCTGGCCGGCCTTGACGACTTCGTGCGGGTCCTTGATGAACTTCGTCGACATGGCCGAGACGTGCACGAGCCCGTCCTGATGCACGCCCACGTCGATGAATGCGCCGAACGCGGCCACATTCGTCACGACGCCTTCGAGCAGCATGCCCGGCACGAGGTCGGACACCTTTTCGACGCCGTCGCGGAACGTCGCCGTCTTGAACTCGGGGCGCGGATCGCGGCCCGGCTTTTCCAGCTCGCTCAGGATGTCGCGCACCGTCGGCAGACCGAAACGTTCATCCACGAACTCGGTGGGCGCGAGGCCCGAAAGCGCTTCGCGGCTGCCGAGCACGTCGCCGATCGTACGCTTGATCTTCGCGAGCATGCGTTCGACGACGGGGTACGCTTCCGGGTGCACCGACGAGCGATCGAGCGGATTGTCGCCGCCGTTGATGCGCAGGAAACCGGCGGCCTGCTCGAAGGTCTTGTCGCCCAGACGCGGCACCTTCTTCAGATGCTCGCGCGAGGGGAACGGGCCGTTCGCATCGCGGTAATCGACGATATTGCGCGCGAGCGTCGAGTTCAGGCCCGACACGCGCGCGAGCAGGGCGACGGAGGCCGTGTTCGCGTCGACGCCCACAGCGTTCACGCAGTCCTCGACCACGGCGTCGAGCGAGCGTGCGAGTTCGCGCTGGTTCACGTCGTGCTGGTACTGCCCCACGCCAATCGCTTTCGGCTCGATCTTCACGAGTTCGGCGAGCGGGTCCTGCAGACGGCGCGCGATGGAAACCGCCCCGCGCAGCGACACGTCGAGCTCGGGGAATTCCTTCGCAGCCAGTTCGGATGCCGAATAAACCGAAGCACCGGCTTCGGAAACCACGATCTTCTGCAGCTTCAGTTCGGGATGCTTCGAAATCAGCTCGCTCGCGAGCTTGTCGGTTTCACGCGAGGCCGTGCCGTTGCCGATGCTGATGAGTTCCGCTTGCGTCTGCGCGGCGATGCGCGCGAGCTTAGCGAGCGAGCCGTCCCAGTCGCGGCGCGGCTCGTGCGGGTAGATCGTGTCGGTGGCGAGCAGCTTGCCCGTGCGGTCGACCACTGCGACCTTCACGCCCGTGCGCAAGCCCGGATCGAGGCCGATCACGGCCTTGGGGCCGGCCGGCGCGGCAAGCAGCAGATCCTTGAGATTGCGCGCGAACACGCGAATCGCTTCGTTTTCCGCCTGCTCGCGCAGGTGGGTGAGCAGCTCGTTTTCGATATGCGGCTGCACCTTCACGCGCCAGCACCAGCGGCAGACATCGGATAGCCATTTGTCGGCCGGGCGATTCTGGTTCGCGATGCCGAAGTGGCGCGCGATCATCGCTTCGCCCGGATGCGGCACCTGCGCATCCAGCTCGCCGCCAAGGCCGAGCTTGACCATCAGCACACCGGCGTTGCGGCCGCGGAACAGCGCGAGCGCGCGGTGCGACGGCACGGTCTTGATGGTCTCGGAATAGTCGTAGTAGTCGCGGAACTTCTCGCCTTCCTCGTTTTCCTTGCCCTCGACCACGCTCGACATCACCACGCCCTGGTTGTGCAGCCAGTCACGCAGCTTGCCCAGCAGCTCGGCCGTTTCGCCGAACTGCTCGGAGAGGATGTCGCGCGCGCCGTCGAGCGCAGCCTTGACGTCGGCGACACCCTTTTCGGCGTCGACGTACTGTGCGGCTTCCGTTTGCGGGTCGAGCAGCGGGTTCGCGAGCAGCGCCTCGGCGAGCGGCTGCAGGCCGGCTTCGCGCGCTATCTGCGCGCGCGTGCGGCGCTTGGGCTTGTAGGGCAGATAGAGGTCTTCGAGCACCTGCTTGCTGTCGGCCGCTTCGATGGCGCTGCGCAATTCGTCGGTGAGCTTGCCTTGTTCCTCGATGCTCGCGAGGATCGCCGCGCGGCGGTCTTCGAGTTCGCGCAGATAAAGCAGGCGCTCTTCGAGCGTACGCAGTTGCGTATCGTCGAGATTGCCCGTGACTTCCTTGCGGTAACGGGCGATGAACGGAACGGTCGAGCCTTCGTCGAGAAGCTGCACGGCGGCTGCGACCTGGCGCGGCTGCACGCTCAGTTCAGTGGCGATACGCTGGACGATCTTGAGTGCTACGGTTTCCGTCATAGGGTCTGGATATTCCTGCGAGGATCGGATTGCGGTCCGGGTTTGCGGTCCGGCGGCCGGTGCGGGCTCGAGCGCCCGAGGCGCCCGGTGTGCGAAAAGGCACGTCGCCGGGTGCCTGCGCCGGCCGGTGGAGCGGGGCATTTTGCCATAAATGGCCGAGCGCTCAACCCGGGGGGTGTTAGAATTTCCCCCATGTTCCGCTGCCCACAGAAGACGTTGACGACCTCCCGCTTCTCCCCTGATTTGCCCCTTGCCCGGTTTCGCACGCCTCATGGCGTCATGCGGCGGTTCCCCGCTCTTGGGGCAATTTGTGCCGTCGCGTTGAGCCTCGGTGCGAGCGTTCCGGCCCTCGCGCAGGCGGTCGGGGTGACAGGGCCGCTGCAGCAGCAAGGTGCGGCAACGGCGCCGGTGCAGCCGGCGCCTTCGGGCGACGCGCCGCTCGCAGCGTCCGACGCGGCTGCGGCCGCCGGCGTGCAACAGTCGCAGCAGAGCGACTTCGACGCGCGGCAGCAGGTGCTGGACCGTCGTGCCGCGGAGAACGACTATCAGTTCGCAGTCGCGCAGCACAACTGCTACAGCACGTTCTTTGTGAATCATTGCATCGGCAAGGCGCGCGACAAGATGCGTGTCGTGCAGGCCGATATCCGCCGCGAGCAACTGGCGCTCGACGACGAAAAGCGTGCCGCGCATGCGGAGCAGCGCGACCAGCAGGCCGCCTTGCAGCGCGCGCAGGACGCAGCCAATGCGCCGCAGCGCGCCGCCAACGAAGCGGCCAGCGCGCAGGCGTACGAACAGAAGCAGCAGCAACACGCGCTCGATCAGGCGCAGCGCCAGGCCGAAGCGCCGCAGCGTGCGGCGAACGAGCAGGCGTATCAGGAAAAGCAGCGGCAGCATGCGCTGGCCCAGGCACAGCGTCAGGGCGAGCAATCGCAGCGCAACGCGAACCAGGCGGCGTACGACCAGAAGCAGGCGAACTACCAGAACCAGCTCGACGAAGCGCGCCGCCAGGGCGAACAAAAGGCTCAGGAGCGCGCCGACAAGGCCCAGCGCTACCAGCAGAAGCAGGAAGACGCGGCGAAGCACAAGGCCGATGTCGCCGAGCGTCAGAAACAGGCGGCCGAGAAGGCGCAGCAAAAGCAGCAACAAGAAGAACAGCAGAAGCAGCAGGAAAAACAGCAGCAGGAAGAACAGCAGGACCAGTAGCACGAGTAGCACGCTTTTTCAGCCGGACTGCAACCTCAGGCGCGTCGTCCTTCGCAAGCGCGCGCCGCATATGTCGAGGAGGCGAGCATGCGCGAGCATCGTGAAGTCAAGACCGAGGTCCTTCGTGACCGCATTCTGCAACTGGAATCGGAACATGGCGATCTGGACCGCCTGATAGACAGGATGTCCGACACCCCGGACTATGACGATCTCGAACTGCAGAGGCTGAAGAAGCGCAAGCTCAAGGTCAAGGACAACATCCTCCTGCTGCAACTGCAGCTGGACCCCGATTCAACGAAGACTTCGGACGGGCACGCCTGATTCCGGGTCCTGGCAGGCGCCGGGGCGCGGCAGTCGGCGCGTTGCGCCGTTCCGGACCGAGCAGGAACCGCTTGCCTTGAATTCAACGACCGTTTCCCGTTCCCGGCCCGCGCGCGAAGGCGGCGCGCCGGAGGCCGACGCGCGCGCGGCGCAAACAGCCGCTGCACCCATGTTGAGCGCACGCCGCGCCGCCGAGCTCGAGGAGCTCTTCGCGGCCGACGGCTTGCTCGCCCGCGAGATCGACGGCTATCGCCCACGCGCTGCGCAGATCGAAATGGCGCGCGCGGTCGCGGCCGCAATGGAAGCCGCCGCGCAATCCCTGCCCGATCCTGCGGCGTTCGAACTTCAGTCGCGCCCGGCGCGCCGGGTCGAACGTGGTGCGCCGGCGCAGCCCGCCGCCGGGGAAGCGGCGCGCGCCACAGCCGAAAACGGCGACAACACGCTGATCGTCGAGGCGGGCACGGGCACGGGCAAGACCTATGCGTACCTCGTGCCGGCCATGCTGTGGGGCGGCAAGGTGGTCGTCTCGACGGGCACGAAGCATTTGCAGGACCAGCTCTTCGCGCGCGACATCCCCACGGTGCGCGACGCCCTCGCGGTGCCCGTGAGCGTGGCGATGCTAAAGGGCCGCGCCAACTATCTGTGCCACTACTATCTGCAGCGCACGGCCGACAACGGCCGGCTGCCGTCGCGCCAGGAAACCGCGTATCTGCAGGAAATCGTGCGCTTCGCGAAGATCACGCGCTCGGGCGACAAGGCTGAGCTCGCGAGCGTGCCCGAGACGGCGGCCGTCTGGTCGATGGTCACATCGACGCGCGATAACTGTCTTGGCCAGGAGTGCCCGCATTACAAGGACTGCTTCGTGATGCAGGCGCGCCGCGAGGCGCAGCAGGCCGATATCGTGGTGGTGAATCACCATCTGTTCTTCGCCGACATCATGCTGCGCGACACCGGCATGGCCGAACTGCTGCCGAGCGCGAATACGATCATCTTCGACGAAGCGCACCAGCTGCCCGAAACGGCGACGCTCTTTTTCGGCGAAACGCTCTCGACGGCGCAGTTCCTCGAGCTCGCGCGCGATTGCGTGGCCGAAGGCCTGAGCCACGCGCGCGACGCGGTAGAGTGGGTCAAGCTCGGCGCGGCGCTGGAGCGTGCTGCGCGCGACGTGCGGCTCGCGTTCAAGGAAGACTCGCTGCGCCTGTCGATTACGCAGTTGCCCGAGGATCACCCGCTCTTCGATGCGCTCGACGCGCTGCAGACCGAACTGGGCACGCTTGCCACCGCACTCGCCGGGCAGGCCGAGCGCGCCGAATCGATTGGTGCCTGCCTGCGCCGCGCGCGGGAGCTGCAGGGCATCCTCGCGGGGTGGACCGCGCCGCAGGGCGTCCCGCCAGCGCGCGAAACACACGAGGCCGACGCGGACGGACAAGGCGATAACGCTCACGCGACCGACGACGCGGACGAGAAGGTCCGCTGGGTCGAGGTGTTCTCGCACACGGTGCAGTTGCACGAAACCCCGCTCTCCGTGGCGCCGATCTTCGCGAAGCAGCGCGCCGGTGTGCCGCGCACGTGGGTCTTCACGTCGGCCACGCTTTCGGTGCGTGGCGACTTTACGCACTACGCGGCGCAAATGGGCCTGAGTTCGCGCCGTTCGATGACGCTGCCGAGCCCGTTCGACTATCCCACACAAGGGCTGCTTTACGTGCCGCGCAACATGCCGCAGCCGTCGTCGCCGCAGTTCACCGACGCCGTGTTCGAGGCGGCGTTGCCGGCGATCGAGGCGTCGGGCGGCGGTGTCTTCATGCTATGCACGACGTTGCGTGCCGTCGACCGTATTGCCCAGAAGCTGCGCGACACGATCGAGGCGCGTGGATGGAATACGCCGCTGCTCGTGCAGGGCGACGCGAGCCGTACGGAGCTGCTCGAGCGCTTCCGCGCCTATGGCAATGCGATCCTCGTGGGCAGCCAGAGCTTCTGGGAAGGGGTGGACGTGCGCGGCGATGCGCTCTCGCTCGTGGTCATCGACAAGCTGCCGTTCGCGCCGCCCGACGATCCGGTGCTGGCGGCGCGCCTTGACGCGCTGGCGAAGAAAGGTCTGAGCCCGTTCGCGGTCCACCAGCTCCCGCAGGCGGTGATCACGCTCAAGCAGGGTGCGGGGCGACTGATTCGCGCGGAAACTGACCGCGGTGTGTTGATGATTTGCGACACCCGTCTCGTCGACAAGCCGTATGGGCGACGTATCTGGCAAAGTCTGCCGCCGTTCAAGCGGACCCGGGAGATCGAAGTCGTGCAGGCGTTCTTCGAAGAGAAGAACGAGCAGGCAGGGGAGCCTGGCGAAGCGCATTGAGCTTCATGCGCGCCGCATAACAAAAAGCCACGAACGTGAGTTCGTGGCTTTTTTGCTTGCCCGCCGTATGTCTGAAGCGCGTTTGACGCAAGCAGCAGACCGTACGGCGATTCGCTGCGGTGCCCACTGGGACCGAGGTCCCGGGTGAGCGTCGCGCGAACGCAACTTACTGGCTTGCGCCCGAAGCAGCAGCCGGAGCCGAAGCGCCTGCATCCGAAGCAGCAGCGCCAGCGTCCGAAGCAGCGGCGGTAGCCGAAGCAGCAGCGTCGCTCGCAGCAGCAGCAGCGCCCGAAGCAGCAGCTGCCGAATCCGAAGCAGCAGCAGCCGGTGCCGAAGCAGCAGCAGCATCGCTAGCCGGCGCAGCAGCTTGGTCGCTGCTCTTGTTGCACGCAGCGAGTGCAACAGCTGCCAGCAGGGATGCTACGAGGAGGGATTTCTTCATGATCACGTCCTTTTATGGTTAAAGGTAAGCAACAGCGCAAAATAATACCGGTAAATGTGCCCCAACACCGACCTGAGCCGCTGGTGGAGACGCACTGCAAGAGCGTGAATCTTCCCTACGGCCTGGCCGGAAATTATAGGCACTTTCGTATCGACCGTCGACAAATCCGGGGACAATACGTTGTCTTTCTCATACAAGCACTATTTTAGTACGGTATAACAGTCCGAAGCGCTTAGGCAAGCACCCCGGTCCGAATCCAGCCCGCACGATACCACTCGTGTAGCAACGCTGTCACACACGAATCGTGTGAGAGTGTTACAAAGCGTTTCCCGTCCATAGAGCGCCTGTCGGCCAGTGCCGGCAGCCACTTTCTCGCCTCTTTGAGCAAGTACTGTTCCCCATTCAGGTAATACGACCGCGAATCGTAAAGCAGGATTGTCCTGCGGTCGAGTGTTATCCCGTTTTTTGCCGCTTGCGCAACGAAACGGGCTTCGTCGAGCGGTCTTTCGGGGGTGTCGAATACTACATTGGCTTTCGGTTCCGACAGCCACGAGCCCACGAACGAGGAGACGTCGGCGTCGCTCCAGCGCACTTTAGCAAGCACGCCGCCAACTCGCTCTACGAGTGCCGCAGGAAGCTGCGCCGGGTGCGCCACGGCCGGCTGGTCGGGGTCGCGGTACAGCGTGTCCTTGCCGTTGCCGTTATCGGCGCCGCGCTCGGCAAGCCAGTAAAGAAACTGGCTCGTCAATTCGTTCGTGGAAGGAGAACGAAAGCCGATCGAGCAAGTCATGCATTCGCCTTCAGCGATGCCGTCGTGCGCGATGTGCGGCGGCAGGTAGAGCATGTCGCCCGGCTCCAGCACCCACTCCTCTTCAGGCTGGAAGTTCGCGAGAATCTTTAGCGGCAGGCCTTCCTGCAGCGAGAGGTCGCGCTGTGCGCCAATGCGCCAGCGGCGCTTGCCATGCACCTGCAGCAGGAAGACGTCATACGAATCGAAGTGCGGGCCGACACCGCCGCCGTCCGATGCGTACGAGATCATGAGGTCGTCGAGCCGCGCGTCGGGCGCGAAGCGAAAGCGCTCGAGGAGGGCACGCGCGCGGTCGTCGTGCAGGTCGGCGCCCTGCACGAGGAGCGTCCACTGGCGGGTCTTCGGAGTAGGCAGTTCGTCCGGCGAGAACGGGCCGTGTTCGAGCGCCCAGCGGCGACGAAAATGTGTGATGAGACGCGATTCGACATCGTCGTTGTCTGCCAGCGCGAAGAGGGCTTCGCGCGAGAGCGGCGCTTCGATGTCGGGAATCGCCTGGCGGATCAACAGTGGCTTTTTCTGCCAGTATTTGCGCATGAACTGCGCCGGTGTCAGGCCGCCCAGAAGCGGCGTGGCAACATCGGGCGCGGGGCATGCCGGGGGGAGGGAGGCGCGCCGCTTGCGCGCGTCCACCGGGTGGTCTGGGGACCGCTTCGGCATCGTATAATGTGGTCTGTAATCTGGAGGATCGAATGAAAATTGCAAAGGACACCGTCGTGTCGGTCGCTTACAAGCTATCGGATGCGCAGGGCAATCTGATCGAGGAAAGCGACGAGCCGATGGTCTATCTGCACGGCGGCTATGATGGCACGTTCCCCAAGATCGAGGAAGTGCTGGACGGGCAGGAGCCGGGCTTCGAGACCCAGATCCAGCTTGATCCGCAGGACGCTTTCGGGGAATACGATCCCGAGCTCGTGAAGATCGAGCCGCGCAACCGCTTCCCCGAGCCACTCGAAGTCGGCATGCAGTTCGAAGGTACGCCCGAAGAAGGCGACGAAGATCTCGACACGCTCATCTATACGGTCACGGATGTTGCCGAAGACAAGGTCGTGCTCGACGGCAACCATCCGCTAGCGGGCATGGCGCTGCGTTTCGCGCTGACGGTCAAGGAAGTGCGCACCGCCACCGAAGACGAAATCGAGCATGAGCACGCGCATGGCGCGGACGGCCTCGAAATCATCGACGAAGACGAAGAAGACGACGGCGACGAAGGCGCCTCGAAACCCACCCTGCACTAATCGCCGCTCAATGCGCGAAGCCGCCTGACGCCGGTGCGCCGGGCGGCTGCAGCTGGACTGGCGGCAGGCCATTGCCGCTGCTGTTTTCACCGCTGTTTGCACCATCCAGGCCGTTCTGGCCATTCGCATCATTCCGACCGTTTAAGCCATTCTGGCCACCCTGCGTGGGCCACGCCGGCACGAGCATGCCGTTTCCGGACGGCGGCAAGGCGGGAGGCACGGCAGTTCCCGATGCGCCAGGCGTGGCGGGCGCGACGTCAGGCGACTGCGGCATGCCGGGAATCTCGGTCACATCCGGCATCGACGACACTTCAGGCATTTCCGGCATCGCGGGCGACGAACCCGCGCCTGGCGTGAACGGCGACGGCTGCACGGGCAACAGCGGTAGATGCTTCGGCACATCGTGCACGCTCACCCGCAGCGGCGTGCGGCGCGCCATGTCGGCGTCCACCTGCAGCCATTGCGTAAGCGGATCGCGCAGTGAGAACGCGATGCGCGTGACGTTTTCTATCTTTGCGCCCTTGTCGTTGCGCAGCGGCTGATCGATCGTGAAGCCATGTGCGAGCTTCGAGTCGTCGGTATTCACGACGATGATCTGGCCGCGGAAAATCTCGGCGAGCTTCACGAGGCTGCGGCGCAGCTCGAGATAGCCGTCGCGCGGTGCGCGGTGAAAGCGCAGCCACGCGAAGCGGTCGGGACGCTCGTAATGCTCGGGCATCGCGTTGCCTTGCATGAAGATGACGATCGCGCGCGCGTTGCGGCGCTTCGCATACTCGGCTGCATGTTCGAGCCAGAAGCCGTTGGCGATCACGCGATCTTCGAACTCGCCGTTGCGTCCACCCGCATTGAGATAGTGATTGTTGCCGTCCGGCACGTTCAACCCGATGAACACGGTGTCGCCGAGCTGCCAGCGCACGTTTTCCCGGTACGGCCGGAAGCGCGAGACTTCGCTCTCGCGCGTGAGCGTCAAGGGAGTTTGGCCGAGCGCGTTGGGATCGGAGAAGAAGTTCTGGCGCAGGAAGTCGAGCCGCTCAGCGGGATCGTAGGCGCCCGAGCCGTTCATGCCGCAGGTGACCCAGTCGCGTTCGCCGGGTACGAACACGAGCGGCGCACGTGACGCATCGAGCAGGTCGTGACGCTGCTCGTAAAGATGGTCGGCACAGGTTTCGCGAGCGCCTTTGAGATTGCCGTCGTAGACCGTGAACGCGATTTGCGGATCGCGTCCGATGGCGTCGATGAGCCGCTGCGCCGACGCTTCCTCGGACTGCGAGGTGAGCGCGTTCGCCACGACCGCGAAGGCATAGCGCGGCGCTTGCGCGAACGCCGCGAGCGGCGAACCCAGCGACGCAGCCAGCATCAACGTGCACGACGCACGGCGCATGATTTTCAGATAGCGCGAGCGGGAACTGCCGCGGCCCGCCGGTTGCGGCGCCCGCGGCAGCGTCGCGAGGCGACGCTTAGCGCTTGGCGTCCGGCGCTGTGGCCAGCTCATGCAGTTCGTACAACAGGTCGAGCGCGTCGCGCGGGCGCAGTTCGTTCGGATCGAGTTCGCGCAGCCGCTGAGCGACGAGCGACGCGCCACGATCCTCTTCGACCGGCACGGCGCGATCCTCCACGAAGGGCGCCTCGTCGTCGTATTCGGCGGCGGGGGCGGCGAACAGGTCGAGTTGCGGCGTGGGCTGCCCCGCCGATTGCTGCTCGAGATGCACGAGATGTTTGCGCGCAGCTCGGATCACGGCGGCAGGCACCCCCGCGAGCTGTGCGACCTGCAGGCCGTAGCTCTGGTTCGCCGGGCCTTCCTGCACCGCGTGCAGGAACACGATGCCGTGGCCATGCTCGACTGCCGAAAGATGCACGTTCGCCGCCTGCGCAAATTCCGCCGGCAGTTGCGTGAGCTCGAAGTAGTGCGTGGCGAAGAGCGTGTGGCAACCGTTGTGCGCGAGCAGATGCCGCGCGATGGCCCACGCGAGCGCGAGGCCGTCGAACGTCGATGTGCCGCGCCCGATCTCGTCCATGAGCACGAGGCTTTGCGGCGTGGCGTCGTTGAGAATGGCCGCGGCTTCGGTCATCTCGACCATGAAGGTCGAGCGGCCGCCCGCGAGGTCGTCGGCGGCGCCGATGCGCGTGAAGATGCGGTCGATCGGCCCGAAGCTCGCGCGCTTTGCCGGCACGTAGCTGCCCACGTAAGCGAGCAGGGCGATGAGCGCGGTCTGTCGCATGAAAGTCGATTTACCGCCCATGTTCGGGCCGGTGATGAGCAGCAGCTTGCGCTCGGCCGAAAGCAGGCAGTCGTTGGCGATGAACTGCTCGACCTGCGCTTCGACCACGGGATGGCGGCCTTGCTCGATCTCGATGCCCGGCGCCTGCGCAAACGTGGGCGCATTCCAGTCCAGCGCGCGGGCGCGTTCCGCGAATGCAGCAAGCAGGTCGAGTTCCGCGAGTGCGGCAGCCACGCGCTGGCAATCGGGAATGAATGGCAGCAGCGACTGCAGCAGCGCGTCGTAGAGCGCCTTTTCGCGCGAAAGCGCGCGTTCCTGCGCCGACAGCGCCTTGTCTTCGAACGTCTTCAGTTCCGGCGTGATATAGCGCTCGGCGTTCTTGAGCGTCTGGCGACGGCGATAGTCGTCGGGAACCTTGTCGGTCTGGCCGCGTGTGACTTCGATATAGAAGCCGTGCACCTTGTTGTACTCGACGCGCAGATTGCCGATGCCGGTGCGCGTACGCTCGCGCGTTTCGAGGTCGAGCAGGAACTGACCGCAGTTCTCGGAGATGTCGCGCAGTTCGTCGAGATCCGCATCGTAGCCGCGTGCGATCACGCCGCCGTCGCGCACCATCGCCGCCGGTTCCGGCGCAACCGCGCGCTGCAGGAGCGCCGCGCACTCGGCGGGCGGTTCGAGCGCCTCGGCAATATGCGCGAGCGACGTGGCCGCGCCGCTTGCGGCTGCGACCTGTTCGCGCAGCGCGGGCAGTGCGGCAAAGGTGTCGCGCAGGCTGGACAGATCGCGCGGGCGCGCGGAAAGCAGCGCAAGGCGCCCGGTAATGCGCTCGACGTCGGCGATCTGGCGCAAGACGCTGCGCAAGGTATCGACGCTCGCGTGCGGCGGCGCCTCGAGCAAGGCGCCGATGGCCTGCTGGCGCATTTGCGCAATCGCGGCTTCGCGCGGCGGGTGATGCAGCCAGTGACGCAGCAAGCGGCTGCCCATGGCCGTGCTGCACGTGTCGAGCAGCGAGCAGAGCGTGGGCGATTCGGTGCCGCGCAGCGTTTCCGTGAGTTCGAGGTTGCGGCGCGTGGCCGGATCGAGTCCGATGTATTCCGATTCGGCTTCGACCTTCAGGCTGCGCACGTGGCGCAGTTGCTGGCCTTGTGTGGCCGCCGCGTAGAGCAGCAGCGCGCCCGCCGCGCCGCATGCGCTCGTGAGCGTTTGCGCGCCGAAGCCGTCGAGGCTTGCCACGTCGAGCTGGTCGCACAGGCGTTGCTTGCCCGAGCCGACGTCGAAGTGCCAGGCCGGCACGCGTGTGAGCGCGCCCGAACCGGCGGGCGGCGCCCAGGCAGCGGTTTCCGCCGGCATTTCCGCGACGAGGATTTCGGCAGGCCGAATGCGCTCGAACGCCGTGGCGACCTGTTCCGGCGCGACTTCCGCGAGACGCAAGGCGCCGCTGGCGAGATTGAGCCACGCGAGGCCCACGTTGACGGTCACGCCGCGCCGGTTGTGGCCGGGGCACACGGCCATCAGGTAGACGTCGTTCTTGTCGGAAAGGAGGGCGGCGTCGGTCAGCGTGCCGGGCGTCACCACGCGCACGACCTTGCGCTCGACCGGACCCTTGGAGGTGGCGGGGTCGCCGATCTGTTCGCAGATCGCCACCGACTCGCCCAGCTTCACGAGCTTCGCGAGATATTGCTCGACCGCGTGATGCGGCACGCCCGCCATCTTGATCGGATTGCCCGCAGATGCCCCGCGCTGCGTGAGCGTGAGGTCGAGCAGGCGCGCGGCCTTCTCGGCGTCTTCGAAGAAGAGCTCGTAGAAGTCGCCCATGCGGTAGAACACGAGCGTGCCCGGATGGTCGGCCTTGATGCGCAGATACTGCTGCATCATGGGGGTGTGTTGCGCGATGTCGGCTGCGCCTGCGGTGTGTGTAGCCATCCTCGGTGTCTTGCTAGGGGTTCAGGGCGTGAGTTTAACGCGCGCCGATTGCATGTAAAGCCAGCCTTTCGGCTAACGCCGTCACAGCGGTTCCCGTCATTCGTCGACCAGCGCCTGCATGTCCACGGTGCGCGCGTTTGCCGCACTGTGCCGCATGGCGAGCCAGATCATCGTGGAAACGAACAGGCCGAACACGACGATGATCCACTGCACGGGAACCTTCGCGGTGAGCAGCAGCGCATACGCGCCGAGCATGAGCAGCACCGCGAGATTCTGGTTGAAATTCTGCACCGCGATCGAGTGGCCCGCCGAAAGCAGCGTCGCGCCGCGATGCTGGAGCAGGGCGTTCATCGGCACGATGAAGAAACCGGCGAGCACGCCGAGCAGCACCATCAGCGGGTAGGCGAAAAGCAGGTAGAAGGGCACGATGAACGTGCCGAAGCGCACGCCAACGCCTTGCGGAAAGAGGCCTTTGCTGTAGAACGCCATGCCGATCGCCACCGCGCCGCACAGTACGCCTACGGGCAGCACGCGCAACGAGGCGCGCAGCGACACCCATGCGGCTGCCGCGCCCGCGCCGAGCGCGATGCCGAGTCCGGTCACGCCCTGCATCACGGCGGCTTTCGAGAGCGAGAGTCCGAGATTCGCGTCGGCCCACTTGAGCACGAGCAGTTGCAGCGTGACCGCCGCGCCCCACATCAGGGTCGTGACCCAGAGTGCGATCTGCGCGAGCTTGTCGGTCCAGAGCACATTGAAGCTATGCGTGAAATCGCCCATGAGACGAGCCGGTTCCCTGAGCCGGTTCTCGTATCGCGCGCCCGTGTCGGGAATGCCGATGTTGATGATCGCGGCGATCACATACGTGACCATGACGGCGAGCATCGCGAGGTCGGCGGCCGAATGGATCGCCGGCCACGGATGGCGCGTGACGAAACGGTCGGCGTAAGTGGAAACGAGTGCGCCGCCCATCATCGTGCCGACGATGGTGGAAAGCACCGTGGCCGATTCGAGCCACGCATTGGCGGCGATGAGCTTTTCGGCCGGCAGCAATTCCGTCAGGATTCCGTACTTTGCAGGTGAGTAAGCCGCCGCGCCGAAGCCGACCACGCCATACGCGATCATCGGATGCACGCCCGCGATCATCAGCAGACAGCCGCACGCCTTGAGCGCGTTCGAGACGAACATGACGTGGCGCTTTTGCAGGGCGTCGGCAAACGCGCCCACGAAAGGCGCGAGCAGTACGTACGAGATCGTGAAAAAGATCTGCAGCAGTGGCGTCACCCAGGCGGGCGAAGCAATCACCGTGAGCAGCGCAATCGCCGCGATGAGGAGCGCGTTGTCGGCGAGCGACGACACGAACTGCGCGGCGATGATCGTGTAGAAGCCTTTTTTCATCGGATGCGTGCGTGGTCCTCTTGCAGCAGGGCGGCGGACGAAACAAAAAAGCGGCCGAAGCCGCTCGATGCGCATGCGTGGGTCAGGCGTGACCTGGCGTGCGCTTTGCACGCATCGCGGGGGAGCCAGGCGTGCACCGCGACGCGCACGGGCGCTTACGCCGCCTTGGGCACGCGCGTGTACTTCGAGAGGATCGGCACCATCTGCGCGTAGATCTTCGGGTTGCCCGCGACGACTTCGCCCATGTGCAGGAAGTCCGAGTCGCCCGTGTAGTTGCCGATCAGGCCGCCGGCTTCCGTCACGAGCAGGCCGCCTGCGGCGACATCCCACGGGTTGAGGCCCTGCTCGAAGAAGCCGTCCATGCGGCCGGCGGCGACGTTGGCCAGATCGAGCGCGGCCGCGCCCGGGCGGCGCAGGCCCGCGCAGGCGTTGGTCATTTCGGCGAACAGTTCGCAGTAGCTGTCGAGGCCGTCCTTTTCGCGGAACGGGAAGCCGGTGCCGATCAGGCCGTCGGCGAGACGGTCGCGGCGGCCCACGCGGATGCGGCGGTCGTTCAGGAACGCGCCGCGGCCGCGCGATGCGGTGAAGAGATCGTTGCGCGTCGGGTCATAGACCACGGCCTGCGTGACGAGGCCCTTGTGTGCGAGCGCGATCGAGACGCAGTAGTACTGGAAGCCGTGGATGAAGTTGGTGGTGCCGTCGAGCGGATCGATGATCCACTGGTATTCGGACTCGTTCTCCGACTGCCCCGATTCCTCGGCAAGGATGGCGTGGTCGGGGTAGGCGGTCTTGAGCGTTTCGATGATGGCGGCTTCAGCCGCCTTGTCGACTTCCGTGACGAAATCGTTGTGCTGCTTCTTCGCGACCTGCACGAGGTCGAGGTCGAGCGACGCACGGTTGATGATCTGTCCGGCGCGGCGCGCGGCCTTGACAGCGATGTTGAGCATGGGATGCATGAGCCAGGATCCTTGTTGTCCGGCGCTCGCGAAGGCGGGACGCGCGCCGGTGGTGCAAAAGATAAAAGCGTCTAACGATTGGACAGGGCGCGGGCCTCGAATGGACCTGCGGAACCTGTCCCGTCAACGGAGACGAATTGGATAAGAGCGGGGCGCGGCGGCGCTGTTGGCCAGCGACTTGCCGGGCGCCTGGCGGTCAGCCACACGGCTGCACGATTCGCCCGACGCGCGCGAAACCGCCATTTTACCCGAGTATCGGCGATTCCATGGCTTCTCTCGGGCGGGATATCGGGATTTCTATGGATATGACGTTCGCGGCAGGAAGCGCATGAGCACACATCGCCGCGGCGCCGGGCGCGCTAACATAGACATTTCAATCTCCTTTTCGCGGTTAGAGAACCATCTTGGCGCACCCCGATTCACCCGATTCCCACGCAACTCCCCACGCTGCGGCGCCGGCTTGCGGCGACGCCCACGAGCCGCTGCGCGGCGGCTTCACGTCTACCCGCTTCGTGCTCGTCGAGCCGAGCCACCCCGGCAACGTCGGCGCGGCCGCGCGCGCGCTGAAGACCATGGGATTCTCGCGCCTCGTGCTGGTGGCGCCGCGCGTGCCGCAGGTCCACTGCGACCCGGAAGCCATTGCCATGGCGAGCGGCGCCGACGACGTGCTCGCGGCCGCCCACATCGTGCCGACGCTTGCCGATGCGCTGGCGGGCGTGCAATGGTCGCTCGCGCTCACAGCGCGCACGCGCGAGTACGGGCCGCCGCCCGCAGCGCCGCGCGAGGCGGTGCAGGACGCCTGCCGCCAGGCGGTGCACGGCGGCGACATCGCGCTCGTGTTCGGCAACGAACGCACGGGCCTGTCGAACGACGACGTCGAGCGCTGCAGCGCGCTTGCGCATATTCCGGCCAATCCCGCCTATAGCTCGCTCAATCTGGCCCAGGCGGTTCAGGTGCTCGCCTACGAGCTGCGCCTCGCGTACCTCGGGGAGAGCGCACCCGCCGCCGCGCTGCCGGCGGCTGGCGGTGCGGGCGGCGCCGCCCCGCTTCCGGCCGGGTCGCCGCTCGCGACGAGCGACGACATCGAGCGCATGTACGTGCACCTCGAGAACGCGCTCATCGCGCTCGAGTTTCTCGACCCCGCCAATCCGAAGAAGCTGATGTCGCGGCTGCGGCGGCTCTTCGCCCGCTCGGGGCTCGAGCGCGAGGAGGTCAATATCGTGCGTGGCATCGCCAAGCACATCCTCCTGCTCAAGGGCAAAGGCGACGGCAAGGGCGAGATCCGCTGATCCTCTGTGTCGGCGCGGCTGCGCGCGCCGGCGCAAACCTTGCCGCCGACGGGGGCTTCCGACCTCGAATCGGCTTTGCGCCTACAATCGGCTGAAAACCGGCGAAAAATTCATAAGCAAATGCGCGCGGCTGCAATAGCCGTTGCGTCGCTTGCACGCACGCTGCGGCGTCGCGCGGCCGCCATTCCCATGTTTCATCCGTTTTTAGCGTGACAGCCATGTTCAAGAGACTTCGCGAAGACATTGCCACGATCCGCGAGCGCGACCCCGCCGCCCGCAGCGCGTGGGAGGTCCTGACCTGTTATCCGGGTCTGCACGCGCTCGTGCTGCATCGCTTCGCGCATGCGTGCTGGCTCGCCAGGCGCCGCTGGCTCGCGCGCTACATTTCGCAGATCGCGCGTTTTCTGACGGGCATCGAGATCCATCCGGGCGCGACCGTCGGCAGGCGCGTGTTCATCGATCACGGCATGGGCGTGGTGATCGGCGAGACGGCCGAGGTCGGCGACGACTGCACGATCTACCAGGGCGTGACGCTCGGCGGCACGTCGCTCACGCGCGGCGCGAAGCGCCACCCGACGCTGGGGCCGGGCGTGATCGTCGGTGCGGGCGCAAAGGTGCTCGGCGGCTTCACGGTGGGCGCCGCGGCGAAAATCGGCTCGAACGCCGTGGTCGTGAAGCCGGTGCCGGAAGGGGCTACGGCGGTAGGCAACCCCGCACGCGTCGTCGCGCCCGCGAAGACCGCGCCGGTGCAGGCCAAACCGGCCTCGGCGCGAGAGGGCTTTTGCGCCTATGGCATCACGCCCAATGCCGACGACCCGGTTTCGCTCGCGATTCACGGCCTGATCGACCACGCGGCTACGCAGACGCAGCGCGTCGATGCGATCGTCGTCGCGCTCGAGCGGCTCGGCGCGCGACTCGAGGCGCTCCATGGCGCCGATGCGGCGCTCGCCGAATTGCGGCGTCTATCCGAGGGGCTCGAATGCGGCGGCCCGCAAGCCGAAGCGTCGAGCCGCGAAGAGGAGAAGGCGCCTGCGCGCGTTTGAGGCGTGGCGCCAGGAGGGCGCTAGAGCGAGGCGCTAAAAGTAAAGGCGGCGCACCTCAGTCCAGCGGCAAGACCCTGAAGCCTTCGGCATCCACGCGCAGATAGCCGCCACGCGGCTTGCCGTGATCGAGATCCCAGTCGGGCAAGACCCAACGCGTGCCGCCGGGCTCCTGGTGGCGCGCCGGCCGATGTGTGTGGCCGTGCACGATGGTGTTCGCGCGCGCACGCTTGAAGAGCGCCGCAACGCCTTTGACCGTGACGTCGTACTTCGGCAGGCGCGGGCCGCTGCGTTTGCTTTCGCTCGCGCGACGCGCGCGCTCGGCGATCGCTCGCCGCCAGCGAAACGGCCAGGCAAGAAACAGCAGCTGCACGAGCCGGTTGCGCGCGAGCTTGCGGAAGACCTGATAGCCGTGATCGTCGGTGCACATCGCGTCGCCGTGCGCGAGTGCGAGGCGCGTGCCGAACGCGGTGATCGCGATGGGGTCGGGCAGCCAGATCGCGCCCGCGGCTTTCATGAAGCGCTTGCCCATCAGAAAGTCGCGGTTGCCGTGCATGATGTAGAGCGCGATGCCGCGCTCGGAGAGCGTATGCATCAGCGCAGCCATGCGCGCGGGGAACGGATCGGTGAGCATGTCGTCACCGATCCAGTATTCGAAGAGGTCGCCGAGTATGAATACCGAGTCGGCCTGATCGGCCGTGACCCGGATGAAGCGCTCGAACGCGGCGACCGTACGCGGAATCCCTTCATTCAGATGCACATCGGAAATGAACAGAAACGGACGAGCCGCGTGGGGGCGCTTGCCCTCGCCGGGCACGCCCGCGGCAGCGTGTCGTAAAGCCTTTTCCTGCAGCATCGATGAAGGGTGTGCGTGAGAGTTGTACGAAGCTTATTCGACGACGACAGCCTTCTCGATCACGACGTCGTCGACCGGCACGTCCTGATGGAAGCCCTTCGAGCCCGTCTTGACCTTCTTGATCTTGTCGACCACTTCGAGGCCTTCCACGACCTTGCCGAACACGGCGTAGCCCCAGCCTTGCGGCGTCGGCGACGAGTGGTTCAGGAAGTCGTTGTCGGCGACGTTGATGAAGAACTGCGCCGACGCCGAGTGCGGGTCGTTGGTGCGCGCCATGGCGATGGAGCCGCGCTCGTTCTTCAGGCCGTTGTTCGCTTCGTTTTCGATCGGCGCTTCGGTCGGCTTTTGCTTCATGCCGGCGTCGAAGCCGCCGCCCTGGATCATGAACCCGTCGATGACGCGGTGAAACACCGTGCCGTCATAGTGGCCGCTCTTCACATAGTTGAGGAAGTTGGCGACCGTCTTCGGGGCCTTCTCGGCGTTCAGTTCGAGCTTGATGACGCCGTGGTTCGTGTGCAGTTCGACCATGATGGAATCCTTTGCCTGTGGCGGGGGGAATGAACGTCGCTGCATCGGCAAGAGGCGGGGCGTGTTGCCCAACGCGTGTGCCGGCGCCGCGACGTGCGACGGGTGAGGGCGGCGCTGCCGCCCGGTTAGTCGATGATTAACTGGCGTGTTGCCGGCGTGCTTACTTGCCGACGACGGTCGCCGACTCGATCACGATTTCCTTTTGCGGCACATCGGACATCGGGCCGCGCGAGGTGGTGGGCGCCGCTTCGATCTTCTTCACGACGTCCATGCCTTGCGTGACCTTGCCGAACACGGCATAGCCGTTGCCGTCCGGGTTCGGATAGTCGAGGCCGGCGTTATCCACCGTGTTGATGAAGAACTGAGCGGTGGCCGAATTCGGGTCGCTCGTGCGCGCCATCGCGATCGTGCCCGTGAGGTTCTTCAGGCCATTCCTGCTTTCGAGCGCGATCGGCGCGCGCGTGGGCTTCTCGACGAAGCTTTGCGTATAGCCGCCGCCCTGGATCATGAAGCCGCGAATGACGCGATGAAAGATCGTGCCGTTGTACTGGCCAGCCTTCACGTACTGCAGGAAATTGTCGACGGTCTTCGGCGCTTTCTCCGGATAGAGCTCGACGCGAATGTCGCCTTCACTGGTCTTGAAGAGCACTTGCGGATGCGCGGCGGCCGGCTGGCCGTTTTGTGCAAAGGCGGGTGCGTTCGCGATCAGGGCGGCGCTGCCGAGCGCCAACATCAACCATTTCATGAGTATCCTCGGAAGTGCGGGAAAAACGTGTCGCGGCGCGCACGCTGCGCGCCAGATGTTAGTTCGACGGCGCCACGAAAGGCGGCATCGCGAGCGATCCCGTCGAGCCGCCGAACTGGTACGCCGGGTTGCTGAGCGCGGGCACGATGGCCGACGGGCTCGCTGCCGATGCGCTTTCTGCCGCTGCCGCGGCCGACTTCTTTTGCGCGGGCGGCGGCGAGATGATCTTCGCGATGTCGGCCTGGCGCTGCTGCGTGGTGCCGCTTGCATGGCCAAGCGTTTGCGCGCGGCGGTATGACGCGTCGGCCAGACGCAGGTAAAGGTCGCCGAGATTTTCCCAAGCGAGTCCGTACGACGGGTTCGCCTTCACCGCGGTTTCGAGCGCGACGCGCGCCTCGTCGTAGCGGCCATGCTTCGCGTAAAGCGCCGCGAGATTGTTGTAAGGCTCGGGCAATTCGGGGTAGAGCTGCGTGAGTTCGGTGAACGCCTCGATCGCGTCGTCGTCGCGGTTCAGGCGCGCGAGAATGGTCGCGCGCTTGAACTTCGCCTGCACGTCGCGCGGGTTCGTCTTGATGCGCGCGTCGAGCTGGCTGAGCGCGCCAGCCCAGTCGTGCTGGCTGATCGCGGCGTCGGCGCCGGGTGTGGCGTCGGAGGTCGCCGGAGGCGCGGCATGCGCGATGCTGACACTGCACAGCACGATCGCGACGCTCGAGAGAGCCGACGCGGCAAGGGTCGCAGCACGGGGCGCGCGGCCGCTGGAAGGTTTCATAGGGTGAGGTCGCGGTGTTATACTCCGAGCCATTCTAACAAAAGGTCTGTGCGTTTCGTCGCGCGCTTTGTCCCTCGCCCGTTTCATTCGTATTCCGGGCGCGCTGCGCGAGTCGCCAGGCTTTCTAACGCCACTCGTGGTCGTCTCCGCCCCGATAGCAACCTGGTTGCAGTCCGGTCGCCGACAGACAGCAGCCTGAGCAATGCGGGCATCACCCGCTGGCTGCGGTCGGCGCCGCCGCGGATTTCTTTCGACCCACGTATCCATCGCCTTTATGGAATCACTGCGCATCTACAACACGCTCGCGCGTGACAAGCAAAATTTCGTGCCACTCGAGCCCGGCGTCGTGCGTATGTACGTCTGCGGGATGACGGTGTACGACTATTGTCATGTCGGGCATGCGCGTGTGATGGTGGTGTTCGATATCGTGCAACGCTGGCTGCGCGCGCTCGGCTACAACGTGACCTATGTGCGCAACATTACCGATATCGACGACAAGATCATTCGTCGTGCGGTAGAAAACGGCGAGACGATCAAGCAGCTCACCGACCGTTTCATCGCAGCGCTGCACGAAGACGCGGACGCGCTCGGCATCGAGCGTCCCGATCACGAGCCGCGCGCGACGCAGTACATTCCGCAGATGCTCGACATGATCGGCAAGCTCGAGCGCAACGGCTACGCGTACCAGGGCGCGGACGGCGACGTGAACTACGCGGTGCGCAAGTTCGCGAACTATGGCGCGCTCTCCGGCAAGTCGATCGAAGACCTGCGCGCGGGCGAACGTGTGGCGACGAACGATGCCAAGCAGGATCCGCTTGACTTCGTGCTCTGGAAACAGGCAAAACCGCAAGAGCCGGCCGACACGAGCTGGGATTCGAAATATGGACGCGGGCGTCCGGGCTGGCATATCGAATGCTCGGCGATGGGCTGCACGTTGCTCGGCGAGCACTTCGACATTCACGGCGGCGGTCAGGATCTGCAGTTTCCGCACCATGAGAACGAGATTGCGCAGAGCGAAGGCGCGACCGGCAAGACGTTCGTCAATACGTGGATGCATAACGGCTTCGTGAATATCGACAACGAGAAGATGTCGAAGTCGCTCGGCAACTTCTTCACGATCCGCGAAGTGCTGGCGAAGTACGATGCCGAAGTGGTGCGCTTCTTCATGGCGCGCGCGCATTACCGCTCGCCGCTGAATCACAGCGACGCGCATCTCGACGACGCGCGCAACGCGCTCACCCGTCTTTACACGGCGTTGAAAGACGTGACGCCGGACGCGGGCGAGCTTGACTGGAACGAGCCGTACGCGCAACGTTTTCGTGCGGCAATGAACGACGATTTCAACACGCCGGTGGCGATCGCCGTGCTGTTCGAACTCGCGAGCGAGGTGAACCGTACGCGCGACGCCATGCTCGCGCGTCAGTTGCAACGTCTCGCACGTGTGATCGGGCTGCTCGTGCGCGAGCCGCGCGTGTTCCTGCAACAGGCCGCGGGCGCACAAGATGCAGGCGCGCTCGACGTGGCAGCGATCGAAGCGAAGATCGCGGCGCGCACGGCGGCCAAGCAGGCGAAGCAATATGCGGAGGCGGACCGGATTCGGGCCGAACTGCTCGAAGCCGGTGTCGCGCTCGAAGACAAACCGGGCGGGTTGACCGAGTGGCGCCGCGTGTAAGCGGGCTGTCCAGTTTCCACTGATCGATTCGCGAGGCAGGAGGCAGGATGGCAACGGCCACGAAGACGCAGACCAGGCGGTCTGCGTCGCTAACGGGCGGAACTGCGGGCGCACCCGCAGGTGCAAAGCGTGCGCTCAATGGAGCGGGCGGCAAGGCGGCGACAAGGCCGGCTGCGAAGACGGCGCGCGGGAAAACCAACGGCGCGTCCGGCTCGCACGAAGTGCTCGACGGCGCGGCAATCGAGGCTGCGCTCTCCAATGGTCCGGCGGCACTCGAAGCCGTGGAGCCTGCGGCGAACGCGCTGGGCGATCTCGAATTCGAAGTGCAGCGTCCCGACTATTGGGACAAGGCGTGCGCGGACCTCGTCAAGCGTGACCGCATTCTCAAGAAGCTGATTCCGAAGTTCGGTCCCGTGCATTTGTTGAGCCGCGACGATCCGTTCGTCACGCTCGCACGTTCGGTGGTCGGCCAGCAGATTTCGACGGCGGCGGCGCAGGCGCTGTGGCAGCGTGTGGAAGCCGCATGCCCGAAGCTCATGCCGCAGCAGTTCCTGAAACTCGGTCACGAGAAGCTCGCCGCGTGTGGCCTCTCGAAACGCAAGACGGAATACATCCTCGATCTCGCGCAGCATTTCGTCTCGGGTGCGCTGCACGTCGGCAAGTGGACGTCGATGGACGACGAAGACGTGATCGCGGAGCTCACGGCGATTCGCGGCATTGGCCGCTGGACCGCCGAGATGTTCCTGATCTTCAATCTCGCACGCCCGAATGTGCTGCCGCTCGACGATCTGGGCCTGATCCGCGCGATCAGCGTCAACTATTTCAGTGGCGAGCCGGTCACGCGCAGCGAAGCGCGCGAAGTCGCGGCCAACTGGGAGCCGTGGCGTACCGTCGCGACCTGGTATATGTGGCGCAGCCTCGAGCCGTCGTGAGGCCCGGGGCTGTCGTCAGCGTCTGAGAAAAATGCTATCGATCGAAGAAATCGATAGTTCTGAGCCGATTTCGGCGCGGGCTGGCGCGGTTAGAATACGCGCTGCCGCAAAGTGAAGGATTCCCACACATGAAGACCACGTTTCTGGATTTCGAACAGCCGATCGCTGAACTGGAAGCGAAGATCGAAGAACTGCGCTTCGTTCAGGACGATTCGGCCGTCGATATTTCGGAAGAAATCGAGCGGCTGTCGAAGAAGAGCCAGCAACTCACGAAGGACCTCTATGCGAACCTGAGCCCGTGGCAGGTTTCGCAGATCGCGCGTCATCCGCAGCGTCCGTACACGCTCGATTACGTGCACGAGCTTTTTACCGATTTTCACGAACTCCATGGCGACCGCTCGTTCGCGGACGACCTTTCCGTCGTCGGCGGCCTCGCGCGCTTCAATGGCCAGGCCTGCATGGTGATCGGCCACCAGAAGGGCCGTGACACGAAGGAGCGCGCCGCGCGCAACTTCGGCATGCCGCGCCCAGAAGGCTATCGCAAGGCCGAACGCCTGATGCGTCTCGCCGAAAAATTTGGCCTGCCCATCTTCACGTTCGTCGACACGCCGGGCGCGTACCCGGGCATCGGCGCGGAAGAGCGCGGCCAGTCGGAAGCCATTGGCCGCAATCTCTATGTGATGGCCGAACTCAAGACGCCGATCATCACGACGATCATCGGCGAAGGCGGTTCGGGCGGCGCGCTCGCTGTGGCCGTGGCCGATACCGTCATGATGCTGCAGTTCTCGACCTACTCGGTGATTTCGCCGGAAGGCTGCGCGTCGATTCTCTGGAAGAGCGCCGCGAAGGCGCCGGAAGCTGCGGAAGCGCTGGGCCTCACGGCGCACCGTCTCAAGGCGCTGGGCCTCATCGACAAGATCGTGAACGAGCCGCTCGGCGGCGCGCATCGGGACCCGAAGGGCATGGCCGCGCTGCTGCGCCGCGCGCTCGCCGACTCGCTGCGCCAGTTCCAGGGCATGAGCATCGCCGATCTGAAGCAGCGCCGTTTCGAGCGCCTGATGGCCTACGGCAAGTTCAAGGAAACGACGCCGGGCGCATAAGGCGCGCGACGTCAACGTTCCTCGACGTCTGCGGTCGTGCTGTGACCGACCATCCCGAATCCGACGCCGGGCGCATCGTTCTCGATGCGCTCGGCGTTGTGCTTTCCACGCTTGCCGACGACGCACGCATCGCGATCGCGTATAGCGGCGGGCTCGACTCGTCCGTGCTGCTGGACGCCGCGGTGCGGGCGGCGGGCGCACAGCGTCTCGTCGCACTGCATGTGCATCACGGCCTGAGCCCGAACGCCGACGCATGGCTTTCCCATTGCGAGGTAACCGCGCGCGCGTACGGCGTGACGTTCGACGCGAGGCGCGTAGAGTTGGCGCGCGACGACGCGGCCGGCGTCGAGGCGGCTGCCCGCGACGCGCGCTACCGCGCGCTCGACGCGATGTGCGCGGCGCACGGCGTGCAGGCGCTCTGGCTCGCGCAGCATGCGGACGATCAGGCGGAGACGGTGCTGCTGCAGTTGCTGCGCGGCGCCGGGCTCGCGGGGCTCGCGGCGATGGCGCCGGCACGTGCGAGCGCGAATGGCGTGGCGCGCATGCGGCCACTGCTCGCGCTGTTGCGCATGCAACTGGAGCGCTATGCGCGCGCGCACGGCCTGCACTGGATCGACGACGAATCGAACGACGACACGCGCTACGCGCGCAACGCCTTGCGTCACGACGTGATGCCGGCGCTTTCGGCTCATTTTCCTGGCTATCGCGATGCGCTCGCGCGCACGGCGGCGCATGCAGCTGCTTCGCAGCGTCTGCTCGACGATCTCGCGCGCATCGATTTGCGCGACGTCGGACGCGAGGGCGACCGCGCGCTTTCACATGCCGCGCTGCTCGCGCTCGACGATACACGCGCCCTCAATGTGCTGCGTTACTGGATGCGCTCGCTTGGCCTGCCGGCGGCGTCGACCGCGCGGCTTGCGGATCTGTTGCGGCAGTTGCGCGACGTTGCGCGCGATGACCCGAATGGCCATGCGTTGCGCGTCGATCACGCCGGACATCGCTTGCGCGCGTATCGCGGCATCGTTTCGTGGGAAGCCATGCGGGCGCGCGACGAACGCGCAGGCGAGGGCGCCGCTCATGCACGCGCGCCCGTGTCGTTGAACTGGCGCGGCGAGGAAGTCTGGCGGCTGCCGTCATGGCGCGGGACCTACGTTTTCGCGCCCGCCGCTCCCGACGATGCCGACGCCGTTCCCGAGCACGTGCTCACGAGCGCGCCGCTCGTCGCGCGCGAGCGCAGCGGCGGCGAGCGCTTGCGCGACGAAGCCGCGCACGTGAGCCGCACGCTCAAGAACCTGTTCCAGACGCGCGGCGTGCCAGCATGGGAGCGCGACGTGCCGTTGCTCTATGTGGGCGAGACGCTGCTGTTCGTGCCCCGTATCGGCGTGAACCGGTCGGCGTTCGGCGCGACGCCCGGCGAGCCTGACGCGGCCTGGCGACGCATCGAATGGCGCAAGGATGTGCTGATCGCCTGAAGTCGCGTCGCCGTCATCGATCAATTCGCAGACTGGCATCGCGATCGTTCCCCCGCAAATCCTTGCCACACAAGCCTTTTTCGGCCTATGCGAGCGTGTTCTGTCTTGTAATTTCGGCGTCAATCGGGTAGTGTAAGTCGTTTGTCCAGCCCGCTTTTTCGCGTTCACGGACGCCGTCAAAAGCGGCGTGTCTCGTGAAGGCGCGATTTTTCCTTCGAGCGGTATCCGACGGTTGCAGGGACGTCGTAGCGGCATGCGGGCAGGGCGCGAGTGCAAGGCACCAGCGCGCGTCGACACGATGCGCCGGCCTTCGCGCCCCTGAGGCAAAACCCCGCGCGTGCTGCACGCGCTGAAGCCGCCGCCGTGGCCCCAAGGCGTCCGGGCGGCCCGGTTCTTCAGTGCGCCAGCGCGGTAACATCTCCAGTTCAGAACGACAATGGCACTCATCGTACACAAATACGGCGGCACCTCGATGGGCTCGGTCGAGCGCATCAAGAACGTCGCCAAGCGCGTCGCCAAATGGCACAAGGCCGGCCACAAGATGGTCGTCGTGCCTTCGGCGATGTCCGGCGAAACCAATCGTCTGCTCGGTCTCGCGAAAGAAATTTCGCCGCAGCCCAGCCCGCGCGAGCTCGACATGATTGCGTCGACCGGTGAGCAGGTGAGCGTCGGCCTTTTGTCGATCGCCCTGCAGGAAGCAGGCGTCGACGCCATCAGCTACACCGGCTGGCAAGTGCCGGTCAAAACCGACAGCTCGTTCACCAAGGCCCGCATCAACGACATCGACGGCGAGCGCGTGCTGGCCGATCTCGACGAAGGCAAGGTGGTCGTGATCACGGGCTTCCAGGGCATCGACCCGGAAGGCCACATCACCACGCTCGGGCGCGGCGGCTCGGACACGTCGGCAGTTGCAGTCGCAGCGGCGCTGAAGGCCGACGAATGCCTGATCTATACGGACGTCGACGGCGTCTACACGACCGACCCGCGTGTGGTCGACGACGCACGCCGTCTCGACCGCATTACGTTCGAAGAGATGCTGGAAATGGCCAGCCTCGGCTCGAAAGTGCTGCAGATCCGCTCGGTGGAATTCGCGGGCAAGTATCAGGTGAAGACGCGTGTGCTCTCCAGCCTGACCGACCCGATGATGAACCTCGACGAGGAGATGTCCTCGGGCACCCTGATTACTTTTGAAGAAGACGAGACCATGGAAAAAGCAGTCATCTCGGGTATCGCGTTCCAGCGCGACGAGGCCCGCATCATCGTGATGGGCGTGCCCGACAAGCCCGGTATCGCGTATCAGATCCTCGGCCCGGTGGCGGACGCTAACATCGACGTCGACATGATCATCCAGAACCAGAGCGTGGCCGGCAAGACCGACTTCACGTTCACGGTGCCGCGCGGCGACTATCAGCGCGCCATCGATGTGCTGAACAACCAGGTGAAGGGTCACGTGAGCGCGGAGCAGGTGCTCGGCGACGCGAAGGTGTCGAAGGTTTCGGTGGTCGGCGTGGGCATGCGTTCGCACGTGGGCGTGGCGAGCAAGATGTTCCGCACGCTTTCGGAAGAGGGCATCAACATCCAGATGATCTCGACCTCGGAGATCAAGATTTCGGTACTGATCGACGAGAAGTACATGGAGCTGGCAGTGCGCGCGCTGCACAAGGCGTTCGACCTCGAGCACGCGTAAACGTGCCGTGTTTGCGCGGCCGTTGCGCCGCGTTTGTGTTGTGTGACGAGGATGTGACGCGGTTTTTCCGCTCGATTCCGATGCACGATGCCGCGCCCGAGGTTCGTTGTGCGCTTGCAGAAAAAACTTTGCAAAAAAGCGTCGTATGAATTGACCGGAAGGCGCTAACCCGCTATTATCTTGGCTTCGTTGCGCTGCCTCCCTGGCGCGAACGAAGTTTTTGGGAGACGTGGCCGAGAGGTCGAAGGCACTCCCCTGCTAAGGGAGCATCTGGGCCAAAACCTGGATCGAGGGTTCGAATCCCTCCGTCTCCGCCAGTAATGGCGGTGGAAACCCCGCAAGTCTCGGCTTGCGGGGTTTTTGTTTTTTGGGTCGCAAATTACTCGATGTGAGGAGGCAATAAGTCGTCGCTCGAAGGCAGGGAAGAAGCACTGCGAGAATCGTCAGGAATGCCAGGCAAATTGCGGTGGCGCACCGGAGCGCAAAGGTTTCGCATTGAGGCGCCGATAAATGGACTGGGGTTCGCGAGTCGTGCGAAGTCTCCTGCACACCGGCGCAAGCGATGCTATTCTGCCCGGCGCTGTTGGCCATCCGCCGCCCAGTGTAACGAGACGTAACGACATCGAACGCAGGCCAGGTTCGTGCATCAGTTATTACAAGTTTGAAATACGCGGGCGAAAGCCGTGCGTTATATTGGCTTGAACAAAACATCAAATCCGAAAGGTGAGTCCATGAAGTTCCCACGTGTTGTTGCAATGCTGCTCGGGGGCGTGGCTATCGGCGCATCGAGCGTTGCTATGGCTGGCGTGAGCGTTGGTGTCAACATCGGTATTCCGGCCCCGGTTTATGTCGCTCCGCAACCGGTCTACGCGCCGCCTCCGCCGCCGGTCGTCTATCAGCCGGCTCCTGTTTATGCCGCGCCACCGGCCATCGTCATCGGCTGGCACGGTGACCGTTACTGGGACGGCCGCCGCTACTGGGGGCGCGACGACTGGTATCGCCACCACGGCGGCTATGACGGCCCGGGCCGCGGACACTACGACCGCGGCCACTACGACCGCGACCACGGCGGTCCTCCGGGACACTGGCACTAGCCGCGAGGCTCGTTGCCGGCGTGGTGCGCGTGACACGGCGCGCATGGCACATCGAACGCCACGCCAAAAGAAAAGCCGCCCAGTGGGCGGCTTTTGCATTCTTGCCGTTGCGCGCGCAACGATGCGCGCGCAACGCGAAGAGAGGCTTACTCGAGGCCGGCCATGCCGCCAACCACCGCGTTGAAGCCGGAGTCGACGTGCATGATCTCGGCGGTCACGCCGGCTGCCAGATCGGAGAGCAGGAACGCGGCGGAATTGCCGACCTGCTCGATGGTCACGTTACGCTGCAGCGGGGCGTTCTGTGCGACGAAGTCGAGAATCTTGCCAAAGCCCTTGATACCGCTTGCCGCGAGCGTCTTGATCGGGCCGGCGGAGATGCCGTTCACGCGCACGCCTTGCGTACCGAGCGCCACCGCGAGATAACGCACGCTCGCTTCGAGTGCGGCTTTCGCGACGCCCATGGTGTTGTAGTTCGGGATCGCGCGCTCTGCGCCGAGATAGGTCAGCGTCAGCAGCGAAGCGTTCTGGGCGAGCATCGGCTTGGCGGCCTTGGCGAGCGCCGGGAAGCTGTATGCCGAAATGTCGTGCGCAATGCGGAAGTTCTCGCGCGTCATGCCGTCGAGGAAGTCACCCGCGATCGCCTCGCGCGGCGCGAAGCCGATCGAGTGGACGAGGCCGTCGAGCGTATCCCAGTGTTGCTTGAGGTCCGTGAAGAGCGCTTCGATTTGCGCGTCGTCGGCCACATCGCAAGGGAACACCAGGTTGCTGCCAAATTCCTGTGCGAACTCGGTGATACGGTCCTTGAAGCGGTCGCCGACGTACGTGAACGCCAGTTCCGCGCCTTCGCGCTTGCATGCCTGCGCGATGCCGTACGCGATCGAACGGTTCGACAGCAGGCCGGTCAACAGGATACGTTTGCCAGCGAGGAAGCCCATGAATTCTCCTAAATCAGGTCAATGCGCCAGCGCCTGTGGGGGCGGCGCCGCGTGGTTTGGGTAGAATTCTCTCACAACTGACAAGGCAGCCTGGACAATTACCGATCTATGACGACAGGAACGCGAGGCAGGACGGCGCTCGGCGCGCTTGGGGCAACCGTTCCTGCGGTTCGGTTCGCACTTGCCAAAAGGCTGGCGGCGATGTGTCTTGCGCTCGGATGCGGGCTGCTGGCCATGCCGAGCGCGCACGCGGTCTACGCCATTGCGCAGTACGGCGAGCCCAAATATCCGCAAGGATTCCCGCACTTCGACTACGTGAATCCGGATGCGCCCAAGGGCGGCACGCTCGTCCTCGCCAATCCCGACCGCCTCACGAGTTTCGACAAGTTCAACCCGTTCACGCTACGCGGCAACGCGGCCCCGGGGCTCGGCATGCTGTTGGAGAGCCTCACGACGGGGAGCCTCGACGAAGTGGCCTCGGCCTATGGTTTGCTCGCCGACGACATCCGCATCGCGCCCGACGGGCTTTCGGTGACCTTCCACATCAACCCGAAGGCGCGCTTCTCGAACGGCGACCCGGTGACTGCCGAAGACGTGAAGTTCTCGCTCGACACGCTCAAGAGCCGCCAGGCCGCGCCCTCCATGCAGGCGTATTTCAGCGAGATCACGCGCGCGGTGGTGGTCGATCCCGCGACGATCCGCTTCGAGTTCCGCAGTAACAACCGCGAGCTGCCGCTCATCGCGGGTGGCATGCCGGTGTTCTCGCACAAGTGGGGCTTGCGCCCGGACGGCAGCCGCGTCGCCTTCGATCAGCTCGCGTTCGAGCAGCCGATCGGCAGCGGCCCGTATGTGATCGACCGCTACTCGAACGGTCGCACGATCACCTACAAGCTCGACCCCAACTACTGGGGCAAGGACCTGCCGGTGCGCCTGGGCACCAACAACTTCGAGCGCGTTACCTACAAGCTCTATTCGGATGACGTGGCCCGCCTCGAGGCCTTCAAGGCGGGCGAGTACGACGCGCTCGTCGAATACGTGGCGCGCAACTGGGTGCGGCGCGATGTCGGCAAGCGCTTCGACAGCGGCGAGCTCATCAAGCGCGAGTTCCCGCAGCACAACGGCACCGGCATGCAGGGCTTCGTCATGAATCTGCGCAGGCCCGTGTTCCAGGACGTGCGCGTGCGCCGCGCCCTCGATCTCGCGCTCGACTTCCCGTGGCTCAACCGCATGCTGTTCTATAGCCAGTACCGTCGCATCGACAGCTGGTTCGCGAACACGCAACTGCAGGCAAAGGGGCTGCCATCGCCTGGCGAACTTGCCTTGCTCGAGCCGTGGCGCAAGTCGCTCGATCCCGCCGTGTTCGGGCCGCCGCCCTCGCAGCCCGATACGACCCCGCCGGGCTCGCTGCGAGCAAATCTGCTCAAGGCGCGTGCGCTGCTCGCCGAAGCCGGTTGGACCTATCGCGACGGCGCGCTGCGCAACGCGAAGGGCGAGCCGTTCACGTTCGAGGTGCTCGACGACACGAGCGCTTCGGCGCAGTGGGCGCCGATCATGGCGCAGTACACGCAGGCGCTCAGGCGCCTTGGCATCCAGGTGAACTATCGCTCGGTCGATTTCGCGCTCTACCAGAAGCGGCTCGACGCCTTCGACTTCGACATGACGACCATCAAGTTCCCCGACGTCCAGGTGCCGGGCGCGGAGCAGGTCGATCGCTTCGGCAGCAAGGCCGCCGACGAGCCGGGCTCGGGCAATCTGCTGGGCCTGAAGTCGCCGGCCGTCGACGCGATCCTCAAGGCGCTCACGCGGGCGCAGACGCTCCAGCAACTGCTCGACGCCACGCATGCGCTCGACCGGGTGCTGATGCACGGCTACTATGTGGTGCCGCAGTGGTACGGCGCGACGCACCGGGTGGCGTTCAAGAACACGCTGGCCTATCCGGCGAAGTTGCCGCTGTACTATGGTGCGAACGACTGGATCATCTCGACGTGGTGGTTCAAGCCGCAGTCCGCGCCACAGGCGACGGGTCATTAACGACGGACACGACGGAAAGCATCGAAATCATGTGGAGCTACATCGTCAAACGCCTGCTGCTGATGATCCCGACGCTGCTCGGCGTGCTTACGCTGACCTTCGGCGTGATCCAGTTCGTGCCGGGCGGTCCCGTCGAACAGGCGGTGCGCGAATTGCGGCGGGGCGCGGAGCAGGGCATGCCGTTCGGCATGCGCGCGCATTCGGGCGTGGACGCGCAGCAGATCGCGCAGCTCAAGCAGCTTTACGGCTTCGACAAGCCGCCGCTGCAACGCTATTTCCTGATGCTCGGGCGCTTTGCGCGCTTCGATCTCGGACAGAGCTATTTCCATCACCAGAGCGTGTGGTCGCTGATCATTTCCAAGCTGCCGGTGTCGATCAGCATCGGCCTCTGGACCTTCTTTCTCACTTATCTGATATCGGTGCCGTTGGGCATCGCGAAGGCGGTGCGCAACGGCTCGCGGTTCGACCTCGTGACGAGTCTCGTCGTGCTCGTCGGTTACGCCATTCCGGGCTTCGTGCTGGGCGTGCTGTTGCTCGTGCTGTTCGGCGGCGGCTCGTTCCTGCAGCTTTTCCCGCTGCGCAATCTCACGTCTGACAACTGGGACACGCTCTCGCTCGGCGGCAAGATTCTCGACTATCTCTGGCACATCACGCTGCCCGTGACGGCGTCGGTCGTGGGCAGTTTCGCCGTCACGACCATGCTGACCAAGAACGCCTTTCTCGAAGAGATTCGCCGCCAATACGTGCTGACCGCGCGCGCGAAAGGGCTCTCGGAGCGCACCGTGCTCTGGAAGCACGTCTTTCGCAACGCGCTGCTGCCGCTCGTGGTGGGGTTCCCGGCGGCGTTCATCGGCGCGTTCTTCACCGGCAGCCTGCTGATCGAAACGCTTTTCTCGCTCGACGGGCTCGGCCTGCTTTCGTACGAATCCGTCGTGCGGCGCGACTATCCGGTCGTGCTGGGCACGCTGTACCTCTTCACGTTGATCGGACTGCTAACCAAACTGATTTCCGATCTGTGCTACGTGTGGGTCGATCCCCGCATCCAATTCGAACAACTGGAGCGCTGAGTTGAACCGAGTCCGCGCTGGCGCTGAACCCGAACTGCGTACCGAGAGCGTGCGCGCCTTCAAGTCGCCCACGCCCGCCCGTCGCGTGTGGCTGCGCTTCAAGCAGCAGCGCCTGGGCTACTGGAGCCTGATCGTGTTTCTTGTCGCGTTTGCGGCGAGTCTCGCGGGTCCGCTCTGGTGCAACGACAAGCCGCTTGTCGTGCGCTACGACGGGCACCTGTATTTCCCGCTGGTCAAGGACCATCCGGAAACCGCGTTCGGCGGCGATTTCCCGACGCCTGCCGACTACCTCGATCCGTACATTCGCCACCGCTTCGACGCGCCGGGCAACTTCGCGATCTATCCGCCGAATCCGTACTACTACGACACACTCAACTACTTCGCGAAAGTGCCGAACCCCGCGCCGCCGTCGCGCCAGAACTGGCTCGGCACCGACGAGAGCGGCCGCGACCTGTTCGCCCGCTTGCTGTACGGCTTTCGCGTGTCGGTTGAGTTCGCGCTCGTGCTGACTGCCATCGGCACGCTGCTCGGCGTGCTGGCGGGCGCGGTGCAAGGGTACTTCGGCGGCAAGGTCGATATCTTCGGACAGCGTCTCATCGAGATCTGGAGTTCGCTACCCGAGCTTTATCTGCTGATCATTTTCGCGGCGATCTTCGAGCCGGGCTTCGTGCTGCTGATCGTGCTGCTTTCGCTGTTCGGCTGGATCGGTTTGTCCGACTATGTGCGCGCGGAATTCCTGCGCAATCGCAACCAGGACTATGTGCTCGCCGCGCGCGCAATGGGCCTGTCGAACTGGCAGATCATCTGGCATCACGTGCTGCCCAACAGCCTCACGCCGGTCATCACGTTCCTGCCGTTTCGCATGAGCGGCGCGATTCTCGCACTCACGAGTCTCGACTTCCTGGGCCTTGGCGTGCCCGCACCCACGCCGAGCCTCGGCGAGTTGCTCGCACAGGGCAAGCGCAATCTCGACGCATGGTGGATCGCGCTCTCGACTTTCGGTGTGCTCGTGGCGACGCTGCTGCTGCTCACGTTCATCGGCGACGCGCTACGCAACGCGCTCGATACGCGTATTTCCGACGCCATGAAGGCCGGAGGCAACCAGTGAGCGCCGTGCCTCAGGACGCCGCCGCGCCGCTCCTCTCGATCGAGCACCTGAGCGTGCGCTTCGACGAGACGCTCGCCGTCGATGATGTCACGCTCGCGATCGGGCGCGGCGAGCGCGTGGCGCTCGTCGGCGAGTCGGGCTCGGGCAAGACCGTCACCGCGCTCGCGGTACTGCGCCTGCTGCAGGACGCGCAGATCAGTGGAAGCATCCGCCTCGACGGTGACGATCTGCTCGCGAAGAGCGAACGCGCGATGCGCGGTCTGCGCGGCAACGACGTCGCGATGATCTTCCAGGAACCGATGACGGCGCTCAATCCGCTCTACACGATCGGCGAACAGATCGCGGAAACCATCGTGCTGCACGACGGCGTCTCGAAGAAAGCGGCCTACGAGCAGGCGGTGGGACTGCTCGAGCGCACGGGCATTACCGAGGCGCGGCGGCGCGTGTCGAGTTATCCGCATCAGCTCTCGGGCGGCCAGCGCCAGCGCGTGATGATCGCGATGGCGCTCGCGTGCCGTCCGCGTCTGTTGCTCGCCGACGAGCCGACCACGGCGCTCGACGTGACGATCCGCGGCCAGATCGTCGATCTGCTGCTCGAGCTGCAGCGCGAGGAGGCGGCACGGCGCGGCATGTCGGTCTTGCTCATCACGCACGACCTGAACCTCGTGCGCCGCTTCGCGCAGCGCGTGGCCGTGATGGAGAAGGGCAGGCTCGTGGAGTCGGGCAGCGTCGAGCAGATTTTCGAGGCGCCGCAACATCCGTACACGCAACGGCTCATCGCGAGCCGTCCCGAGCGCCACGTGCTGCCCGTCCTGCCGATCGCGCCGGTTCTCCTGCAGGCGAAGGACGTGATCGTCGACTTCGCAACGAAGTTGCCGGGTTTTCGCGGCTGGTGGCAAAAGGGGCGTTATCGCGCCGTGAACGACGCGAACCTTGCGGTGCGCCAGGGTGAGACGCTTGGCATCGTCGGCGAGTCCGGATCGGGAAAAACGACGCTTGCGATGGCGATGTTGGGGCTGCAGCGAACGGCGAGCGGTATCGTCGAGTTCCAGGGGCGGCCCATCGCGAGATACACGGGCCGCGACAGGCTGTCGTTGCGCTCGCATCTGCAGGTTGTCTTTCAGGACCCGTTCAGTTCGCTTTCTCCGCGTCAAACCATCGAGCGCATCGTGGGGGAGGGGCTCGCGCTGCATCGGCCCGATCTTTCTATCGAGGAGCGGCGCAAGCGCGTTGTCGGCGTGCTGCGCGAAGTGGGCCTCGATCGCACCGCTTTGCACCGATACCCGCACGAGTTTTCGGGTGGCCAGCGCCAGCGTATCGCCATTGCGCGCACGCTGGTGCTGGAGCCTCGCGTGATCGTGCTCGACGAACCGACCAGCGCGCTCGACGTGTCAATCCAGCAACAGGTGTTGAGATTGTTGACGGATTTGCAACGCAAGTACAACCTGGGCTACGTGTTCATCAGCCACGACCTGGCGGTGATCGGCGCAATGGCGCACCGGGTGGTGGTGATGCAGGACGGGGCGATCGTCGAGTCGGGAGAGGTCGCGAATATCTTCGACAGACCCGCCCATCCTTACACCCGAAAATTGTTGAAAGCTGCATTCGATCGCTAGGCTTTGGCGGAACTTTAGAGCGAATTTCGGTGAAATTCACCAATGAGGTGAATGTCGCGATTGAATTTTTCTATTTGTTTTGACACACAAATACTTACTGGCTAGTATCGTCCAAACTTTTCCACTAACTCCCTGATTTACGGGCAATTTCTACCGACCAATGCAGCACCGATACTTGACCCAGGCTTGCACGCGCGTCGTCGCCGGGATGTTCATCGGCGTACTGATGGCCGCAGCTCCCGGCGCGTTCGCCGACGAAGTAAGCAGCTTTAGCCAGAATGCCTCATTTTCGCCGAGCAATTCGGCGAATCCGCAGTCCATCCCAGCAGTTCAGAACGCCCTCCAGAATGCCAACCAGGCGACCCCGGCGGCGGCTCCGGCCCCGACCGAAGGCGGCGCCAAGGCGTTCCTGTCCGGCATGGCCGGCAAAGCCGGCGACGTCGTTGTCGGCGCACTTAACATGATTGGTGTGCGTTACCGCTGGGGCGGCAACACGCCCGACTCCGGCCTCGACTGCAGCGGCTTCGTGCGCTACGTGTTCCAGGACACGCTCGGCATGTCGCTGCCGCGCCGCGCCGAGGAAATGAGCCGCGTGGGCGAGAAGGTCAGCATGAGCAACCTGAAGCCGGGCGACCTCGTGTTCTTCAACACGATGCGCCGCACGTTCTCCCACGTCGGCATCTACATCGGCGACAACAAGTTCGTGCATTCGCCGTCTACCGGCAGCACGATCCGCGTCGACGACCTCGACGACGGATACTGGGAAAAGCGCTTCACCGGTGCACGCCGCATCGAAACGTCGTTCACGGCGGATCAGCAGCAAAACCTCAAGCGCGTGAGCGCGCAGTTCGAGGGCAACGGCGGCAACTGATCGGGGTTTTGTAGCGAACAAAAAGCCTGCTTCTTGCGAAGCAGGCTTTTGCGTTTTTTGCGCCCGTGCGCCCGCTGAAGGGGCGCTCAGGTCAAGCGATCAGGCCGTCAGGCGCGCTGCAGCGAGCTTGCGCTCGAGTTCCGGCATAATGCGCGCCGCCGCTTCCTCGCCCGCGAGAATCGCCGCGTTGCGCTGAGTGAAGTCGCTGGACGACATCGCGTTGAGATTCGGGCGGATCACGATGTCGGCATACTTGTCGAGTTCGTAGGACTTGATCGTCTGGCCCATGATCGTGAAGGTCTGCATCAGCACGTCGAACTGGCTCAGCGTCGAGGCCGTTTCAGGGCGCGCCGAGATGTCCACGGCGATCACGAAGTCGGCGCCCATCTTGCGTGCGAACGAGGCCGGCACCGGGCTCACGAGGCCGCCGTCCACGTATTCGTGGCCCGCAATCTTCACCGGCTCGAAAATCGACGGAATGCTGCACGATGCGCGCACGGCAATGCCCGTGTTGCCGCGCTGGAACAGGATAGGCTGGCCAGTGCGCAGGTCGGTCGAGACGACGCCGAGCGGCTTCGCCATCTTCTCGATGGGCCGGTCGTGCAGCGTGGTGTTCAGATAGTTCTGGAGCGCCACGCCCTGCAGGAGGCCGCGCGTGCGAAACGGCATCGCCCAGTCGCTGATCGAGGCTTCGTCCATCGTCAGCGCGAGCTTGTTGAGCGCGAAACCGTTCATGCCCGAGGCGTAGAGCGCCGCGACGACTGAGCCCGCGCTCGTGCCGACCACGAAGTCGACTTGCACGTTGCGCGCCTCGAGCGCCTTGATCACGCCGATATGCGCAAAGCCACGCGCCGCGCCGCCGCCGAGCGCGAGGCCCACGCGAACCGGGCGCTGCGGCCTGGCGACGGGCGGCGGGGGCGCGGTGGTGACGGGCGGCGGGACACTGGCGGTTTGCGTGCCCGCGGTCGTGCAGGCGGCCAGGACGGAGGAGGCGGCCGCAAGCGAAAAGTGCCGGCGGCTCAATGAGGGCGATGACTGCTTCAAGAAGGTTCTCCATGCGGTCCGCGTGCGTGTCCGGCAAGGAACGACGCGGTACCCCGGTCTGCTCGCGCGGGCGGCCGAGTATCTGTGTTTGCGCGCGCGACGCCGCATCGTGGTGGCGGCGCGCCGACATCATAAGGCAAAGCGCGGCCGGTTTAGCAGGCGTGCATGTAACGCGATGTGACGCCAGATGACAACGCGCTCGACGGTTTGCGAGCGCATGCACGTTTGCATGAGAGAAACGGGCGCCCGCACGCGCACCCCGGGCCTCGCCCCCCAGGCCGAAGCGGTGCATGGCGGGTATAATCCCGTCTCTAATTTTCCGGATTCCCGTTCGTGTGCGCGAGGCTGCGCGCGCCCCCGGCGCTCCCGCGCTAGCCGCGCGGGCCGAACGCGCCGCGAACCCCGGCCGTCCGCCGCCGTCGCTGCTTTTGTTGCCAGCGCCGCGCTCCGGATGGCATCGTCTTCGAGTAATCGCCCATGACTACCTCTGTCGTCCGTACCCGCTTCGCGCCGAGCCCGACCGGCTTCATCCATCTCGGCAATATCCGTTCCGCGCTCTACCCGTGGGCGTTCGCGCGCCACAACAAGGGCGTCTTCGTGCTGCGGATCGAAGATACCGATCTCGAGCGTTCGACGTCGGAATCGGTCGATGCGATCCTCGAAGGCATGGAATGGCTCGGCCTGAATTTCGACGAAGGTCCGTTCTACCAGATGCAGCGCATGGACCGTTATCGCGAAGTGCTCAGGCAGATGCAGGAGCAGGGCCTCGTGTACCCGTGCTACATGTCGACCGAAGAGCTCGACGCGCTGCGCGAGCGTCAGCGCGCGGCCGGCGAGAAGCCGCGCTACGACGGCACGTGGCGCCCGGAGCCGGGCAAGGTGCTGCCCACGCCGCCGGCGGGGGTGCAGCCGGTGCTGCGCTTTCGCAACCCGCTCACGGGCGTGGTGGCATGGGACGACGCCGTCAAGGGCCGCGTGGAGATC
The DNA here is from genome assembly GCF_040948855.1 of Paraburkholderia sp. BR10882. Lineage (NCBI taxonomy): Bacteria > Pseudomonadati > Pseudomonadota > Betaproteobacteria > Burkholderiales > Burkholderiaceae > Paraburkholderia > Paraburkholderia sp. BR10882. The sequence continues at coordinate 183,061 of NZ_JBFPKP010000006.1, read as the reverse complement.
TCGAACGAAGAGCTCGACGACCTCGTGATCGCGCGCCCGGACGGCACGCCGACCTACAACTTCTGCGTGGTCGTGGACGATCTCGACATGAAGATCACGCACGTGATTCGCGGCGACGATCACGTGAATAACACGCCGCGCCAGATCAACATCCTGCGCGCGCTCGGCGGCGAGCCGCCGGTCTACGCGCACCTGCCTACCGTGCTCAACGAGCAGGGCGAAAAGATGAGCAAGCGCCACGGCGCGATGAGCGTGATGGGTTATCGCGATGCGGGCTATCTGCCGGAAGCGGTCCTCAACTATCTCGCACGTCTGGGTTGGTCGCACGGCGACGCCGAAGTGTTCACGTGCGAGCAGTTCGTGGAGTGGTTCGATCTCGAGCATCTCGGCAAGTCGCCCGCGCAATACGACCACAACAAGCTCAACTGGCTCAACAACCACTACCTGAAGGAAGTGGACAACGTGCGCCTCGCCGCGCTCTCGAAGCCGTTCTTCGCTGCCCTCGGCGTGGACGAGGCGGCGCTCGCCAAGGGGCCGTCGCTCGAAGGCGTGGTCGCGCTTTTCAAGGACCGTGCGAACACGATCAAGGAGATCGCCGAGAGCGCGATGATGTTCTACCGCGAGCCGCAGCCGGAAGCCGAAGCGCTCGCACAGCACATCACGGAAGCCGTACGCCCCGCGCTCGCCGATCTCGTCGTCGCGCTCAAGGGCGCGGAGTGGACGAAGGAGGGCGTCTCGGCAGCGCTGAAGGCGACGCTCGCCACACACAAGCTCAAGATGCCCCAGCTCGCGATGCCGGCCCGCCTGCTCGTGGCAGGGACGACGCATACGCCTTCGGTCGATGCGGTGCTCGTGCTGTTCGGCCGCGATGCGGTGGTGAGCCGCCTCGAGAAGGGCATTTCGGCTGCAAAGTAAAAATTTTGAAGAATATTCGCCCGGACCCTAGCGCCCGGGCGGCAGTTCTTGTAGTATTCGGGCTCCGTTGAATACGGAGCGCGAGGGAGTCGCAAACAAGCGGCAAATAAGCAGCAAATCTCACGCAAAGAGCCGCAGAATCGGGCAACGATGTTTCAAGGAAACCTCGAAGCGCTTCAAAAAACGATTCAAAGGCTCTTGACGAAAGCGAAATTGATGTTTAAAATCTCGCTTCTGTTCTGCAAGGGGGTATAGCTCAGCTGGGAGAGCGCTTGCATGGCATGCAAGAGGTCAGCGGTTCGATCCCGCTTACCTCCACCAACAGAACATGCAGTAAGCAGTAGAGTGCGGTAAAGGCATTATCTGAAAAGATCATGTCCCCTTCGTCTAGAGGCCTAGGACATCACCCTTTCACGGTGAGTACAGGGGTTCGAATCCCCTAGGGGACGCCAGACATGAGCGTCGTCAATGAGATTGGCGTAGCATCAGGTGGAAATCAACCGACATCCATCTGACTGTGTCGAACTGGAGCGGTAGTTCAGTCGGTTAGAATACCGGCCTGTCACGCCGGGGGTCGCGGGTTCGAGTCCCGTCCGCTCCGCCAGATCGAGCCCGTTCAGAAACTGTGAGCGGGCTTTTTAGTTAAAGTGACGATTACAGGCGAAAGCCCGTGTTGTCCCCTTCGTCTAGAGGCCTAGGACATCACCCTTTCACGGTGAGTACAGGGGTTCGAATCCCCTAGGGGACGCCAAATCAAAATGCGGCGCCAGAGAAGTAGCACTGCGAGCGAGCAGTGTGGCGACGCCGCCAGCGGGAATCGACCGACGCCCGCCGGTGTGAGCAGTAAGCTGGAGCGGTAGTTCAGTCGGTTAGAATACCGGCCTGTCACGCCGGGGGTCGCGGGTTCGAGTCCCGTCCGCTCCGCCAGTTTCAAAGCTGTTCCGTCGTTGCTTCGGCAATGGCGAACCGCTGCAGTTCAAAGGTGTAAGCCTGCGCTTATACCCGTGTTGTCCCCTTCGTCTAGAGGCCTAGGACATCACCCTTTCACGGTGAGTACAGGGGTTCGAATCCCCTAGGGGACGCCAAATCAAAATGCGGCGCCAAAGAGTCATGCGGCGACGCCGCCAGCGGGAATCGACCGACGCCCGCCGGTGAGCAGCAAGCTGGAGCGGTAGTTCAGTCGGTTAGAATACCGGCCTGTCACGCCGGGGGTCGCGGGTTCGAGTCCCGTCCGCTCCGCCAGAACGAAGCCCGTTGGATACGTCCAACGGGCTTTTTCTTTTTCCACAGACGTTTCTCGCGCTTCCATCCCCATCCTTCATTTCGTTTGCCGTACGGACAATCTGCGATTGCCGGCGGCCGCGCGTTATCGTAGCGTTGTCGAAACCTGGTTTCCTCGCTTGCCGACATGTTCGCACCGAACGACATCCCGTCGCCGTTTCAGCTGCGCCGCGCCACCATGGACGATTTCGAGTTCGCGGAGACGCTCACGCGCAATAACATGGGTGGCTACTATCTGCGGCATCACCTCGTCTGGCGCGGCGATCTCTTTCTGGCGAGCTATCGCGAGTCGGAGAACTTCATTCTCGAACTCGATGGCGAGGCGATTGGCGTGCTGCGCGTGACGCAGGAGGGCGACTCGCTGCACATTCGCGATGTGCAGATCGCCCAGGGGTATCGCGGCAATGGCGCCGGCACGTTCCTGCTCGATATCTCGCACCAGTGGGCCCGCGAGCGCGGCCTGCGCGAGCTGCAACTGCGCGTGTTCGTCGACAATCCGGCCGCGCGACTTTACTTGCGCATGGGTTATCGCGTGGCGGGTCCGAGGCTTGCGCGCCTGGGCTCGATTCGCCATATGACGCGGCTCGTCTGAGCCTGGCCGCTTTCCCACTTAACGCGTGTCGTCGTCGCGCCCGGCGGCCACGGAATCTTCCGGTTCGTCCGCATCGCGGTCACCCGTGCCGCGCGCGATGAAGGCGCGCGGGCTCTCGCCGAAGGCACGGCGAAACATCGCCGAAAACGCACTCTGGCTCCGGTAGCCGAGTTCCTGCGCCACGACGGCCATCGGGCGTCCCTGATTGAGCAGTGGGATCGCGCGCGCGAGAATCGCCTGCTGGCGCCACTGCGAAAAGCTCACCCCCAGTTCCTGCCGGAAGAGCCGCGCGATCGTGCGCGTGCTCGCGCCCACGTGTGCGGCCCAGTATTCGAGCGAGCCGGGTCCCGCCGGATCGGCGATCAGCGCTTCGCATAACGCGCGCAGGCGCTTTTCCTCGGGCATCGGCACGGCGAGCGGCAGCGGCGCCGAGCGCGTGATCTCGTCGAGCGCCAGCGCGCCGAGCAGGCGCTCACGCGCGGTGGGAATGCCGCGCTCGTCGAGTGCTGCGATCGTCTCGCGCAGCAGGCCTGAGACTTCGACCACGCGACACGCGTCGAGGCCGGGCGGAATCACCGATTCGTCTACGTAGAGCGTGCGCAGGAACGCGTCCTCGACGATCGCCACTTCGTGTGTGATGTGAGGCGGCACCCAGATCGCGCGCGAGGGCGGCACCATCCACGTCGTGCCGGGCGTCGCCATACGCAGCACGCCGCGCGAGGAGTAGGCAAGCTGCGCCCACGCATGCGTGTGCTGCGCGATGCACACACCCGACGGCATGGGACGCGAGCGTACGCGGATCGGATGCGTGGGCGTCGGCGCGAACTCGGGCGGGATATCGACGAGTTCGGCGCGCGGCAGCGCATCGTTGCGTGCATCGCTGGATGCGAAGCGGGGCAGATCCTCTGGCATGACGGGCAGGGCGACGGGTTTGGCGACGAGTGCGCCCATTGTAGACGTCTCGCGCTCGAGGGCCTTGACCGCACGCCATTCGTGGCCGTGCATAATGTGGACGAATCGACGGCGTGCTCGTGTGGCGCGCGCCGTCCTGAAGGAGAGAAAAGCCATGAAATACGTGTTCGTCTACGGCACGCTGCGCGCGGGCGAGATCAACGACATCAACCTCGCGGCCGATCGCAACGCGATCGCGCGCCCGCGTCACCTCGGTCTCGCCACGCTCGCCGGCCGGCTCTTCGACTTCGGCAGTTATCCCGGGATGGTGGCCGGATCGGCGAATGCGCAATCGACGGTCGTCGGCGACGTCTACGAGATCGACGACGCGCTCCTCGCCGTGCTCGACGAAATCGAGCAGGTGTATCCGGGCGTCGACAACTTGTTCGTTTCGCAGGAAGTGGATATCGAGGTGCAGGGCGAACGCATCGCTTGCCTCTACTATCCGGTCGCGTCGGCCGCCATTGCCGGACGCCCCGAGATCGCAGGCGGCGACTGGGTCGCGCATCGGCGCGGGCGCTGACAACTCAAGACGCGGCGCGTGAAAACACCAAGGCCCGGCGGGCTCACACCCGCCGGGCCTTATTCGTCGGCGATTCGTTAGACGTACCGAACGATTAGATCTCTTCGTACAGCGGCAGCGTCAGGAACTCGACGAAGCTTTCCGACGTCGACATCTGTTCGAAGATCTGCGCTGCGCGCTCGTACGGCTTCGTGTCGCCGCCGACCGACGCCTTCACCTTGTCCAGCTCCTGCGGGATCAGTTCGCGCACGAGTTCGGCCGTGACCTTGCGGCCGTCTTCGAGCTTGCCCTTGGGCGAGCGGATCCACTGCCACACCTGCGAGCGCGAGATTTCGGCGGTCGCGGCGTCTTCCATCAGGTTGTGGATCGGCACGCAGCCATTGCCCGCGAGCCACGAGCCGAGGTAGTGGATGCCCACGTTGATGTTGTTGCGCAGGCCCGTCTCGGTGATCGGCGCTTCCGGACGGAAGTCGAGCAGATCCTTGCCCGTGACGTTCACGTCCGCGCGCTGCTTGCCGATCTGGTTCGGCTTGTCGCCGAGCACCTTCACGAACTCTTCCATCGCGATGGGCACGAGGCCCGGGTGCGCAACCCAGCCGCCGTCGTAGCCATCGGTCGCGTCACGCGCCTTGTCCGAACGCACGCCGCCCATGGCCTTGTCGTTGGCGGCTGCGTCGTTCTTGATCGGGATGAGTGCGCTCATGCCGCCGATCGCCGGTGCGTTGCGCTTATGGCAGGTCTTGAGCAGTTCGAGCGCGTAGGCGCGCATGAACGGCACGGTCATCGTGATCTGCGCGCGGTCGGCAAGACAGAAGTCCTTGTCGTTCTTGAACTTCTTGATCGCCGAGAAGATGTAGTCCCAGCGGCCGGCGTTCAGGCCCGAGCTGTGCTCGCGCAGTTCATAGAGGATTTCGTCCATCTCGAACGCGGCGAGGATCGTCTCGACCAGCACCGTCGCGCGGATCGTGCCGCGCGGGATGCCCACACCTTCCTGCGCCGCGACGAAGACGTCGTTCCACAGGCGCGCTTCGAGGTGGCTTTCCATCTTCGGCAGATAGAAGTACGGGCCGCTGCCGCGCGAAATCAGTTCCTTCGCGTTGTGGAAGAGATAGAGCGCGAAGTCGAAGATGCCGCCCGACACACGCTGACCGTCCACCGTCACGTGCTTCTCGTCGAGGTGCCAGCCGCGCGGACGCACGATCAGCGTGGCGGTCTTGTCGTTGAGCTGGTAGGTCTTGCCGTTCTGTTCGAGCGAAATCGTGCGGCGCACTGCGTCCTTCAGGTTGAGCTGGCCGACGATCTGGTTTTCCCAGTTCGGCGCGTTCGAGTCCTCGAAGTCAGTCATGTACGAGTCCGCGCCCGAGTTCAGCGCGTTGATGATCATCTTGCGTTCGACCGGGCCCGTGATTTCCACGCGGCGGCATTCGAGATCCTTCGGCAGCGCCGCGATCTTCCAGTCGCCTTCGCGGATCGATTTCGTGTCGGCAAGAAAGTCGGGGCGCTCGCCGGCGTCGAGGCGCTTGGTGCGCTCGACGCGTGCCTTCAGCAGTTCCTGGCGGCGCGGCTCGAATGCGCGGTGCAGCTTCGCGACGAGTTCGAGCGCTTCGGGCGTGAGGATCGTTTCGAAGCCGGGCCGGATGTCAGCCGTGATCTGCATGCCTTGCGGCAGTTGCAACGTGTTCGCCATTTGCTTGCTCCTTGGTCGGTCAGATTGTGAATGTGTGGTTGTTGTGGCTGCGGCGAGCGGCGTGTCTGTCACGCGCCCGGGCTGGGGCGAGGGCGGCTTTGCCGCTCGGGCGCAGCGGTTTCGAGAAAGGCGGCGAGTTCTGTCATGCCGCTGCCGGTGCCATGCGGCGCCACGCCGAGCTCTTCGGCGGGCAAGCGCTGGCGATTGATCCAGAACGTGGTGTAGCCGAACCAGCCGGCGCCCGCGGCGTCCCAGCCGTTCGACGACACGAACACGAGGTCGCGTGGCGCGGCGTCGAAGGCGGCCGAGCCGAGCGAATACGCGGCGGCGGCCGGCTTGTAGGCGCGCACGGCATCGACCGACAGCACGTGGTCGAAGAGGCCGCTCATGCCGGCGCTCTTCACCGCGATGTCGAGCATCTGCGGGTTGCCATTCGAGAGGATCGCCAGGCCCATGCGCGTGCCGTCTTCGCGTGGCTCACGCAGGCGGCGCAGCACGGGCAGCACGTCGGGGAAAGCCGACAGGCAGGCGTATTCGTCCATGAGGCGCTTTTCGCCCGCGCCCGTGAGCGACAGGTTCAGGCGGCGCGCGGCGTAGCGCAGGGCGTCGAGCGTGATGTCCCAGAACGGGCGATAGCGCGCGCCGGCCGGGTCGGAGAGCGTGCGCAACTGCGTGTACTCGATCTGCTTCAGGCGCCACAGCTGCGAGAGCGCCTCGCCCTGGCCGGGGAACATCTGCTCGGCGGCAGCGACGACCGAATGCACGTCGAAAAGCGTGCCGTACGCGTCGAAAACAACTGCCTTGGGAAATCGTGTCGTTGAGGGTGTCGTTGTGGCCGACATAGCCTTGCACTCCATCTTCAGAGGTCGAGGTCGATTGTATTCATGAGTCGTATCACTGAAAAAGGCGGGATTGATCACTTGATCTTTTACTTTTACCCACCTAATCTGTCGACCTGCGTTCTCTTTTCCACTGTTTCTGTCGCCCAGTGCGCGCAGCATCCACCGATGGACCGCTTCAAACAGATCGAGACTTTCGTCACCGTGGCCGCCAAGGGCAGCCTGTCCGCCGCCGCCCAGGCCGAGGGCGTGGCGCCCGCCATCATCGGCCGGCGCATCGATGCGCTGGAAGAGCGCCTCGGCGTGAAACTGCTCGTGCGCACCACGCGGCGCATTACGCTCACGTTCGAAGGATCGGCGTTTCTCGAGGACTGCCAGCGCATCATTCACGACATGCAGAACGCCGAGGCGAGTGTGTCCGAGGGCGGCGTGAAGGCGAGCGGGCACCTGCGCGTGTCCGCGCCGGCTGGTTTTGGGCGTCGCCATGTCGCGCCGCTCGTGCCCGATTTCACGGTTGCGCATCCGGACGTGAGCATCGCGCTCGATCTTTCGGACCGGCTCGTCGATCTCGTCAACGAAGGCTTCGACTGCGCCGTGCGCCTGGGCGAATTGCCCGATTCGTCTCTCGTGTCGCTCAAGCTCGGCGAGAACCGCCGCGTGTGCGTGGCGGCGCCCGCGTATCTGTCGCGCCGCGGCGAGCCCGAAACGCCCGCCGACCTCGCGCGCCATAACTGTCTCGCTTTCGGCGCGAGCCTGAACCAGCAGCGCGGCTGGGCGTTCCAGCAGGACGGCAAAGTGGTGTCGATCCGCGTGGCGGGCACGATGGAATGCTCGGACGGCGCCGTGCTGCATGAGTGGTGTCTCGCGGGCCACGGTCTGGCATGGCGCTCGTGGTGGGAAGTCGGCGAGGACATCGCGGCGGGCCGGCTCGTGAGCGTGCTCGACGCATTCGCCGCGCCGCCCATCGGCATTCACGCCGTGTTTCCGCAGCGCCGCCATCTGCCGCTGCGCGTGCGCCTCTTTCTCGACTATCTCAAGCATACCTACGGTCAACCCGGTTACTGGGGATAGGGCGCAGTGCGCGTTTCCGATATCCGGGATGACCCGCACGCATGGCTTGCAGCGATTTATCGCGCACTACAATCGACCCTGAGGGCCCAGGCGCTCGCCCGCGCGAGACGCCTGCTGAGTCTTTGCCCCCCGTTTCGAACCTTGACTTTGATTCTAGCCTTGCCCGTAATCCGATAGACCACGGAGGGCGCCATGTTCAAGCACATCCTCGTTCCGACGGACGGCTCGGAACTGTCGAAGAAAGCGATCAACGGCGCGATCGATCTCGCGCGCACAGTGGGCGCGCGCGTCACGGCCTACGCATGCCTGCCGCAATATCCGTACTCGCCTTACGCCGACGTGGTGATCGAGCCGCCCGGTGACTTCCAGACGCGCAGTGAGCGAGAGGCGCGAGTGCATCTGGACGAAATCGAGGCGGCGGCGCGTAGCGCGGGCGTGGTCTGCGACAGCCGCACGAGCGTGCATCCCTCGCCGTATCTCGGCATCATCGAAGCCGCCGAAGCGGGCGGCTGCGATGTCATCTTCATGGCCTCGCACGGGCGTCGCGGGCTGGGCAGCCTGCTGATCGGCAGCGAGACGCAGCGCGTGCTTACGCATACGAAGATTCCGGTGATCGTGTATCGCTAGCTGGCGCTTTTCCAGGTTTCGCGATGAAGCACGAGGCCATGCTCGCCCGCTGCGTTGGCTGAGCGAGCCACGGGCCGGATTCTGTCCAGCACGCGCGGCCGGTGTCCTCTACCGCTTCCTCCCTGAACGCCCTGCGGCATGCGCTCGTGCCGCGTCGCCAGGCGGCCGGCGCGCCCCGCCAAGGTACGCGTGCCGGCCGCCTGTTCGAGCGCGGCGGCTGGCGCCGCCGTTGCTGCCGGTGGTCTTACGCCACCTTCTTGTCGAAGAACTGTTCGTCTTCCGTCGAGCCGTGCAGCGCCGTGGTCGACGCTTCGCGCTCGACCGTCTGCGTCACGGCGTCGAAGTAGCCGGTGCCCACTTCGCGCTGATGCTTCACGGCGGTGAAGCCCTTCTCGGCGGCGGCGAACTCGGCCTGCTGGAGTTCCACGAACGCGCTCATGTTCTGGCGTGCGTAGCCGTGCGCGAGGTTGAACATCGAGTAGTTGAGCGAGTGGAAGCCCGCGAGCGTGATGAACTGGAATTTGTAGCCCATGGCGCCCAGCTCGCGCTGGAAGCGGGCGATCGTCGCGTCGTCGAGGTTCTTCTTCCAGTTGAACGACGGCGAGCAGTTGTACGAGAGCAGCTTGCCCGGGAACTGCTTGTGGATCGCTTCCGCGAACTTCTTCGCGAACTCCAGATCCGGCTTGCCCGTTTCGCACCAGATCATGTCGGCGTACGGCGCGTAGGCGAGACCGCGCGAGATGGCCTGCTCGAGGCCGTTCTTCGTGCGGAAGAAGCCTTCGACGGTGCGCTCGCCGGTGAGGAACGGGCGGTCGTTATCATCGATGTCCGAGGTCACGAGGTCGGCGGCTTCCGCGTCGGTGCGGGCGAGCAGCACGGTCGGCACGCCGCAGACGTCGGCGGCCAGACGCGCGGCGGTGAGCTTGGCGACGTTCTCGCGCGTCGGCACGAGCACCTTGCCGCCCATGTGGCCGCACTTCTTCACCGAGGCGAGCTGGTCTTCGAAGTGCACGCCCGCGGCGCCCGCTTCGATCATCGCCTTCATCAGTTCGAACGCGTTGAGCACGCCACCGAAGCCGGCTTCCGCGTCGGCCACGATCGGCTGGAAGTAATCCACGTAGCCTTCGTCGCCGGGGTTCTTGCCTTCGGACCACTGGATCTGGTCGGCGCGCGTGAGCGTGTTGTTGATGCGCTTGACCACCTGCGGCACCGAGTTGGCCGGGTAGAGCGACTGGTCCGGGTACATTTCGCCGGCGAGGTTGGCGTCGCCCGCGACCTGCCAGCCCGAGAGATAGATCGCCTTGAGACCGGCCTTCACTTGCTGCATGGCCTGGTTGCCCGTGAGCGCGCCCAGTGCGTTGATGAACGGCTCGGTGTTCACGCCTTTCCAGAGCTTTTCGGCGCCGTGCTTCGCGAGCGTGTGCTCCGGCTGGAGCGAGCCGCGCAGGCGCACCACGTCTTCCGCCGTGTAGTTGCGCTTGATGCCCTTCCAGCGCGGATCGGTTTCCCATTGCTGTTGGAGTTGCTGAGCTTGCTGTTGACGAGTCGACATGGTGGGCTCCTTCGTTTGCCTGATAAGGGGATCGCTGAAACGAAACTGCTGAACCGCTGAATCGCGAAACGCAAGCGCCGGTGTTCTGGTGTTTCGTTTCGCGAACTCTTATATAAGAGTCTAGGCAAATCGATCGACGGGCAACAGGCGGGCAATGGGCTTTTTGGAGGTTTTTTATTTAAACAAAATCAATGTGTTATGCAATTTGTTTTGTGATGTGAAACGCAATTTTCCATCTTGCAATGGGTCCCTTTGTGCCACGCAGCACGATTTTTTACGAAGCAAAAAAATTTTTCACATCGTGAAATCTGCGCGGAGATAAAAAAAGACCGGTGCCTAAGCACCGGTCCTGGGTATTTCGCTGTGGCGGCGGGGCGGCTCGAAGGCCGCGCCACGCCGTTTTAGGCGATTTAGCTGTCGCGACGCGCGCCACGCGGGCCGTCGTTACGGCGCGCGCCGTAACCGCCACCGCCTTCGCGCGAGCGGCCGTAGCCTTCGCGTTGCTGGCCGTAGCCGCCGCGGTTACCTTCGCCGCGCGAGCCGCCGCCGAAGCCGCCTTCACGCGAACCCGAGTTGTAGCCGCCTTCGCGGGCGCCGTAGCCGCCGCGCGAGCCTTCCGGCTTGTTGCCCCAGCTGTTGCCGTTGCGCTCGCCGCCGTTGCCGCCATTGCCGCCACGGGCGCCGTAGCCACCCGGCTTGCCGTTACCGTTGCCGAAGCGACGGCCACCGCCATTGCCGCCACCCGGGCGACCGCGGCCGCCAAAGCCACGGTTGGCCGGCGGCGCCTTGCGCGGCTCGAAGCCTTCCACGACGTTCACCGGCAGCGGCGAACGCACGAAGCGCTCGATACGCTTGAGGGCGCCTTGCTCGGCGTGATGCACGAGGCTCACCGCGGTGCCCGAGCGGCCGGCACGGCCGGTACGGCCGATACGGTGCACGTAGTCTTCGGCGAACTTCGGCAGGTCGTAGTTGAACACGTGCGTGATGCCGGGGATGTCGATACCGCGCGCCGCGACGTCGGTCGCGACGAGTACGCGCACGCGACGCTCGCGCAGCGCACGGATCGTGCGGTTACGCGCGCCTTGCGGCAGGTCGCCGTGCAGCGCGGCGCTTTCGAAGCCAGCGTCGGCGAGCTTGCCGGCGAGCTGGTCAGCGTCCATCTTGGTCGCCGTGAACACGACAGCCTGGTCGAGGCTCTCGTCGCGCAGCAGATGGTCGAGCAGACGATCCTTGTGATCGCGGTCGTCCACGTAGTGCACGGTTTGCGCGATGTTCGAGGCTGCCTCGACCTTGCGCACGATCTCGATGCGCTCCGGGTCCTTCAGCAGGCGGCCGGTGATCGAAGCGATCTTGCCGTCGAGCGTGGCCGAGAACAGCATCGTCTGACGCGTTTCGGGCGTAGCGGCGACGATCGTGTCGATGTCGTCGATGAAGCCCATGTCCAGCATGCGGTCGGCTTCGTCGAGCACGAGCATCTTGAGTTCGGACAGGTCGATGCGGCCGCGCTCGAGGTGATCGAGCAGACGGCCCGGGGTCGCCACGAGAATCTCGGGGTTCTTTGCGAGCAGCATCAGCTGCTGGCCGTAAGCCACGCCGCCGAGAATGCTGACCGTGCGCAGGCGGCGCAGGTGCTTGCCGTACGTCGAAGCAGCCGTGGTCACCTGCATCGCGAGTTCACGCGTGGGCGTGAGGACGAGGAGACCGGGGCGTGCCACCGGTTGCGGACGGCGCTGGCGGCGATCGCCTTGCGGGCCGTTCGCGCCTTGCGGGCGCGGCTCGCGCGGCTGGGCGGCCAGGGCCTTCTGGATCTGCGCGAAGCGCTCGATGGCGGGCAGCATGAAGGCTGCGGTCTTGCCCGAACCGGTCGGGCTCGAGACCAGCAGGTCGCGTCCGGCGATGGCGACAGGAATGGCGCGTTCCTGCACCGGCGTCGGAGCCTTGTAGCCCGCTGCGATCAGCGCGGAGACGATCTCCGGCGACAGACCGAGTGCCGCGAACGCCGCACCGTCGGTCACATCGGCGGCCTGCGCGGGGGCTTCAACGGAAGCGTCGGCGGCGGCGGAAAGACCGAGGGCCTGATCGGCGATTGCGTCCAGGGGGCTTTGGGTATTGCTCGAAGTCATGAAAATCCTTGTTACACAGGAAATAGAACGTCGGCGCCAATCGGCATACCCAAGTCGTCGGATTTTGCGAACAAATCGAAAAACGGGGGCAATCCGCACACAATGGCGGATTTTTCGTTAGAAGCTGTTTTGGGTGCGGCTCAGGCCGGGATTGGCCAGCCGCCAGCCTGATATTGACGGCCCCAAAAAAAGGGCCATGGCAGGGGGGGACAGGTTCTAAACTGGATTGGAGCTTAACGCTACGAGGCGTTGTGCTGATCGAACGAGCGACCGGAGCACAACGCAGCGCGCAGTATATCTCGTTTTGTTGCGACGCGCCAGAGCGACACACCGCGAGGGCACGGGTGCGGCGGTGTGACGCAGTGGGCGGGGCGCCTCAACTCGTCACGCGCGCCTTGTCAGTTGCGCGCGTTCAGCTCGTGGCGCCGCTCTTGAGCGATTCAACCAATTCTACGTATTGCTGCCTGGCCGTTTCCTGCGCGGTGCCTTGCAGCGCGGCCCACGCTTCGTACTTGTACTTGCCGACGATATCCGTGAAGCCGGGCTTGTCGCCGTGCACGTCGCCTTCGGTGGCCTGCTTGAAGAGTGCATAGAGGCGCAGCAGCGTCAGATTGCCGGGGCGCTCCGGCAGTTGCTGCACGTCTTGCTGGGCTTGGGCGAACTGAGTGTTCACGTCGCTCATGATTGTTTCCTCCGCATAGTGGTTCAGGTCAGCGCGCCGATGGTAGCAGCGCAAACCCCGGAAAAGCTGGAGCGATTCCTCCACTCGTGCCGGGCACGGGTGGGCCAGAGGAGGCCATGACGCCTGACCCTTGTGCATCCGCCGGTTGGCGAGAGCCCTGGGCCCGCGCGGAGGGCGGGGCATTACAATAGCGCTCATGACCGAAACCGTGCTGCTTGCCCTCGATACTTCGACCGAATATTGCTCGGTCGCGCTGCTTCGCGTCGCCCCTGGCGGCGCAGATCTTTCTCCCTCTACCGGCGGCGAGGCTGCTACCGCGTCGCGCTCGGAAGTCAGCGTCTGGGTGCGCCACGAAGCCACCGGTGCCGTCTCCAGCACGCGGCTCCTGCCGGCCATTGGCGAATTGTTCGACGAAGCCGGCCTCACGCTCGCCGACTGCGACGCGATCGCGTTCGGCGCGGGCCCGGGCTCCTTCACGGGGCTGCGCACGGCGACGGGCGTGGCACAAGGGCTTGCGTTCGGCCTCGATATCCCGGTGGTGCCCGTGGGCACGCTGCTCGTGTGTGCGGAGAGCGCGAGGCTGCGCGATCCCGCCGCGACCCGCGTGCTGGCCGCGCTCGACGCGCGCATGGACGAAGCCTACTGGGCCGACTACGCGTGGGATGCCGCAGCCGGCGACTGGCGCACGCTGCAGGCCGCATCGCTCGACTCGCCGGAGCATATCGCCGCGCCCGACGCGCCGTTCACGCTGGCGGGCAACGCCGCCGCAGCGTTCGGCGCGCGCCTGACGGCCGCCGCCGCCGCGCGCACGATCGACGCCGAGGCGCTCCCGCACGCGCTGCCGCTGGCGCACGCGGCGTTGCGCGCGTATCGCGCGGGCCACACGCAACCCGCCGACCAGGCTGCGCCCGAATACGTGCGCAACAAGGTCGCGCAGACCACGGCCGAGCGCCTGGCCGCGAAGGCTGCCGCTCACGGTGGCGCAGGCGGAGAGGGCGCGCAATGAGCGGCGTGCTCATGACCGACCGCTACCTGTCGCCGATGACCGAAAGCGACCTGGACGAAGTCGCGATCGTCGAGCGTTCCGCCTATGAGTTTCCGTGGTCGCGCGGCAACTTCGAGGATTCGCTGCGCAATGGCTACTACGGGCTGTGCATGCGCCATGTCACCGGCACGCTGATCGGTTATTGCGTGCTGATGCCCGTGGTCGACGAGATGCATCTGCTGAATCTGTGTGTTGCGCCTCAGGCGCAGGGCGCGGGCGCGGGGCTCGCCATGCTGCGCGAGGCGGTGCGCATTGCGCGCACGCAGGGGCTCGAAGGCCTGCTGCTCGAAGTCCGGCCTTCGAATCACCGGGCAATCCGGCTGTACGAACAGTTCGGCTTCGTCACGATCGGCCGCCGCAAGAACTACTATCCGGCCCGGCACCACAGCCGCGAGGACGCACTCGTGATGCGTTTTTCTTTTGCAGGGGAGGGCGCGGATGTCGCTCGATGAGATCGCGCTGGAGGAGCTTGGGCTCGCGCCGCGCTGGGTGCGCAAAGGGGCGCGGCGTGCTGCGCCGCTCGAAGCAGTGCGCGAAGATGAGGCCGCTGCGCCGCTCGAAGCAGCGCGCGAAGATGAGGCCGCTGCGCCGTCGTCCGCGGTGACACGCGCGCAAGCCGAGGCGCCGGCGGCGCCGGTGGTGCCGGTCGTGCATCGTCCGGTCGCTGCGGCGGAGCGGTCCGAAATACACCCGGCCGCCGCGGAGCGCTCGCAAGCACCGCAGCCCGTTGCGCGCGCTGCTTCGCCATCGACGCCCACACCGCGTTCATCGGACGAACCGCCGCCCCTCACCGACGAAGATTTCGCCTGGTTCGACACAGTGGCCCAGCCGGTTCTGCCTCACGACGCCGAGCCGGCGCAGGCTGACGGCGCACCGCGCAACGATGTCGCGACGCTCGACTGGGACGCGCTCGCCGAATGCGTGGCCTCGTGCACGCGTTGCCGCCTGTGCGAGAAACGCACCAACACCGTGTTCGGCGTAGGCGATCGCGCGGCCGACTGGATGCTGATCGGCGAGGCGCCCGGCGAGAACGAGGACCGCCAGGGCGAGCCCTTCGTCGGGCAGGCCGGCAAGCTGCTCGACAACATGCTGCGCGCGCTCTCGCTCGCCCGTGGCGAGAACGTCTATATCGCGAACGTCATCAAGTGCCGCCCGCCTGGCAACCGCAATCCGGAACCCGACGAGGTCGCGCGCTGCGAGCCGTATCTGCAGCGGCAGGTGGCGCTCGTGAAGCCGAAGATCATCGTCGCGCTCGGGCGTTTCGCGGCGCAAAGCCTGCTCAAGACCGATGGCAGCATCGCGTCGCTGCGCGGACGCGTCCACGAATACGAGGGCGTGCCCGTCATCGTCACCTATCACCCCGCTTATTTGCTGCGCAGCCTGCACGACAAGGCGAAGGCCTGGACCGACCTCTGTCTCGCCCGCGACACCTGGCGTGCGGCGTCCGGCGGCGAGCAATGAACGCCGCGCGGCCCGCGAACGTATCCGGCGCACAATGTGCCGGGGGCGACGGCGGGCCGCAAGACGATGCAGGTTCTCAGCGTGTGCCTGGTAGCGGCGCGAACCGCGACATACTCGATCGCCTCGCCGATCCGGCCGTGCGCGATCTCGCGTGGCTGCTTTTCAGTGCGGATCTGTTGCGTGCGCAACCACCGCTCGCTCCATTGGCGCAATGGTGCGCCGATGCCGATGAAGCGCGCGCCACACGCGACTGGCTCGCGCAACTCGATCGCGATCCGGCGCGGCTGCATGAAGCGCTCATGGCCGCGCCGACGCACCGCCTCGGCCGCTATGCCGAAAATCTGCTGGGATGGTTTCTCGCGCATGGACCGGCGGCGCAGCTCGTCGCGCAGAACGTGCCGCTGCGCCGTGCGGGGCTCACGCTCGGCGAGTGCGATTTTCTCGTGCGCACGCGGGCCGGCGAACGTCTGCATTGGGAGCTGGCGGTGAAGTGCTACCTGCACGCAGGACCGAGCGATGACACACGTGCGTCGCTCGCCGAATTCGTCGGGCCGAATCTGCGCGATCGCTTTGATCTGAAACTGACGCACCTGCGCGACCGTCAACTGCGTTTAAGCGCACACGAAGAATTCGCTTCGCTGGGCTACGAAGGCCATTGGCTCGCGCAGATGTTCGTGAAAGGCTGGCTCTTCTACCGGGCGGGAGAGGGGGCGCCGTCACGGGTGGAGGACGCCTCCGAGCTGACCGCAGATCATGGGCGTGGCTGGTGGGTGACGTGCTCGAACTGGCCGGCGTTCGCCGGGCAACAGGCCGCCGATGGCTGGAGCGTCCTGCCGAGGCTCGCATGGCTCGCGCCGCGCAGGCTGGCGGACGCGCCCTGCGTCGACCCCAACGCGTTACTCGATGCGTTAGCCCGGCCAGACGAGCCCGCGCTGATCGCGGCATTCACGCCCGACACCGCAGGCGGCTACCGCGAACAGTCGCGCGGCTTCATCGTTCCCGACGACTGGCCTGCGCGCGCCGCGGCATTTGCACGTCAATAAGCGCGCGCAAGCACGCTCACCACCAGCGCCAGAAGTGATGCACGGGTCCGACGCCATGACCGACGTCGAGCCGCTCACTGGCCTCGAGCGCCGCCGTCAGATACTGCTTGGCTTCGCCAATGGCCATTGCGAGCGTCCCGCGCTGCGGCCACAGTGCGGCAATCGCAGACGAGAGCGTGCAGCCCGTGCCGTGCGTATTCGAGACCGGCACGCGCGGGCCGCCCAGGCGCAGCGTGCCGCCGGCTTCGATGAGCCAATCGGGGCTGTCCGCGCTGCCCAGATGCCCGCCTTTCATGAGCACCGCCTGCGCCCCGAGCGCGCGCAGCGCTTCGCCTTGCTCGACCATTGCGGCTTCGTCTGCGGCGGCCGGCACGCCGAGCAGCGCCGCGGCCTCCGGCAGATTCGGCGTGACGACGCCCGCTAGCGGCAGCAGCTCCTCGCGCAGCGCAGCGACGGCTTCGGGCGCGAGCAGGGCGTGATTGCTCTTCGAGATCATCACGGTGTCGAGCACGACGCGCGGCGGCTGATGGCGGCACAGCGCGTCGGCGACGGCGCGCACGATCTGCGCGTTGGCGAGCATGCCGATCTTCACGGCGTCGATGCGGATGTCGTCGAACACAGCGTCGAGCTGCGCGGTGACGAAGCCCGCGTCGGGCGCGTGGATTGCGGTGACGCCGCGCGTGTTCTGCGCGGTGAGCGCCGTGATGACGCTCGCGCCGTACGCGCCGAGCGCGGAGAACGCCTTGAGGTCGGCCTGAATGCCCGCACCGCCGCCCGAGTCGGAGCCGGCGATCGTGAGAACGTTGGAAATCGGTGAAGTCATGGCAGCGTCAGGTGCGCGTCGCGCGCGGCCGGGTCGACAAGACGTGCCGCGCGTGCGCAGG
Source organism: Paraburkholderia sp. BR10882 (assembly GCF_040948855.1). Taxonomy (NCBI): domain Bacteria; kingdom Pseudomonadati; phylum Pseudomonadota; class Betaproteobacteria; order Burkholderiales; family Burkholderiaceae; genus Paraburkholderia; species Paraburkholderia sp. BR10882. Next base: position 165,785 of record NZ_JBFPKP010000006.1, on the reverse strand, counting down.
GAAGGATCGATTCAGCAGAGGTGTTGGCCGGACGGTGTGCGGTCAGGCGCGCCCATCAATGCCTGTGATTTTCGCCGATCAGCGCGACCGAGTCGAACGAGCGTTGATTCGCCTGGTGGCGGCGCATCACGAGCCACATCATCAGACAGACGAACGTGCCGAACAGCACGATCACGATCGTCACCGGCACGTCGAGCCAGACGAGCACGGCGTAGAGGCACAGCATCACGAGCACCGAGAGGTTCTCGTTGAAGTTCTGCACGGCGATGGAGTGGCCCGCGGAGAGCAGCACGTGGCCGCGGTGCTGGAGCAGCGCGTTCATCGGCACGACGAAGAAGCCCGAAAGGCCGCCTACGACCATGAGGAAGATGTACGCAAAAATCAGGTAGCCGGGAATGCGCATGTGGCCGATATGCAGGCCCCAATGCGGCGGAAAGAGATGGCGCGTGTAGAACGCCATGAGCATGACCGCGAGACCCATGATGATGCCGACCGGCAGCACCGAGAGCGACTTCTTGAGCGGCACGCGCGCGGCCGCGATCATGGCGCCGGCCGCCACGCCCACTGCCACCACGGCCTGCAGCACAGCGCCTTCGGAGAGCGACATGCCGAGTGAGACTTCGGCCCACTTGAGCACGATGAATTGCAACGTCGCGCCCGCGCCCCAGAAGAGCGTCGTGACCGCGAGCGAGATCTGCCCGAGCTTGTCGCGCCAGAGCGTGTTGAAGCAGTCGGCGAAGTCGCTGATGAGGCGGATGACACCGTGCTGCTGGCGCGGGTAGCGTGCGCCGGTGTCGGGAATGCGCAGATTGAAGAGGGCGGCGATTACGTAAATCACCATGATGACGACCATCGCGGCTTCGGCGGGCGTGCTGATCGCGGCGGGCGTATGGCGCAGCACATGCGACGCGATGTGGGGGCTGATCAACGCGCCGCCGAGCACGGTGCCGAGAATGATCGAGCCGACTGTCGTGCCCTCGATCCAGCCGTTGGCGGCGACGAGGCGCTCAGGCGGCAGCAGCTCGGTCAGGATGCCGTACTTGGCGGGAGAATAAGCCGCAGCCCCGAAACCCACAACGCCATAGGCGAACAAGGGATGGGTGCCTGCCAGCATCATGGCGCAGCCCACGACCTTGATCGTGTTCGTGATGAACATCACGCGGCCCTTAGGGCGGGAATCTGCGAAGGCGCCGACGAAGGCGGCAAGAACGACGTAGGAGAGGACGAAGAACAGCTTGAGCAGCGGCGTCATCCAGTTCGGGGCGTGGAGGTCTTTCAGCAGTGCAATTGCAGCGATGAGGAGCGCATTGTCGGCCAACGACGAAAAAAACTGCGCGGCCATGATGGTGTAAAAGCCTTTTTTCATCTGATGCGATGCTTTCCTCGCTGCGGTCCGTCCGCCCCGGACGGGTGGGAGGCATCCGGGCTTATTACGTTCGAAATGGGTTGTGCGCAGGGCTTTATATCACGAAAATAGGTGTATTCGGACTAGCACAATCCTTGAGCGCCCGTCAGGCGGGCCTGCGGGGCGCTGAAAACACCCTGTAAGCTCCTGATTCGAAAGCGTCTTTGCGAAAAAATCTCCCATGCCGCGCCCCCTCTCAGCAACGATTCACACCGCCGCTCTCGCCAATAACCTCGCCGTCGTCCGCCAGTACGCGCCAAAGTCGAAAATCTGGGCCGTGGTGAAGGCCAACGCCTACGGGCACGGGCTTGCGCGCGCGTTCCCCGGCCTGCGCGCAACCGACGGTTTCGGCCTGCTCGACCTCGAGGAGGCCGTGAAGCTGCGCGAACTCGGCTGGGCGGGGCCGATCCTGCTGCTCGAAGGTTTCTTCCGGCCGACCGACATCGACGTGATCGACCGCTACAGCCTCACGACCGTCGTGCACAGCGACGAGCAGATGCGCATGCTCGAAATGGCGCGTCTGTCGAAGCCGGTCAACGTCCAGCTCAAAATGAACAGCGGTATGAACCGGCTCGGCTACACGCCGGAGAAGTACCGCGCCGCATGGGAGCGTGCGCGTGCCTGTGCAGGCATCGGCCAGATCACGCTGATGACGCACTTCGCCGACGCCGACACGCCGCGCGGCGTCGGCGAGCAAATGGAAACGTTCGAGCGCGGCGCGCAAGGCATTGCCGGCGCGCGCAGCCTCGCCAATTCGGCCGCCACGCTGTGGCATCCTTCGACGCACTTCGACTGGGTGCGCCCCGGCATCATTCTGTATGGCGCTTCGCCATCGGGTTTCGCCTCGGCGCTCGAAGGCACAGGCCTGCAACCGGCCATGACGCTCGCGTCGGAACTCATCGCCACGCAGCATGTGGCTGAAGGACAGACCGTCGGCTACGGCTCGATTTTCACGGTGCGCAAGCCCATGCGCATCGGCGTGGTGGCGTGCGGTTACGCCGACGGCTATCCGCGCGTCGCGCCCGAAGGCACGCCCGTGATCGTCGACGGCGTGCTCACGCATGTGGTGGGCCGCGTCTCGATGGACATGCTTACCGTCGACCTTACGCCAGTGCACACCGCGGGCGTGGGCGCGCGCGTGGAGCTGTGGGGCAACAATCTGCCCATCGACGACGTCGCGAAAGCCTGCGGCACGATCGGCTACGAGCTGATGTGCGCCGTTGCGCCGCGTGTTCCTGTGCGGGCCGAATAACGCCATGGCAAAGAGCATGGCGAAGGTCAAGACACTGTATACATGTACCGAATGCGGCGGGCAGGCTCCCAAATGGCAAGGCCAGTGCCCCGCGTGCGGCGCGTGGAACACGCTCGTGGAGGGCGTTGCCGAAACGGCGAGCAGCCACCGTTTCCAGTCGCTCGCGAAGAGCGCCCCGGTGCGGCGTCTCGCCGATATCGAGGCGTCCGACGTACCGCGCTTCACGACCGGCGTGGGCGAGTTCGACCGCGTGCTGGGCGGCGGCCTCGTCGCAGGCGGCGTGGTGCTGATCGGCGGCGACCCCGGCATCGGCAAATCGACGCTACTCTTGCAGTCGCTCGCGCAAATCGCGGCCGAGCGTCGTGCGCTCTATGTGAGCGGCGAAGAATCGGCGGCGCAGATCGCGTTGCGCGCGCAACGACTGGCGCTGCTCGACCCCGGCTCCATGGCGAGCGAGCTGCAACTGCTCGCCGAGATCCAGCTCGAAAAGATCCAGGCGACGATCGAGGCCGAGAAGCCCGACGTCGCGGTCATCGACTCGATCCAGACGATCTACTCCGAAGCGCTGACTTCCGCGCCCGGCTCGGTCGCGCAGGTGCGCGAGTGCGCGGCGCAGCTCACGCGCATCGCGAAGCAGTCGGGCACGGCGATCATCATGGTCGGCCACGTGACGAAGGAGGGCAACCTGGCGGGTCCGCGGGTGCTCGAGCACATCGTCGACACCGTGCTGTATTTCGAAGGCGACACGCATTCGTCGTTCCGGCTCGTGCGCGCGTTCAAGAACCGCTTTGGCGCGGTCAACGAGCTGGGTGTGTTCGCGATGACGGAGAAGGGCCTGCGCGGCGTGGCGAATCCCTCGGCGCTCTTTCTCTCGCAGCACGAGCAGAGCGTGCCGGGCTCCTGCGTGCTCGTGACCCAGGAAGGCTCGCGTCCGTTGCTCGTCGAAGTGCAGGCGCTCGTCGATACGGCGCACGTGCCGAATCCGCGACGCCTCGCCGTCGGCCTCGAACAAAACCGGCTCGCCATGCTGCTGGCGGTGCTGCATCGCCATGCCGGCATCGCGTGCTTCGATCAGGACGTGTTTCTCAACGCCGTGGGCGGCGTGAAGATCACGGAGCCGGCTGCCGATCTCGCCGTGCTGCTCGCCATTCATTCTTCGATGCGTAACAAGGCGTTGCCCAAGGGTCTGATCGTTTTTGGCGAAGTCGGGCTCGCGGGCGAAATCCGACCCTCCCCGCGCGGGCAGGATCGCCTGAAGGAAGCGGCGAAGCTCGGGTTTTCATGCGCCCTGATTCCCCGCGCCAATGCGCCGAAACAGCCGATCGAAGGTTTACAGGTGATTGCGGTGGAGCGCCTCGAGGAAGCGATCGACCGGATACGCGAACTGGATTGAGCGCGCCGCGCACGTGCAGAAGGCCTGTACTGGCGCGTAATGATTAGTAACAACCCTGGTTCCGGCTGTAACCATTTCAGACTGCGATTTCCCTATCCTTGGCGCGGTGTTCAACCCGTGTCGAGCGGAAAGGATAGCGACTTGAAACAGACTGATACGTCCTTCGGCGGTCGTTCGATCGTCGTGCGCGGCTGCCGGGTGTCCGAGCCGCTCATGCAACCTTGGGGCAGCACGTGCCGCATCGTCGAGTGGATCGATGGCGACGGGCGCATTTCGCGCCGCGTGGTAGCGGAAGACGTGACGGCGGCCGAAGTGCGCAGCACCATTGCGCACCACGTGGAAGGCCGCAAGTACGTCATGTACGACGACGAGCGGTCGCCGCGGCAAACGCTGCCGCGACGCTAAACAAATATGGGCGCTGCGATGCGCCCATTTTTCATTGTGCTCAGGGGTGATGCGGGTTACGGCGAGGACTAGCCCCAGGGGCCGTAAGTGAAGGGCTTCTTGCCGCCAGGCGCGCCCGGCGTGTCGGTGCCTTGGCCTGGTTGGGCGGGTTGGACCGGTCGGGCAGGTTGGGCGGCATGCGTACCTTGCGGGTGACTACCTGGCTGAAAAGGCGCTGCCTGCATACCGGGGTCGGCCTGCTGGGTTTGCCTCGCGGCCATTTCGTCCATCATGGCTCGCAGCACGTCGGCGTTGAAGAGGGGATGGCGCGACGCCTCGCCTGGCGTGAGGACGGGCGATACACAGGTGTCGATCGCCTCCAGACGGTCGATCCAGGTCTGCAGCGACTCCGACTCGATAATGGCCGCCAACTCGCGCGTGAGCGCCGCGGCATCCGCGCCGCCGATTGCCTGACCGAGACTCCAGTGCCGCTCGGCCCAGTCGTCGCGGCCAAGGGCCTGGCACAGCGTCTGCCAGAACTTCAGCTCGAGCGCGCCGACGGCGAGCCACCGCCCGTCTTGCGTGCGATAGAGGTTGTAGCAGGGCACGCCGCCGTTGAGCAGACCGCCGCCCGGCTGCAGCGCCGCGGCGTCGTCGTTGGCGAGCGCGACCTGGGCGACCACGTTGTGCGCGTAGCTCGCGTGCGCCATCGAAACATCGACGAAACGACCCTCGCCGCCGCGCGCCACCTGCCAGAGCGCCGCGAGAATCTGGGTGACCGCACTGAGTGCGCCGCCAAGCAGGTCGGCAATCTGGAAGTTGGGCAGCACCGGCACGCCGTCGCGCGCGGCCAACTGGTCAAGCACGCCCGAATAGGCGACATAGTTGATGTCGTGGCCAGGATGGCCGGCGAACGGGCCGGTCGTGCCGTAGCCCGTGATCGCGCAGTAGACGAGTTTCGGATTGACCTTGCGCAATGCGTCGTAGCCTACGCCGAGGCGGTCCATCACACCGGGCCGGAAGCTTTCGACGAGCACGTCGGCGTCGCGGGCAAGCGCAAACAACACCGAACGGCCGCTCTCGGTCTTCAGATCGACTCGCGTTTCGCGCTTGCCGCGATTGACGAGGCGATAGAACGCGCCGGGGCGCGCGGCCACTTCGTCCACTGCGCTTTGCATCATCACGCGCGCCGCGTCGCCTGCACCGGGCGGCTCGATTTTCAGGACATCGGCGCCCATTTCCGCGAGCCGCAACGTGGCCACGGGCCCAGGCAAGAGGCGGGTCAGATCCAGTACGCGAAGGCCCTGCAATGCGGCGGGTGACGACACTCGTGGCTCCCTGGCGAAAATACCTGGCGAAAGCGCCTGGTGGCGCGATGGTGAAGCAGCGTTGCGCTAGCCGATCTGCTCGAGTTCCTCGTGCGCATCGAGCCATTCGGCTTCGAGCGTTTCGAGGCGCGAGGCGACTTCGGCCTGGCGGCGAATCGCGTCGGTCAGGCGGCTCTTCTGCTGAGGCTCGTAGCTCGCCGGGTCGGCGACGAAGGCGTCGAGCGTGCTCTTTTCGCTGTTGAGCGCATCCATTTCCTTTTCGATCTTGCCGATTTTCGCCTGTAACGGCTTCTTCAGGTGCGCAACCTTCTGGCGCTGCCCGGCTTCCTGGCGGCGCTGTTCCTTGCGATTGACGCCATCGGCGGCACCTGCGCCATTTGCCGCATCCGCCGTGCCGGAAGCGGCCTCCTTGAGCGCCGCGCGTTGCTCGGCCGCGTGTTGCAGCAGCCAGTCGCGGTAGTCGTCGAGGTCGCCGTCGAACGGCTGCAGACGGTGCTTCGCCACCAGCATGAACTGATCGGTCGTGGCGCGCAGCAAATGCCGGTCGTGCGACACGAGGATCAGCGTGCCTTCGAACTGCGCGAGCGCCATGGTGAGCGCATGCCGCGTTTCGAGGTCGAGGTGGTTGGTCGGCTCGTCGAGCAGCAGCAGGTTGGGCTTTTGCCAGATGATGAGCGCGAGCGCGAGGCGCGCCTTCTCGCCGCCCGAGAACGGCGCGATGGGCGCCGTGGCCATTTCGCCGGGGAAGTTGAAGCCGCCGAGGAAGTCGCGCAGCTCCTGCTCACGCGTGTCGGGTGCGAGACGGGCGAGATGCTGGAGCGGCGAGTCGTCCGGGCGCAGCGTTTCGAGCTGGTGCTGCGCGAAATAGCCGATTTGCAGGCCCTTGCCCGTGCCCATCTCGCCGGAGAGAGCCGCGAGCGTGCCCGCGAGCGTCTTGATGAGCGTGGACTTGCCCTGGCCGTTCGCACCGAGCAGGCCGATACGCTGGCCGTTCTGGATCGAGAGCGTGACGCGCTCGACGATGGGCGTTTCGCTGCCATCTTCAGCCCGATAGCCGCAGCGCACGTCTTCCATCACGAGCATGGGGTTGGGCGCGGAGTCGGGCGTGCGGAATTCGAACGTGAACGGCGAACTGGCGTGCGCCGGCGCGATCAACTCCATCTTTTCCAGCGCCTTCACGCGGCTTTGCGCCTGGCGCGCCTTGGTGGCCTTGGCCTTGAAGCGGTCGATGAAGCTTTGCAGATGGGCGACGGTGCGCTGCTGCTTTTCATAGGCGCTTTGCTGGAGCGCCAGTTGTTGCGCGCGCAGGATCTCGAACTGCGAGTAATTGCCGCCGTAACGCTTGATCTGCTGGTTCTCCAGATGCAGCGTGACGTTGCAGATCGAGTCGAGGAATTCGCGGTCGTGCGAGATTACGACGAGCGTGCCGGGATAGCGGTGCAGCCAGTCTTCGAGCCAGACGATCGCGTCCAGATCCAGGTGGTTCGTGGGCTCGTCGAGCAGCAGCAGGTCGGAGCGGCACATGAGCGCCTGCGCGAGGTTCAGGCGCATGCGCCAGCCGCCCGAGAAGCTCGAGACGCTCTGGCGCGTTTGCTCGAGCGTGAAGCCGAGGCCGAGGAGCAGCGCTTCGGCTCGCGCGGGAGCCGTGTAGCCGTCGGCGTCGGCGAAGGCACCGTGCGCTTCGGCTTCCGCCGCGCCGTCGTGCGCCGCCGAGGCCGCGGCGATGCGGGCCTCGATTTCGCGCAGCGCGGCGTCGCCGTCCAGCGCGTAGTCGAGCGCGGTGCGCTCGACCGCCGGCGTTTCCTGCGCGACGTGCGCGATGCGCCAGGACGGCGGCAGCGAGAAGTCGCCGGCGTCGGCGTGCAGTTCGCCGCGCAGCACGGCGAACAGGGTCGATTTGCCCGCGCCGTTCGCGCCGATGAGACCGACCTTTTCGCCGGGGTTCAGCGTGAACGAGGTCTGTTCGAAAAGCGGCTTGGTGCCGCGGGCAAGACTGAATTGGTTGAAGCGGATCACGACGGCGCCGGCGGGAAGAAAACGAAAGAAAGCGCTATTTTAAACCGGGGCGCGCAGCCTGGGCGCGCTCAGGCCGGCATTGGCCGAACGGCTAGCCGTCTGGTCGAGTGCTAATTGCGCGTTTTCTCACGTAGACTGGCGCTTTTCCACGGGAGAGCCAGATGACATCGATCTATTCGTTTTCGGCGCAACCGCTCGGCGGCGGCGAGCCGGTGAGCCTCGAGCGCTATACGGGCAAGGTGCTCCTGATCGTCAATACCGCGAGCGAATGCGGATTCACGCCGCAGTACGCGGGCCTGCAAACGCTGTATGACCAGTACGCCGCGCGCGGGCTCGCGGTGCTCGGCTTTCCGTGCAACCAGTTCGGCAAGCAGGAACCCGGCGACGCCGCGCAGATCGGCAGCTTCTGCGAGAAGAACTACGGCGTCACGTTCCCCATGTTCGAAAAGATCGACGTGAAAGGGGCGAACGCGCATCCGCTGTATCGCTGGCTCACGGGCGAGGCGCCGGGGCTGCTCGGGCTCGGCGGCATCAAGTGGAATTTCACGAAGTTCCTGGTCGACCGCAACGGCGATGTGGTGAAGCGCTATGCGCCGATGACGAAACCCGAGGCGATTGCAGCGGACATCGAGAAGCAGCTCTGAGCGCAGCCTGGCGGCGCAGGCGCGCTAGAGAATCGGCGCGAAGAGCCGCGCGAGATGCATCGTGATCTTGCGCCACGCGGGCGCGTCGCGGTATTCGCTGCGATCGATCTCGAACGCTTCGTCGAAATCGCGCAGCAGCATCGCTTCGACTTCGGCCGCGAAGCCGCGATGCACGGTCAGCACCATGATCTCGAAGTTCAGGCGAAACGACCGGTTATCCAGATTCGCGCTGCCGATCGCCGCAGCCACGTCGTCGATCAGCACGACCTTCTGGTGCAGAAAGCCCGGCTTGTAGCGAAAGATGCGGATGCCCGCGCGTACCGCATCGAAGGCGTACAGCATCGACGCCTCGAAGACCACGTAATGGTCGCGCCGGCTCGGGATCATGATGCGCACGTCCACGCCGCGCAGTGCGGCGAGGCGTAGAGCCGAAAACACGGCTTCGTCGGGCACGAGGTAGGGCGTCGTGATCCACAGGCGTTTTTTTGCGGCGTTGATCGCCTCGACGAAGAAGAGCGAGCAGGTCTCCTGGCGGTCGGCCGGCCCCGTGGGCAGAACGAGGCAGTACATGTCGTCGCCGTCCCGCGGCACGACCGTGGGCGGCTCGCAGCCGGGCAACTGCTGGGTGGCCCAGTACCAGTCCTCGGTGAAGGCGAACTGCACGTTGGCGACCGCCGGTCCGCGCAGTTCGATATGCGTGTCGCGCCACGGAGAAAGGCGCGTGTTCGCGCCCAGGTATTCGATGCCCACGTTGTGGCCGCCCACGAATGCGTGCTGGCCGTCCACCACGACGATCTTGCGGTGGTTGCGGAAATTGAGCTGGAAGCGATTCACGAAGTGACGTTTCGTCGAGAACGGGTGCACTTCCACGCCGCCGTCCTGCAACTCGTGCACGTAACTGGCGGGCAGGTCGAACGAGCCGATGCTGTCGTAGAGGAAGTACACGCGTACGCCGCGTTTCGTGCAGTCGAGCAGCACATCCTTGAGCATGTCGCCGAGCGCGTCGGCGCGCACGATGAAGAACTGCACGATCACGTAGTGCCGGGCTTGCTCGATCGCATCGAAGATGGCGGAGAAGGTCGCTTCGCCATTCACGAGCGTGCGCACGGCGTTGCCCGGCACGAGCGGCATCCCGCCCAGGCGCGCGAACGTGCGGATCACGCGTACGCCCAGCTCGTCGGCAGGCCATTCGCCCGCGCGGACGAGCTTGTCCCAGTCGGGCGCGTGAGCGCGTGAGCGCAAGGTTTCGTTGCGCAGCCGCCGCGCGTCCGCATAGCCCGCGAACTTGCTGCGGCCAAGAAAGAGATACGGGACGAGCGTGAGGTAGGGCATCGTCGCGAGAGAGACGGCCCAGGCAATCGCGCCTTGCGAGGTGCGCGTGTTGAGGATGGCGTGGCACGCTGCGATCAGTCCGAGCAAATGGATGATCGCGAGCAGCGTGCCGAGATGTGACCAGTCGAATCGCATAGATGCGTGGGACGCTCCTTCAGCCGGACGCAGGACCGGCCCGCGCCGGGAAGCGCACGGCCGGAGGGCTCAATCTTACCGAACCCGCTGCGATGACGGCGAGCGCCCCGGTCCTGCGCGCGGCGAGGCACGGCGCACAGGCGCCGCGGCTCTTTCGCACAGGACGATCAGACCGGCAGATCGCAGGCCTGGATCAGGAAGACCTGGTCGTCGCCGGCGCTCGTCGAGAGCCAGACGAGATCGAGGCCGCCGAACGCCGCTTCCACGTTCTCGCGTTCGTTGCCAATTTCGATCACCAGCACACCGTCGTCGGTGAGCCAGTTGCGTGCGTCCTTGACGATGCGGCGCACGATGTCCATGCCGTCCGCGCCGCCCGCGAGCGCCAGTTCCGGCTCGTGGCGGTATTCGGGCGGCAGCGCCTGCATCGAGTCGGCGTTCACGTACGGCGGGTTGGTGATGATCACGTCGTAGCGGCGCTCGGGCAGCGGCGCGTACAGGTCGCCTTCGAAGAGGGCGATGCGCTCGTCGAGATCGTGTTCGTGCACGTTGCGCCGCGCCACTTCGAGGGCGGGTGCGGACAGATCGACCGCATCGATGTCGGCGTTCGGAAACGCGTGCGCCGCGAGAATCGCAAGGCTCGCCGAGCCGGTGCATAGCTCCAGCACCGCCGTGACTTGTTCGGGATCTTCCACGTAGGGCTGCAGGCCGTCTGCGAGCAGCTCGCCAATGAACGAGCGCGGCACGATGACGCGCTCATCCACGTAGAAGCGCAGGCCGTGCATCCACGCTTCCTGCGTGATGTAGGCCGCGGGGACGCGGTCGGTCGCGCGGCGCTCGATCACGCCGAGCACCTTGTCGATTTCCTCGCTCGTGAGGCGCGCGTCGAGAAACGGGTCGAGCAGGTCGAGCGGCAAATGCAGCGTGTGCAGGATCAGGTACGCGGCTTCGTCGTAGGCGTTGTTCGAGCCGTGGCCGAACGCGAGTTGCGCGGCCGAAAAGCGCGAGACACCGTAGCGCAGCAGGTCGCGAACGGTGGCAAAGGTAGCGGCGAGCGGATGGGTCATGTTCTGGACTCCAGAGCGTGTTCGGTGGGCCGGTCAGGCGATCAGCTGTTCGAGCACGCGGCGATAGACGTTCTTGAGCGGATCGATGAATTTCACTTCGATATGCTCATCGATCTTGTGGATGCTGGCGTTCGGCGGCCCGAACTCCACGACTTGCTCGCACATGCGGGCGATGAAGCGGCCATCGGATGTGCCACCTGTGGTCGAAAGCTCGGTTGTGACGCCGGTTTCGTCGTGGATCGCTTTTTCGAGCGCATTCGAGAGCGCGCCGCGCGGCGTGAGGAAGGGCAGGCCGCTCACGCTCCAGTGCAGGTCGTATTCGAGGCCGTGCTTGTCGAGGATCGCGTGGACGCGCTTTTGCAGGCCTTCCACCGTGCTCGCGGTCGAGAAGCGGAAGTTGAACATCACATCAGCGTGGCCCGGAATCACGTTGCTCGCGCCGGTGCCGCTGTGCATGTTCGACACCTGCCACGTGGTGGGCGGGAAGTACTCGTTGCCGTCGTCCCACTTTTCGGCGACGAGTTCGGCGAGCGCGGGCGCCAGCAGATGCACCGGGTTCTTCGCGAGATGCGGATAGGCGATATGCCCCTGCACACCCTTCACGACGAGCTTGCCCGACATCGAGCCGCGGCGGCCGTTCTTCACGCAGTCGCCGAGCGTATGCGTCGAAGTCGGCTCGCCCACGATGCAGTAATCCATCTTCTCGCCGCGCGCCTGCAGCGCCTCGACGACCTTCACGGTGCCGTCGGTGGCCGGGCCTTCTTCGTCGCTCGTGATGAGAAATGCGATGGCGCCGCGATGCTGCGGATGCGCCGCCACGAACTCTTCGCTCGCCACCACGAAGGCCGCGAGCGAGGTTTTCATGTCGGCGGCGCCGCGGCCATAGAGGATGCCGTCGCGATGCGAGGGCTGGAACGGCGGCGAACTCCATTGCTCGATGGGGCCGGTGGGCACGACGTCGGTGTGGCCCGCGAAGGCGAGCAGCGGGCCTTGCGCGCCCGCAGTGCCGCGCTTGACGGCCCACAGGTTGGTCACGCCGTTGGATTCGATCGTTTCGCACGCGAAGCCGAGCGCACCAAGGCGTTCGGTCATGATGCGCTGGCAGTGCTGGTCGTCGGGCGTGACGGACGCGCGCGCGATCAGGGCTTCGGTAAGGGCGAGGGTGGCGGACATAAAAAGACCACTTTCAATAAAAATGCCGGCGCCGCTGATGGAGCAGGGGCCGGCAACAACGTGTCATGACCATGTGCGCCCAAGCTGCCATCAAGCAGTTCAGACGCACCGGTCTCATGCGGCGCTCAAGCGAACAGCTCCGCATACTGGTCGGCGGAAAAGCCGAGCGTCTTTACGCGGCCGTTCACCACGACGACGGGCCGCTTGATGATCGACGGCTTGTGGATCATCAGCGCGATCGCGCCGGCGGTCGTGTCGGCTTCGGCCTTGTGCACGTCCGACAGGCCGCGCCAGGTCGTGCCGCGCTTGTTGATCAGCTGATCGAGCGACACGTCCTTGAGCCAGTCCTGGACGAGCGCATTCGAGACGCCCGCTTTCTTGAAGTCGTGAAACTCGAACTCGACGCCGTGCTCTTCGAGCCACACACGGGCCTTCTTCACGGTGTCGCAGTTCGGAATGCCGTAGACGACGGTCTTGGCGGACTTCGCCATCAGTCGCCTCGCAGCAGCTCGTTCAGGCCGACCTTGGCGCGCGTCTTGGCGTCGACCTTCTTGACGATCACGGCGCAGTACAGGCTGTGCGAGCCGTCCTTCGAGGGCAGGTTGCCCGCGACCACGACCGAGCCTGCCGGGATGCGGCCGTACGAGACTTCGCCGGTTTCGCGGTCGTAAATCTTGGTCGACTGGCCAAGGTAGACGCCCATCGAGATGACCGAGTTCTCTTCGACTATCACGCCTTCCACGACTTCCGAGCGCGCGCCGATGAAGCAGTTGTCTTCGATGATGACCGGGTTGGCCTGCAGCGGCTCCAGCACGCCGCCGATGCCGACGCCGCCCGAAAGGTGCACGTTCTTGCCGATCTGCGCGCACGAACCGACCGTGGCCCACGTATCGACCATCGTGCCTTCGTCGACGTACGCGCCGATGTTGGTGTACGACGGCATCAGCACGACGTTCTTCGCGATGAACGAGCCGCGGCGCGCGATGGCCGGCGGCACGACGCGGAAGCCGCCCGCGGCGAAGTCTTCGGCCGTGTAGTTGGCGAACTTCGAGGGCACCTTGTCGTAGAACTGGCTGTAGCCGCCCGCGGGCATCGGTGCGTTGTCTTCCAGGCGGAACGACAGCAGCACGGCCTTCTTCACCCATTGGTTGACGACCCAGTCGCCGTCCTTCTTCTCGGCGCAGCGCAGCGCGCCTTTGTCCAGCTCGGCGATGACATGGGCGACGGCTTCGCGCACGTCGTTCGGAGCCGACCTGGGCGAGAAGTCGGCGCGGTTTTCCCAGGCGGTGTCGATGATCTGCTGAAGTTGTTGCGACATGGCGGTGATTTCGTGAGATTGATGGTTGAAAGCGGTGTTGCGCGTCGCGAGGTGCAGGACCGCGGCGCGCACGAAAAAGGCTTTACGGTTTGAGCGAGCGGCAGAACTCGACGATGCGCTGCGCGCCTTCGATGCACTCCTCGACGTCGGCGACGAGCGCCATGCGCACGAAGTCTTTACCCGGATTCGTGCCATGCGCCTCGCGCGCGAGGAACGAGCCGGGCAGAACCGTCACATTATAGTCGGCGTAGAGACGCTGGGCGAACGCGGTGTCCGCGAGGCCGGTGCGCGCGACGTTGGCCCAGAGGTAGAACGCGGCGTCGGGCAATTTCACGTCGAGCACGTCGGCGAGCATGGGTGTGACGGTCGAGAACTTCTTCACGTATTTCGCGCGGTTTTCGCGCACGTGCGCCTCGTCGCCCCATGCCGCGATGCTGGCGGATTGCCAGACCGGCGACAGTGCCGCGCCGTGATAGGTGCGGTACAGCAGGAACTGCTTGAGGATGGCGGCGTCCCCGGCGACGAACCCCGAGCGCATGCCCGGCGCGTTCGAGCGCTTCGAAAGGCTCGACAGCATGACGAGGCGCTCGAAGCCGCGGCCCAGCTTGTGCGCCGCTTCGAGACCGCCGAGCGGCGGCGTGGCCTCGTCGAAGTAGATCTCCGAGTAGCACTCGTCCGAGGCGATCACGAAGCCGTAGCGGTCGGAGAGCGCGAACAGCTCGCGCCAGTCGTCGAGCGTGATCACGGCACCCGTGGGATTGCCGGGCGAGCACACGTACAGCAGCTGCGTGCGCGCCCAGACTTCTTCGGGAACCTGCGAATAGTCGCAGGCGAAGTTGCGGGCCGGATCGCTATTTACGAAGTACGGCTCGCCGCCGCCGAGCAGCGCGGCGCCTTCGTAGATCTGGTAGAAAGGGTTCGGGCAGAGTACGATCGCCCGCTTTGCCGGGTCTTTCACGCCCGCTGTCGGGTCGACCACGGCCTGCGCGAGCGCGAACAGCGCCTCGCGCGAGCCGGACACAGGCAGGATTTCCGTGTTCGCATCGATGGCCGGCAGCCCGTAGCGCGCCTTCACCCAGTTCGCAATCGACTCGCGCAGCGCAGGGGTGCCCGCCGTGGCCGGGTACGACGAGAGGCCGTCGAGCGAAGCGACGATGGCGTCGCGGATCAGCGCCGGCGTGGGGTGTTTCGGCTCGCCGATCCCGAAGCTGATGTGGCGCAGGCCGGCGTTCGGCGTGATGTCCTTGAAGAGCACGCGCAGCTTTTCGAAGGGATAGGACTGAAGGGTGTCGAGTAGCGGATTCACTTGGGGCTGGACAGGCGTGGGCGAAAGACGGATGGCGTGGCGCGCAGGATTCGGGTGGCCACTGCGGGCCGGCGGGCCGGTTGCACCGCGCTCGGCGTACAAACACCGATGAACGGCGCGGCCTTGCGGCTGCAAGCGGTCGATTATAGCGTGGCGCCGCTGCTGCTGCGGGCGCCGGCCGGATCCCGCCCTGGCGCGGCCGGTGCCTGCCTGGCGACGAAATAAAGGAAAAGCATGAAATCTTCGAACGACGTTTCGAACCAAGGCGCAGGCGCTGCGAACGCGCGGCCGGGCCAAGGGCAGCGCAAGCCATGAGCCAGAGCACGGGCTTGCGCGCCGCCTGGCCGACGCTCGCCATCATGATTGGCGCGTCCGTCTGGGGTTTTGTCTGGTATCCGCTGCGCATGCTGGCGGCCGCCGGGCTCACCGGTACGGCCTCGAGCGCGGCAACGAGCGCGGCCGGCTGTCTCTTCGTGCTGGTGCTGCGCTGGCGCTCGCTCGCGAGCGTGCGCTGGCACTGGGTGCTGCCGATGCTCGGACTCGCCGCGGGCGTGACCAACGTCGGGTTCGTGTGGGGCGCAATCCACGGCGAAGTGATGCGCGTGCTGCTGCTCTTTTATCTGACCCCGGCGTGGACGGCGATCTTCGCGCACTTCATCCTGCACGAGCGCCTGAACTGGGCGGGCGGCGCGCTGGCGGCGCTCTCGCTGCTGGGTGCGGTGCTGATGCTCTGGTCGCCGCGGCTCGGCGTGCCGCTGCCCGCCAACGCTGCCGAATGGGCCGGTCTCATCGGCGGCATGGGTTTCGCGATGAGCAACGTGCTCGTCGTAAAGACGAGCCGCGTGCTGCCGCACATGAAGCCCGAGATGCGCACGGCCGTGATCTTCGCGGGCGCGGCGCTGTTCGGCTTGCTGACCTCCTGTTTCGAGCCGATGTCGGCCGCACCGGCGGGCGAGCATCTCGCACGCGTCGTGCTGCTCGTGCTCGCGCTCGGCATCGTGCTCGGCAGCAACAACATGCTCGTCCAGTACGGGCTCGCCCGCGTGCCGGCGAACCGCGCCTCGATCATCATGCTGTTCGAGATCGTCGTGACGGCGCTCACGTCGTGGCTCTTCGCCGGCGAGACGCCGGGCCCGCGCGAATGGGCGGGCGGCGCCTGCATCGTGCTGGCTTCCCTGTTGTCGAGCTGGGTGCACCGGGCGCAGGATGCGCGCAAGGGCGGCGCGCATGCGAGCGCCGATGCGAGCGTCATGACCCACGCCGACGCCAGCCGCACCCATGACGCGGACGACGCCGACGGCAGCGGCCCCGGCGGCGATGATGGCAACGGCGATGGCAGCGCAGGCGGCGGAACGGGCGCAGGGCCTTCCCGCGCGCGGAATGGCGCGCGTGCGATGGTATGATTGCCGCTGATTCCCGCCGGCCGCACGCGTGCATGCGCGTTCGTACGGCGAGCCGTGGCGGCTGCCCAGTACGCACTCCGCCGTCGCGCGATCGATACCGGATGCGCGGCGGCAAGCGACGTACGGCACGGGCGGTCCCGTTCACCACTATTCAAACAGCGATATCGCCGTGCGTCTGACCTCGATTAAACTCGCTGGCTTCAAATCATTCGTCGATCCCACGCATTTCCAGGTTCCGGGCCAACTCGTCGGGGTGGTCGGGCCAAACGGCTGTGGGAAATCCAACATCATCGACGCGGTGCGCTGGGTGCTGGGTGAATCCCGGGCGTCCGAGCTGCGCGGCGAGTCGATGCAGGACGTCATCTTCAACGGTTCCACCGCGCGCAAGCCGGGCAGCCGCGCGAGCGTCGAACTGGTGTTCGACAATGCGGACGGCCGCGCCGCGGGGCAGTGGGGCCAGTATGCCGAGATTGCCGTGAAGCGCGTGCTCACGCGCGACGGCACGTCGAGCTACTACATCAACAACCTGCCGGCGCGCCGGCGCGACATTCAGGATATTTTCCTGGGTACTGGCCTCGGCCCGCGCGCCTACGCGATCATCGGGCAGGGCATGATCGCGCGGATCATCGAGGCAAAGCCCGAAGAGCTTCGCGTGTTCCTCGAAGAAGCCGCGGGCGTGTCGAAATACAAGGAACGACGCCGCGAGACCGAGAACCGCCTGCACGACACGCGCGAGAACCTGACGCGTGTCGAGGACATCGTGCGCGAGCTGTCCAGCAACCTGGAAAAGCTCGAGGGCCAGGCGGTCGTTGCCACGAAATATCGCGAGCTGCAGGCCGAGGGCGAGGAAAAGCAGCGCCTTCTGTGGCTCTTGCGCAAGAACGAGGCAGCGGGCGAGCAGCAACGCCAGCAGCGCGCGATCGAGCAGGCGCAGATCGACCTGGAGCGCCATACCGCGCAGCTGCGCGAAGTGGAAGCGCAGCTCGAAACGCTGCGCGTGGCCCACTACTCGGCAAGCGACGCCATGCAGGGCGCGCAGGGCGCGCTTTACGAAGCGAACGCCGAGGTGAGCCGTCTCGAGGCCGAGATCAAGTTCATCGTCGAGTCGCGCAACCGCGTGCAGGCGCAGATCGCCGCGCTCACCGCGCAGCGCGAGCAATGGCAGGTCCAGGCGCAGAAGGCGCAGGACGATATCGAGGACGCCGAAGAACAACTGGCGATCGCCGAGGAAAAGGCTGCGCTGGCCGAGGAAGATGCGGCGGCGAAGCAGGAAGCGCTGCCCGCGCTCGAAAACCGCTGGCGCGACGCGCAGGCGCAACTGAACGACGAGCGCGCGGGCATCGCGCGCACCGAGCAGGCCATCAAGCTCGAAGCCGCGCATCAACGCAACGCCGACCAGATGCTTCAGCAGCTTCAGCAGCGCCACGAGCGTCTGAAGTCGGAGGAAGGCGGCCTCGACGCGCCGGACGAAGCCCAGCTCGAAGAGCTGCGCATGCAGCTGGCCGAGCAGGAGGAAGTCCTGCACGAAGCGCAGGCGCGCCTCGCCGACGCGCAGGAAACGGTGCCGCGCCTCGACGCGGAACGCCGCGCCGCACACGAGCGCGTGCAGGCGGAAAACGCACAGATCCACCAGTTCGAAGCCCGTCTCGCTGCACTCAAGCAACTGCAGGAAAACGTGCAGACGGAAGGCAAGATCCAGCCGTGGCTCGAACGTCACGAACTGGGCGCGTTGCCGCGGCTGTGGAAAAAGCTGCACGTCGAAGCCGGTTGGGAAACGGCGCTCGAATCGGTGTTGCGCGAGCGGCTCGCCGCGCTCGAGGTGTCGAACCTCGACTGGGTGAAGGCATTCGCGAGCGACGCTCCGCCTGCGAAGCTCGCGTTCTATTCGCCGCCGGCCGCGGGTCAGGCAAGCGCTGCGGCCGCGGGACTCACGCCGCTGCTCTCGCTCGTCCGTATCGACGATGCAGGCTTGCGCGCGGTGCTCACCGAATGGCTCGGCTCGACCTACGTTGCGAACGATCTCGCCGAAGCGCTCGCCCAGCGTGCGCAGCTGCCAGGCAGCGGCGCGTTCGTCGTGAAGGCTGGCCATACGGTGACGCGCGTAGGCGTGCAGCTGTACGCCGCCGACACCGAGCAGGCCGGCATGCTCGCGCGTCAGCAGGAAATCGAGAATCTCGAGCGCCAGGTGCGCGCCCAGACGCTGCTCGCCGACGATGCACGCACGGCTGTCGTGCGCGCGGAAGCGGCGCACACGCAGGCCGCCCAGGTGCTCACGGATGTGCGCCAGCAGGCCGAGCGCGCGACCCAGCGCGTGCACGCGCTGCAGATGGATGTGCTCAAGCTGACGCAGGCGCATGAACGCTACACGGCGCGCAGCACGCAGATCCGCGAAGAGCTCGACGAGATCCGCACGCAGATCGAAGAGCAGCGCGCATTGCGGGCAGAATCGGAAGCGAACTTCGAGCGCCACGATGTGGAACTCGCCGAACTGCAGGCCCGCTTCGAGGACAACCAGCTCGCCTTCGAGTCGCTCGACGAGGAACTCGGCGCGGCGCGCAATGAGGCGCGCGACCTCGAACGTGCGGCGGCCGACGCGCGCTTTGCCGCGCGCAACATGGCGAACCGCATCGAAGAGTTGAAGCGCAACATTCAGGTCGCGCACGATCAGAGCGAACGCGTGGCCGCGTCGCTCGAAGACGCGCGCGCCGAGCTGGAAACGATCAACGAGCAGACCGCGCACACGGGCCTGCAGGACGCGCTGGAAATTCGCGCCCAGAAGGAAGATACGCTGCGTGCCGCGCGCGCCGAACTCGACGATCTGAGCGCGAAGCTGCGGGCCGCCGACGAAACCCGCCTCGCCGCGGAGCGCGCGTTGCAGCCGTTGCGCGACCGCATCACCGAGCTTCAGCTCAAGGAGCAGGCCGCGCGCCTGAACGGCGAGCAGTTCGTCGAGCAACTGCAGGCCGCGGGCGTCGACGAGGCCGCGCTGCAGGAAAAGCTCACGGCCGATATGAAGCCGTCGTATCTGCAAGGCGAGGTTACGCGCATCAACAATGCGATCACGGCGCTTGGGCCTGTGAACATGGCCGCGCTCGACGAACTGGCCGCGGCGAAGGAGCGCAAGACCTTCCTCGACGCGCAGTCGGCCGACCTCACGAGCGCAATCGAAACGCTCGAAGACGCGATCCGCAAGATCGACCAGGAAACGCGCACGCTGCTGCAGGGCACCTTCGACGAGGTGAACCGTCATTTCGGCGAGCTGTTCCCGCGCCTGTTCGGCGGCGGTCAGGCGAAGCTCATCATGACCGGCGACGAGATTCTCGACGCCGGCGTGCAGGTGATGGCGCAACCGCCCGGCAAGAAGAATTCGACGATTCACCTGCTCTCCGGCGGCGAGAAAGCGCTCACGGCCACGGCCCTCGTGTTCGCGATGTTCCAGCTCAACCCGGCGCCGTTCTGCTTGCTAGACGAAGTGGACGCACCGCTCGACGACGCGAACACCGAGCGCTTCGCGAACCTTGTTCGCGCGATGTCGGACAAAACACAGTTCCTGTTCATTTCGCACAACAAGATCGCCATGGAGATGGCGCAGCAGCTCATTGGCGTGACGATGCAGGAGCAGGGCGTTTCGCGCATCGTCGCGGTCGACATGGAAACGGCAGCGGGTTTCGCCCAAAATACGGTCTAATCGATTTATACGGTCTAACGGACGGCGCGCGATGCGCGGCCGGCGGCGCCATCAGTGAGGCAGCCGCCGCGCGCAATGCGCGCGCCAGAGCAACGGCGCATGCAATGAGCACGCCGTCGAAAAAGAATTGCTGATGGAGCATGCATGGATGAATTGACTCTCGGGTTGATCGGCGCGGGCGCCGTGGTCGTCGGGGGCGTGGTGGTGTACAACGCGTGG
Organism: Paraburkholderia sp. BR10882; assembly: GCF_040948855.1. Classification (NCBI taxonomy): domain Bacteria; kingdom Pseudomonadati; phylum Pseudomonadota; class Betaproteobacteria; order Burkholderiales; family Burkholderiaceae; genus Paraburkholderia; species Paraburkholderia sp. BR10882. The sequence goes on along the minus strand of NZ_JBFPKP010000006.1, from coordinate 145,725 downwards.
CAGGGCGCGAGAGTGCGCCGGCGCATGCCGCGCCCGATGCCCGAAGAGGCAGTCGAAGCGCCGCAGCGCGACGAGTTCCAGGAGCCGAGCCCGTTCATCGAACCGGCCCATGCTCCGTCGCGCCGCGAGCCGTCGCTCGCGGGCAGCACGCAAGCCGGGCGCGTGGAGCCGGGTTTCGGCACTGCTGCGCCGCTCGACACGCCAGCCGACATCCAGGCGGAAACGACGACACCCAACGGCTTTCCGGAAGCTGAATCCGACGCACACGAAGTTGCCGAGAAGGCTGCCGACAAGGCGCCGGCTGCAACTGCGGCTGCCCCGCAATCCGCAAAGGACGATGGCGACGAAGCGGAGCGCATCGAGCCGGTCATGCCGGCGGCCACGACGATCTCTTCGGCGCCGCCCGCCGTGGTCGACCGTCGCATCGACTGCATCGTGCCGATCCGGCTTGGTGCGCCGGTGGCAGGCGAGCGGGTGATTCCGTTTGCGCAGCGATTGCGCCGCGCGGGCAGCAAGCCGGTTCATATCGAAGGCAAACCCGAAGGGGGCGACGGCTGGGAGTTGCTCCAGAGCGGCGTGCGCTACGAAGAACTGCGCGCGGCTGCGCAACTCGCGAATCGCAACGGCCCGCTCAACGAACTCGAGTTCTCGGAATTCGTGACCGGCGTGCAGCAATTCGCCGACGCGCTCGACGCCGCGCCCGAGTTTCCGGACATGATGGAGACGGTCGCCATGGCGCGCGAACTGGACGGCTTCGCGGCGCAATGCGACGCCCAGCTTTCCGTGAACGTGATGTCGGACGGCGCGCCGTGGTCGGCAAACTACGTGCAGGCGGTGGCGGCGCAGGACGGCTTGCTGCTTTCGCGCGACGGCACGCGCTTCGTCAAGCTCGATGCGAAGCAGAGCCCCGTTTTCATGCTGCAGTTCGGCGACACCAACTTCCTGCGCGACGACCTCACGTACAAGGGCGGTGAACTGATCACGCTGATCCTCGACGTGCCCGTGGCCGACGAAGACATCCTGCCGTTCCGCCTGATGTGCGACTACGCGAAATCGCTTGCCGAGCGCATTGGCGGGCGCGTGGTCGACGACCAGCGCCGGCCGCTGCCGGAATCGGTGCTGCAGTCGATCGACAAGCAGCTGATGACGCTCTACGCGAAGCTGGAGCAGGCCGGTATTCCGGCGGGCTCGCCGGCCACGCGGCGACTGTTCAGCCAGTAACGCCGAAGGCGTGCAGCGGGCCTGCAGACAAGGCGCGACGCCGTAAAGGCGCCGCGCCTTTTTTGCGCGCAGGCGGTACAGCGCAGAGGGTATCGGCACGCGTGTTGCAGTGCATTCGAGCTCAGCCCACCGGGCCCTGGATGCCAGAGCGACGCACGCAGCGTTGGCGATTCGGCCAGGACGCTGGCGAGACCCGTTCGGCGGCGCACGCAGATAGCCGCTCGTCCGATGCGACACGCGCGGCTTCCTGAGATAATCTGACGTCCGAAATCATTTTCAACAGCGAGTTGCCCAAGGCATGGTCCGTACTTCCGCCCGTCCCCCCGAAGAAGCCACCGCTGCACAGCGCGCGGTGTGGTTGCGCGCCGAACTCGAGCGTGCGAATCACGCCTACTACGTGCTCGACCAGCCGGAGCTGCCTGACGCGGAATACGACAAGCTGTTCGGCGAACTTCAGCAAATCGAAGCCGATCATCCCGACCTCATCACGCCCGATTCGCCCACGCAGCGTGTGGGTGGCGAAGTCGCCGGGGGCTTCGAGCCCGTGGTCCACGACGTGCCGATGCTGTCGCTCAACAACGGCTTTGCCGACGAAGACATCGTCGCGTTCGACAAGCGCGTGGCCGATGCGCTCGGCAAGATCGAAGGCGCCGGAGTCGTCGAGGTCGAATACGCCGCCGAACTCAAGTTCGACGGCCTCGCCATCTCGCTGCGCTACGTCGACGGCGTGTTCGTCCAGGCCTCCACGCGCGGCGATGGCGCGACCGGCGAGAACGTCACGGAGAACGTGCGCACGATCCGCTCGCTGCCCTTGCGCCTGAAGGGCAAGCGCGTGCCGAAGGTGCTCGACGTGCGCGGCGAGGTGCTGATGTTCCGCCGCGACTTCGAGCGCATGAACCAGCGTCAGCGCGATGGCGGCCACAAGGAATTCGCGAACCCGCGCAACGCGGCGGCGGGCAGCCTGCGCCAGCTCGATCCGAAAATCACGGCGCAGCGGCCGCTCTCGTTTTTCGCTTACGGCATTGGCGTGCTCGAGGGCGAGCCGATGCCGGCCACCCATAGCGAACTGCTCGACTGGTACGCGGAAATGGGCCTGCCGGTCAATGCCGAGCGTGCGGTCGTGAAGGGCGCGCACGGTCTGCTGGAATTTTTCCGCACGGTGGGCGAGAAGCGCGACGGCCTGCCGTACGACATCGACGGCGTGGTCTACAAGGTGAACCGCCGCGACGAGCAGGATGCGCTCGGCTTCGTCTCGCGCGCGCCGCGCTTCGCGCTCGCGCACAAGTTCCCGGCCCAGGAAGCGCTCACGAAGCTGCTGGCGATCGACGTCCAGGTGGGCCGCACGGGCGCGATTACGCCGGTCGCGCGGCTCGAGCCGGTGTTCGTCGGCGGCGCGACGGTGACCAACGCCACGCTGCACAACGAAGACGAAGTGCGGCGCAAGGACATCCGCATCGGCGACACGGTGATCGTGCGGCGTGCCGGCGACGTGATTCCCGAGGTGGTCAGTGCGCTCACGGACCGCCGTCCGGCCGACGCCCACGAGTTCGTGATGCCGACCGAATGCCCGGTCTGTGGGTCGCGCATCGAGCGGCTGCCCGACGAGGCAATCGCGCGTTGCACGGGCGGACTGTTCTGTCCGGCCCAGCGCAAGCAGGCGCTCTGGCACTTCGCCCAGCGCCGCGCGCTCGATATCGACGGCCTGGGCGAGAAGATCATCGACCAGCTGGTCGACCAGAACCTCGTGCGCACGCCCGCCGATCTGTTCAATCTCGGCTTCGGCACGCTCGCGCAACTCGAGCGCATGGCGGACAAGTCGGCGCAGAACCTGCTCGACTCGCTCGAGAAGGCCAAATCGACGTCACTTGCGCGCTTCGTTTACGCGCTCGGCATCCGGCACGTGGGCGAATCGACGGCGAAGGATCTTGCGAAGCACTTCGGCTCGCTCGATCCGATCATGAACGCGACGGTCGAGGAATTGCTCGAAGTCAACGATGTGGGCCCTATCGTCGCGCTTGCGATCCACGAGTTTTTTGCGGAAGAGCATAACCGCACAGTGATCGAGCAACTGCGCGCGCCGGGCAAAGTGACATGGGCGGAAGGGCCGCCCGCGCCCAAGGCGCCGGTGGGCGTGCTGGCCGGCAAGACGGTGGTGCTCACGGGTACGCTGCCCACGCTCTCGCGCGACGAGGCAAAGGAGATGCTCGAAGCAGCCGGTGCGAAGGTCGCCGGCTCGGTATCGAAGAAGACCGATTACGTGGTGGCGGGCGCCGACGCGGGCAGCAAGCTCGCAAAAGCCGAGGAACTCGGCGTGCCGGTGCTCGACGAAGAAGGAATGCGCAAGCTCCTGGAGGGGCAAACGACATGATTCGCGAAATTCTCAGAATGGGCGATCCGCGCCTGCTTGGCATTGCGAGGCCGGTCGATCACTTCGATACGCCCGAGTTGCACGAACTCATTGCCGATATGTTCGACACCATGCACGCGGCGAACGGCGCCGGACTCGCCGCCCCGCAGATCGGCGTCGATTTGCAGGTGGTGATCTTCGGTTTCGAGCAGAACGAGCGCTATCCCGAGGCGCCGGCCGTGCCGCAGACGGTGCTCATCAACCCGGTCATCCATCCGCTGTCGCACGACATGGAAGAGGGCTGGGAGGGGTGTCTTTCGGTGCCGGGCCTGCGCGGCGCCGTGAGCCGCTATTCGATGATCCGCTACGACGGCTTCGATCAGTACGGCACGCCCATCGAACGTGTGGCCGAGGGCTTTCACGCACGGGTCGTCCAGCACGAATGCGATCACCTGATCGGCAAGCTGTATCCCATGCGCATTACCGACTTCTCGAAGTTCGGCTTTACGGAGGTCCTGTTTCCGGAACTCGACCCAAACCGCGACGACTGAAAGTCGAAGCATCAAGAAAAACGGGAGCCAACTGGCTCCCGTTTTTCATACAGTGCGGCGTTTGACGCCGATGTGGCGCTAGAACGCTTCGTTGGCGGCCAGATAGCGCCATTGGCCCTGCGGCAGCGCGCCGAGCAGCACGCGGCCCATGCGCACACGCTTGAGGCCCACGACCTTGAGGCCGACCAGTTCGCACATGCGACGGATCTGGCGCTTCTTGCCTTCGCGCAGCACGAAACGCAACTGCTCGCCGTTTTGCCAGCTCACCTGCGCGGGCTTGAGCGGCACGTCGTCGAGCGACAGGCCGTGGCGCAGCTGAGCGAGCAACTCGGCCGGGAAGTGCTGATCGATTTCGGTCTCAATGTCGTTGTAGGTGACGCGCACGAGGTACTCCTTGTCGATGTCCGAGCTCTCGCCGATCAACTGCTTGGCCACGCGACCGTCCTGGGTCAGCACGAGCAGGCCGGTCGAGTCGATGTCGAGGCGGCCGGCCGGCGCGAGCGTGCGCAGATGCTTCGCCGAGAAGCGGATGCCCGAGTGGTCGCCGTCCCAATGATTCTCGCCCGTGATGAGCGTGGCGGCGGGTTCATAGCCGTCCTCGGCCTGGCCCGACACGTAGCCCACCGGCTTGTGCAGCAGGATCGTCACCTGGCGCGCCTGCGCGGCGAGCGCGGCCGGATCGACTTCGATGCGCTGATTCGGCGTGACCTTGGCGCCGAGCGTGTCGACGACTTCGCCGTCCACATAAACCCAGCCTTTTTCGATCCATTCGTCGGCTTCACGGCGCGAGCACAGGCCCAGTTCGGACATGCGCTTGGAAAGGCGCAGGGTGTTGTCGCCATCGACTTCTTCGCGCGGTGTGCGGCGCCGTGCGGATTCGGCGTCGTCGGTGGGGCGCGGGGGCTTCCCAACCGGTTTGACAGGGCTGGCGGTCTTGCGGCTGCCACCGCCTTCTTCGGTACTGCGGCGAGCGCGCGGCGCAGCGCCGCCGCGGTCATCGCTCCAGGCGGATTTCACCGGGCGCGCGAAACGACGCTCCGTGCCCTCGTCGCGGGTGCGTGCGGGGCGGCGGTCGTCGCTGTCACTGCGCCGTTCGAAGCGCCCCTCGCTGCCTTCGCCGCGGCTACGCGGCGGGCGGCGATCATCGCCTTCGCTGCGCCGTTCGAAGCGACGCTCGCCACCTTCCTCGCGGCTGCGCGGCGGGCGGCGGTCATCGCCCTCGGGGCGGCGTGCACCGCCTTCTTCACGGCTACGCGGCGGGCGGCGGTCATCGCCATCGGTACGACGCGTGAAGCGCCGGTCGCCTCCGTCTTCGCGGCTGCGCGGCGGGCGACGGTCATCGCCTTCGGTGCGTCGTTCGAAACGACGTTCGCCACCGTCTTCGCGGCTGCGCGGCGGGCGGCGGTCATCACCCTCGGGGCGGCGTGCGAAGGGGCGCGCACCGCCGTCTTCACGGCTGTGCGGCGGGCGGCGGTCATCGCCTTCGGTACGACGCGCGAAGCGCCAGTCGCCACCATCTTCGCGGCTGCGCGGCGGGCGTCGGTCGTCGCCCTCGGCACGCCGCGCGAAGGGGCGTGCGCCGCCTTCATCGCGGCCACGTGCGGTGCGGCGATCATCGCCTTCGGTGCGTCGTTCGAAGCGACGCTCGCCACCTTCTTCACGGCTACGCGGCGGACGACGATCATCACCCTCGGCACGGCGCGCGAAGGAGCGTGCGCCACCTTCTTCACGGCTGCGCGGCGGACGTCGGTCATCACCCTCGGGGCGGCGTGCAAAGGGGCGTGCGCCACCTTCTTCGCGGCTACGCGGCGGACGACGATCATCACCCTCGGCACGGCGCGCGAAGGAGCGTGCGCCACCTTCTTCACGGCTACGCGGCGGACGTCGGTCATCACCCTCGGGGCGGCGTGCAAAGGGGCGTGCACCACCTTCGTCGCGGCTGCGTGGCGGGCGGCGGTCGTCACCCTCGGCGCGGCGCGCGAAGGGGCGTGCACCACCTTCGTCACGGCCGCGTGCAAATCCACGCGCCTCATCGCCGGAGCGACGGGCTGGGCGGCGCTCGTCGCCGAATCCGCCTTCGCGAGCCGGCCGCGCCGGGCGCGTATCGCCAGTGCGAGGCGCGGTGCGTCCGGTTGAGGCGCGCACGGGCTTCCCGGCGGAAGTCTTCGCGGCCGATGTCGGCCGAGCGTCCGTCGCCCGCACCTCCGCCGGCCGCACCGGCTTACGCGCGGTCGTACTGCCGCGGCGGACGGGGGCGCGTTCCGGAGTGGTCGGGCGCGGATGTTTGGCTGTCAGTTTGGCTCGCATGGATCTGGTCTTTCGCTTGGGTCATTCACACTGCGATCGCGCGCAGCAATTCGGTTTCGACATGAATCTGCTGACGGTTGTCGGAGAGCCCCGAGCCGTCGAGCAGAAACACGTCTTCCACGCGTTCGCCGAGCGTATTGATCCGCGCCGCATGGACGCCGACCTGATGCTCCGCGAGCACGCGCGCGATGGAATAGAGAAGGCCCGGCCGGTCGTTCGCCGACACGGACAGGATGTAGTATTGGCCGCGCTCGTCGGCCCGCAGGTCGACGCGCGGCGTCACCGGGAAGGTGCGTGACAGGCGCGAGAGACGGCCCTTCGACGGCTCGGGCAAGGCATTGCCCGTCGCCTTCAGACGCGCCGCGAGTTCCTGCTCGACGAGGTTCGCGATATCGCGGTAATGCACGTCGCCCTCGGTGTGGGCGACGATGAAGTTATCGAGCGCGTAGCCGTGGCGCGTGGTGCTCACGCGCGCGTCGAGCACGGAAAGACCGCTGCGGTCGAAGTACGCGCACATCGTCGCGAACAGGTCGGGGCGGTCCTGCGCGTAGACGAGCACCTGCAGCGCCTCGCCGATCGGCGACGGGCGCGCACGCACGACCGGCTCCGGCGCCTCGACGTGGCGGTAGAGCACGCGCGTTTGCCAGGCGATATCGGCGGCGTCGTGGCGCAGGAAGTAGCCGACGTCGAGCTTGTCCCAGAGCGCGCGGTGCGCGTGCTCCGGCACGGTCTCGAGACGCAGCAGCGCAAGCGCCAGCTCCTGACGCGTCTTGAGCTCCGAGTGCGCGTCGGGCTTGGCGCCGCCGAGCACGGCGAGCGTCGAGCGGTAGAGGTCTTCGAGCAGCTTGCCTTTCCAGTTGTTCCAGACCTTTGGGCTCGTGCCGCGAATGTCGGCGACCGTCAGCAGGTAGAGCGCCGAAAGACGCCGCTCCGTACCGACGAGCTCCGCGAAGCGCTTCACGACCTCAGGGTCGGTGATGTCCTGCTTCTGGGCGACCTGGCTCATCGTCAGGTGCTGCTGGACGAGCCAGACGACCAGGTCCGCGTCGTCGCCGGTGATGTCGTGCTCGCGGCAAAAGCGCCGCGCGTCGGCCATGCCGAGCTGCGAGTGGTCGCCGCCGCGGCCCTTGGCGATGTCGTGGAACAGCGCCGCGACGTAGAGCACCCACGGACGCTCGAAGTTGGCGATGAGCTGGCTGCAGAACGGATACTCGTGCGCATGCTCGGCCACGGCGAAGCGGCGCATATTGCGCAGCACCATCAGGATGTGCTGATCGACCGTATAGACGTGATAGAGGTCGTGCTGCATCTGCCCGACGATGCGGCGGAAATTCAGCAGATAGCGCCCGAGCACGCTCGTCTGGTTCATGAGGCGCATGGCGTGCGTAATCCCGGCCGGCTGCTTGAGGATCTCCATGAAGAGCCGGCGGTTTTCCGGGTCGCGGCGCCAGTTCTGGTCCATGGTCTCGCGCGCGTTGTAGAGCGCGCGCAGCGTGCGCGCCGACAGGCCCTTCACGCCGGGCACCTGCTCGTAGAGCAGGAACGCCTCGAGGATTGCGTGCGGCTCGCGCTCGAACACGTCGTCGCTGACGATCTCCAGCATCCCCTGCTTCTCGACGAAGTGTTCCGAGAGCGTGCGCGTGATGCCGCTCGTGCTCGGGAAGAGCTGCGCCTCGATGTTCTGGATCAGGATGGTAGAAAGCTGAGTGACCGCCTTCGCGGCCCAGTAGTAGCGGCGCATGAGCTGCTCGCTCGCGCGCCGCGCGCTGCTCGCCTTGTAGCCGAAGCTTTCGGCCACGGCCGTCTGCAGGTCGAACACGAGGATGTCCTGGCGGCGGCCCGCGATCACATGCAGGCGCGCGCGCAGCGCCTTGAGAAATGCCTCGTTGCGGCGCAGTTCGCGCGCCTCGCGCCCGGTGATGAGGCCGCGCTGGTCCAGCTCCTTCCAGCTGCTGCCGAAGGCGGCGGCCTCGGTGATCCAGAGGATCAGCTGCAGGTCGCGCAGGCCGCCGGGGCTTTCCTTGACGTTGGGTTCGAGCGAATAGGGCGTGTCCTGGAAGCGCGCATGGCGCTGGCGCATTTCGAGCACCTTCGCCTGGAAGAATGCGCGCGGGTCCATGGCGTCGCGATAGCGCTGCGCGAAGTCGCCGAACAGCGTCGCGCTACCCGTGATGCGGCGCGCCTCGAGGAGCGACGTGCGCACGGTGACGTCATTGGCGGCTTCTTCGAGGCATTGCGAGACGCTGCGCACGCTGCTGCCGATATCGAGTCCGAGGTCCCATGCAAGGCCGATAAAACGCTCGATGCGTTCTTCGAGCGGCGCGAGCGGCTCGTCGTCCGGCAGCAGCACGAGGATGTCGACGTCGGACCAGGGCGCAAGCTCGCCGCGCCCGAAGCCGCCCACCGCCACGAGCGCCAGCGTGGCCGGCAGCTCGCACCGGTCCCAGGCACTGCGCAAGGTGTCGTCGGTGGTGCGGGCGAGGGCGCGCATCAGCGAGTCGACATTGGTCGCGGTCTTGAAACGCTCGAGCAACTGGGCCTTGGCGGCCTTGTAGTCGGACTTCAGCGACGACGTATCGGGAACGGCGACAGCGGGAACACTCATGGGCTCGGGTCGTGTCTGGCGTGGTTGGGCAGGCGGCTGGTCGTGCGCGCGGCGCGCCTCGCGATGGCGGCTGGCCGCGTTGGTTCGTCGGTTAATGCGTCGGCTGCTTTGCGGGCTGCCTCATCGTGCTGCGGGCGCCGGGCGGCGTCCGCATTGGGTGCATCGCTCGCGCTGGACGTACTGCCTCGAGGCCGCAGGCCGATGTTCTACGAGCCTATCCATTTTGCGCCGGATCGCGCCACGAAGCGCTTTCCGGCACTTAGTCGGGCGCTCAGGCCGCGGTGCCCGCCATCTGCGCGACGATGGCAGGCTTGGCGGGCGTACCCGCCGAGACCGTCAGGACTTCGTAGCCGGTTTCCGTCACGAGTACCGTGTGTTCCCACTGTGCCGAGAGGCTGCGGTCCTTCGTCTTGACGGTCCACTGGTCCGGCATGGTGCGAATGTCGCGGCGGCCGGCATTGATCATCGGCTCGACGGTGAAGATCATGCCGGGCACGAGCTCGATGCCGGTGCCGGGGCGGCCGTAGTGCAGGACCTGCGGATCTTCGTGGAACACCGTGCCGATGCCGTGGCCGCAGTATTCGCGCACCACGCTGTAGCCCTGGCTTTCGGCGTAGCGCTGAATGGCGTGGCCGATGTCGCCCAGATGGCCGCCGGGACGCACCTGGTCGATGCCGAGCCACATGCATTCATAGGTGGTCTGCACGAGGCGCTTCGCGAGGATCGAGCCTTCGCCGACGATGAACATGCGGCTCGTGTCGCCGAAATAGCCTTCCTTGATGACGGTGATGTCGATATTGAGCGCGTCGCCGTTCTTCAGCGCCTTGTCGCCGGGAATACCGTGACAGATCACGTCGTTCACAGAGGTGCAGATTGCCTTCGGGTAGGGCGGATAGCCCGGCGGCTGATAGTTCAGCGGCGCGGGCACCGTGCCCTGCACGTTGGTCATGTACTCGTGGCAAAGGCGGTCGAGCTCACCCGTCGTCACACCCGCGGTGACGAACGGCGTGATGTAGTCGAGCACCTCGCTCGCCAGCCGGCAGGCGACGCGCATTTGCGCGATGTCTTGTTCGTTCTTGATCGAAATGGCCATGGTATGCGCCCGGAAATGCAGTCGAATATCGAATTATCGCACCTAATGCCAGGGGTCGCTGACTTTTGAGAAGGCGGGGCGCCATCAATGGCAAATGCGGCGCGCGCCGCATTGCCATTGATGGCGCCGTATTCCGCGGGTAATAGCTGTCTTGAGTAAGGGGCAGTTTGCGTGCTATACTCTTCGGCTAAGTCGCTTCCTATATCTTTCGGATTCGCGTTCGGAGTTCGTGGAAGTGGCTGAATCCGCCGTTGCCGCGGAGCGCTTTGCCAAAAACGCATTTTGGCGGGTGCGCGAAGAACATTCGGAAGCATCTTCTTCAGGCAGCACACTCGCAAGCCGGCGCACCCAGGGTGTCGGGCGCGTCGATCTCCGGAAATGGGAGGGCGCACCGATACGGCAGCCGGCTTCAGACCCAAACCCTAGCGGAGAATTTCTCATGGCAGTTACCATGCGCCAAATGCTGGAAGCCGGTGTCCACTTCGGTCACCAAACGCGCTTCTGGAACCCGAAGATGGCCCCCTTCATCTTCGGTCATCGCAACAAGATTCACATCATCAACCTCGAAAAGACGCTGCCGATGTACAACGACGCGCTGAAGTACGTGCGTCAACTGGCAGCGAACCGCGGCACGATCCTGTTCGTCGGCACGAAGCGTCAATCGCGCGACACGATCGCCGAAGAGGCGCAACGCGCTGGTATGCCGTTCGTGAACGCACGCTGGCTCGGCGGCATGCTGACCAACTTCAAGACGCTGAAGGTTTCGATCAAGCGCCTGAAGGACATGGAAGCAGCCGTGGAAGCGGGCGAGCTCGAGAAGATGAGCAAGAAGGAAGCGCTCCTGTTCGAACGCGAAATCGCCAAGCTGCAGAAGTCGATCGGCGGCGTGAAGGACATGGGCGGCATTCCGGACGCGATCTTCGTGGTCGACGTCGGCTACCACAAGATTGCCGTGACGGAAGCGAACAAGCTGGGCATCCCCGTGATCGCCGTGGTCGATACGAACCACTCGCCGGAAGGCATCGATTACGTGATCCCGGGCAACGACGACGCGAGCAAGGCCGTTGCGCTCTACACGCAAGGCGTGGCTGACGCGATCCTCGAAGGCCGTGCGAACGCGGTCAACGACGTGGTTGTCGCTGCGCGCGGCAACGACGGCGACGACGAGTTCGTCGAGGTCAACCCGGAGGCGTAAGCTGCCCCGTGTCCGGCAAGAAAAGGGGGCTTTCCATAGGCCCCTTTTTTTTAAGCCGCGACTTTCGTCGCCGCGTCATATGAGCGGCACCGTAGCCCTGTAGAAGCAGCTGTAAAAAAGCGTTTCACCGCAGGCGGAAACGGAAACGAATTTCTGCCGGCCGCGTCGAAAGGCGGGCGGCGTGTACCAGACAGACTCAAGGAGCGAATGATGGCGGCAATTACCGCAAGCATGGTGGCAGAACTGCGCGCGAAGACCGACGCGCCGATGATGGAATGCAAGAAGGCGCTGACGGAAGCCGACGGCGACCTCGCGCGTGCCGAAGAACTGCTGCGCGTGAAGCTCGGCAACAAGGCCAGCAAGGCCGCTTCGCGCGTCACGGCTGAAGGCGTGATCTCGTCGTTCATCGGCGGCGGCGCTGGCGCGATCGTCGAACTGAACTGCGAAACCGACTTCGTTTCGAAGAACGATGACTTCATCGGCTTCTCGAAGAAGATCGCCGAACTCGTCGCCACGCAAAACCCGGCTGACGTCGCCGCTCTGTCGGCGCTGGCGCTGGACGGCTCGACGGTCGACGCAGTGCGCCTCGCACTGGTCGGCAAGATCGGCGAAAACCTCTCGATCCGCCGTTTCGCGCGTTTCGAAACCGCCAACCAGCTGGCTGCGTACCTGCACGGCACGCGCATCGGCGTGCTGGTCGAGTACACGGGTGCCGACGAGCAAGTGGGCAAGGACGTCGCGATGCACATCGCCGCGATGAAGCCGGTCTCGCTGTCGTCGGACGACGTGCCTGCCGACCTGATCGCCAAGGAGCGCAGCATCGCCGAGCAGAAGGCTGCGGAATCGGGCAAGCCGGCTGAGATCGTCGGGAAGATGGTCGAAGGTTCGGTCCAGAAGTACCTGAAGGAAGTCTCGCTGCTGAACCAGCCGTTCGTTAAGAACGACAAGCAGACGATCGAGCAGATGCTCAAGGCTGCTGGCACGACGGTGCAGAAGTTCGCCCTCTTCGTGGTCGGCGAAGGCATCGAGAAGCGCCAGGACGACTTCGCTGCCGAAGTGGCCGCGCAAGTCGCTGCTGCAAAGCAGCAATAAAGATCGGTCAGCCCGTCTCGCCGCGCCCAGCGCGGCAGGCGGCGACTGCAGTTGTTGCAGCACCGCAGTTTGTTCAGTGGTAAGCCGTGGCGGAGCAATCCGCCGTGGCGGGCAGCGTAGCGGCGACGCGCATGGTAGTCCCCCGCCGTGCGCGGCGTCGGAAATCTTCGCTATTTCTGGCGGCGCTTGCCCGAAGCCGTATTTCACCCCTACAGTTTCAAGTTATTGCCCTTTGCGCGCGATCCTGGATACCTCCATGCCCACACCCGCCTATAAACGCGTCCTGCTCAAACTTTCCGGCGAAGCCCTGATGGGCGATGATGCCTTCGGCATCAATCGCGCCACGATCGAACGTATGGTGGCAGACGTGGCCGAGGTGGTGCGTCTGGGCACCCAGCTCGCAGTCGTGATCGGCGGCGGCAACATTTTCCGCGGTGTCGCGGGCGGCGCAGCCGGTATGGACCGCGCCACGGCCGACTATATGGGCATGCTGGCCACGATGATGAACGCGCTCGCGCTGCAGGACGCCATGCGTCACGCGGGCATCGAGGCGCGCGTGCAGTCGGCGCTGCGCATGGACCAGGTCGTCGAGCCGTACATCCGCCCCCGCGCGATTCGCCAGCTCGAAGAAGGCAAGGTCGTGATCTTCGCCGCCGGCACGGGTAACCCGTTCTTCACCACCGACACGGCTGCTGCGCTGCGCGGCTCGGAAGTCGGCGCCGAAGTCGTGCTGAAGGCCACCAAGGTCGACGGCGTCTATTCGGCCGACCCGAAGAAGGACCCGGCCGCCACGCGCTACTCGACGATCAGCTTCGATGAGGCAATTGGCCGCAATCTGCAGGTGATGGACGCCACCGCGTTCGCGCTGTGCCGCGACCAGAAGCTGCCGATCCGGGTTTTTTCCATCGTCAAGCCGGGTGCGCTCAAGCGCATCGTTCTGGGCGAAGACGAAGGTACGCTCGTCCACGTGTAAACTCTCGTTTCACGAGAGGTTCGAACACGGGCCGCGCCGCCCATCAGCGCGCCGGCGGGCCCGTTCCGTTATGAAGGTTCGGAGGTATCAAAATGGCTGTGGCTGACATCAAGAAGGGCGCTGAGCAGAAAATGCAGCGCTCGATCGAAGCGTTCAAGAGCGATCTGGCGAAAATCCGCACGGGCCGCGCCCATACCGGTTTGCTCGACCACATCCAGGTCGACTACTACGGCTCGCCCGTGCCCATCTCGCAGGTCGCGAACCTCACGCTCGTCGACGCGCGCACGATCGGCGTGCAGGCGTGGGAAAAGAAGATGGTGCCGGTCATCGAAAAGGCGATCCGCGAGTCGGATCTCGGCCTGAACCCGGCCACGCACGGCGACCTGATCCGCGTGCCGATGCCCGCGCTGACCGAAGAACGCCGCAAGGAGCTCACGAAGGTCGTCAAGAACGAAGGTGAAACGGCGAAGGTCGCCGTGCGCAACCTGCGTCGCGATGCCAACGAGCAGCTCAAGAAGCTCGTGAAGGACAAGGAAATTTCCGAAGACGACGAGCGCCGCGGCGGCGACGAAGTCCAGAAACTGACCGACCGCTTCGTGACCGAAATCGAAAAGCTCGTCCAGACGAAGGAAGCCGAGATCATGACGGTCTGAGGCCTCAGGCCTCCAGATTCGCCAGATTCCAGGCGGTTTCCCTTTCTTATCGCAGTTACAGTCCGACGGCCATGACCTATACCAGCTCAACCGTTCGCGTGCCCGACGTGGCGGCCGTGCCGCGCCACATCGCGATCATCATGGACGGCAATGGCCGTTGGGCAACCCAGCGGCGCCTGCCGCGCGTCGCGGGCCACACGCGCGGCGTCGACGCCGTGCGCTCGGTCGTCGAATCGTGCGTGCAGCGCGGCGTCGAATACGTGACGCTCTTCGCGTTCAGCTCCGAGAACTGGCGCCGCCCGACCGACGAAGTGTCGTTCCTCATGCGCCTCTTCGTCACTGCGCTCGAGCGCGAGGTGGCGCGCCTGCACGCGAACGGCATCCGCCTGCGCGTGGTCGGCGACCTGTCGATGTTCAATGAGCGCATCCAGGACCTGATTCGCCGCGCGGAAACCAAAACCGCGCGCAACACCCGTCTCACCCTCACGATCGCCGCGAACTACGGCGGCCGCTGGGATATCCTGCAGGCCACGCGCAAGCTGGTCGAGGAAGCCGCGGCCACGGGCCAGCCGGTTCCCGTCACCGAAGACACGCTGTCCCAGCATCTGGCCATGGCCTACGCGCCCGAACCGGATCTCTTCATTCGCACGGGCGGCGAGCAGCGGGTGAGCAACTTCCTGCTCTGGCAACTCGCCTACGCGGAGTTCTATTTCACCGATACGTTCTGGCCGGATTTCGACGCCGAAGCGCTCAGCCGCGCCATTGCCTCGTATGCGGAGCGCGAGCGCCGCTTCGGCCGCACGAGCGCGCAGGTCGTCGCCCAGAACGCCGATTCGCTTTCATGCTGAAGACCCGCGTCATTACGGCGCTCGTCCTGCTGGCAGTCTTCCTGCCGATCACGCTGTTCGCGCCTGTGGCGGCGTTCGGCGCGCTGATCGGCGTCGTGGTCGTCTTCGCCGCATGGGAGTGGGCGCGTCTGCTGAAGGCGGGCGCGACCGGCTCGATCGTCTACGCCGTGATCGCGGCGGCCGCCGTGGCGCTCAGTACGCGCCTGCCGGCGCCCCGGCCGCTCTTTCAGGCGGCGGGCGTGTTCTGGATCATTGCCGGCCCTTACGTGCTGCTGCGCAAGCCGGTGCTCGCCGCGGGCGCCTGGCGCGCCTTCCTGCTGGCCGCCGGGCTCGTCGTTTTCGCGGCCTGCTGGCACGCCCTGGTGGCCGCGCGCACGGCCGGCGTGGCGTTTGTTCTGTCCCTGTTGCTCGTGGTCTGGCTGGCCGATATCGGCGCATACTTTGCAGGTAAGGCATTCGGAAGGCATAAGCTTGCGCCTGCGATCAGCCCCGGCAAGACCTGGGAGGGCGCCGTGGGCGGCTGGGCGGCCGTGATGGTGGTGTCCGGAGCGGCAATCGCGCTGCACGCGTTCGAACCCACGCTGTATTCCGCGCTCGCCGCCCAGATCGGGCTCGGCCGTGCGCTTTTCGTACTTACCGTGCTGGTCGCGTTCAGCGTGATCGGCGATCTGTTCGAGTCGATGATGAAGCGCCAGGCCGGCGTGAAGGATTCGAGCGGGCTTCTGCCGGGCCACGGCGGAGTCCTCGACCGCATCGACGCACTGCTGCCCGTGCTGCCGCTCGCCATGCTGCTGCTCGGCTAAAGGCGTCTGGCCGGGACGCCAGGTTAGAGATTTGAATATGCAAAAACGACTCACACTGCTCGGTTCCACGGGCTCGATTGGAGACAGCACGCTCGACGTCGTCGCGCGTCATCCGCAACGCTTCTCGGTCTATGCGCTCACTGCGCATCGCAACGGCGAGAAGCTCGTCGAACAATGCCTGCGCTTCGCCCCCGAAGTGGCCGTGGTCGGCGACGCCGACACCGCCGCACAGGTCGAGCGCAAGCTGCGCGCGGCCGGCTCGAAGACCGTCGTGACCTACGGGCCGCAGGCGCTCGTCGAAGTCTCGAAGAGCGACGGCTGCGACACCGTGGTCGCGGCCATCGTCGGTGCGGCGGGTCTCGCGCCCACGCTCGCAGCGGCGAAGGCCGGCAAGCAGATCCTGCTCGCCAACAAGGAAGCGCTCGTGATGTCGGGCGACATCTTCATCGATGCCGTGTGCGACAGCGGCGCCGTTCTGCTGCCGCTCGACAGCGAGCACAACGCCGTGTTCCAGTGCTTCCCGCGCGAAAACGCCGAGCGCGACGGCGTCACGAAGATCATCCTGACCGCCTCCGGCGGCCCGTTCCGCACCCGCGAGCCCTCGACGCTCGTGAACGTGACGCCCGACGAGGCCTGCAAGCACCCGAACTGGTCGATGGGCCGCAAGATCTCCGTCGATTCGGCCACGATGATGAACAAGGGCCTCGAAGTGATCGAGGCGCACTACCTGTTCGACCTGCCGGGCGAGCGCATCGACGTGCTGATTCACCCGCAGAGCGTGATCCACTCGATGGTTTCGTACGCCGATGGTTCGGTGCTCGCGCAACTAGGCAACCCCGACATGCGCACGCCGATCGCGCACGCGCTGGCGTATCCGGACCGTGTCGATTCCGGCGTCGCGCAGCTGGATCTCGCGCAAATCGCGACGCTCACGTTCGAAAAACCCGACTACGCGCGCTTCCCGTGTCTCGCACTCGCGATGCAGGCATTGGCCGCCGGCGGCGTGGCGAGCGCGGCACTGAACGCCGCGAACGAAGTGGCAGTGGAGGCATTTTTGAACCGGCGCATCGGCTTCATGGCCATCGCCCAGACGGTGGATGCCGTACTGAACGCGCTCGAGAACCGCAATGCGTCGAGTCTCGAAGTCGTGCTCGAAGCCGACGCGGCGGCTCGCCGCGCGGCTCACACCATCATCGACAGCCTGCCGGTGCCGGCCTGACAGGTCAGCGAGGGGCTTGCGGAAGGGCCCTGGCGGCCCCTCAGGCACGCGAGCCTGACCTCGGGGCCGCTCCCGCACCGGTGCGCTGCTTCCAGCCCAGGAGGCGCTCATGAACCTGCTTACCGAACTGGTCGCATTCGTCGTGGCGATCGGCGTTCTGGTCGTCGTGCACGAATACGGGCACTACAGCGTCGCGCGTCTGTGCGGCGTGAAGGTCCTGCGTTTCTCGATCGGCTTTGGCCGGCCGCTCGTCCAGTGGGTCAGCAAAAAGAGCGGCACCGAGTGGACCATCGCAGCGCTGCCGCTCGGCGGCTACGTGAAGATGCTCGACGAGCGCGAATCGGCCGATCAGATTCCCGCAAGCGATTTGCCACATGCATTCAACCGCCAGTCGGTTGGCAAGCGCATTGCGATCGTCGCGGCGGGGCCGATCGCCAATTTCGTGCTGGCCATTGCGCTCTTTTCCGTGGTCTACGCGAGCGGGGTGACCGAGCAGAAGGCGATTGTCGCGGCGCCGCCCGCGCAAACGGCAGCGGCGCGTGCCGGCTTCCAGGGCGGCGAAACGATTCTTTCGGTGAGCGATGCAAACGGCAGCCGCACCGAGCCCGTGCGATCGTGGTCGGACCTGCGCTGGAAACTGCTCGCCACGGCGTTCGACCAGGGCCATGTCGTCCTTGCCGCGCGCGATGGCGAGGGCACCTACGATTTTCCGCTCGATCTCTCGCAACTGACCGGCAAGGATCTCGACGACGACTTCATGGCGAAGCTCGGCCTCGAGGCGGGCGGTAACACGCTCAAGGTGGCGGCGGTGGAGGCGGGTAGTGCGGCGCAACATGCCGGGCTGCAGGCGGGCGATCAGCTGCGCGCCGTCGATGGCCGGCCCGTGGACAGCGCAAGCACTTTCATCGCCTGGGTGAAGGCGCGTGCGGGCAAGCCCGTGCGGCTCACGGTCGCGCGCGGCGACGCTTCCCAGCACGCGCAGCAGACGCTCATGCTCACGGTCACTCCCGCCCTGCAGCGCGACGCGCAGACCGGTGAGGAAGTGGGCCGAATCGGCGCGGCGCTCTCGGCGCAGGCGCCTTCCGTGGACGTGCGTTACGGGCCGCTCGAGAGCGTGCGGCTCGGTGCGTATCGCACGTGGGACATTGCCGTGTATTCGCTGAGGATGTTCGGCCGCATGATCACGGGTGAAGCCTCGCTGAAGAATCTGTCGGGCCCGGTGACGATTGCCGACTATGCCGGCAAGAGTGCGAGACTCGGTCCCTCGGCGTTCCTGTCGTTCCTCGCTCTCGTGAGCATCAGCCTCGGCGTATTGAATCTGCTCCCAATTCCGGTATTGGACGGGGGGCATCTGTTATATTATGCGGTTGAAGCCGTAACGGGCAAAGCCGTCTCGGACCGCTGGCAGCTCGTACTGCAGCGCGCGGGACTTGCCTGCATCGTCGCACTGTCGGCGATCGCGTTGTTCAACGATCTGGCTCGGTTAATCCATTTTTAAAGATGTCTGGCGGCGTCCGTGGGCGGGCCGCCTGACCTGATGCAGCTATACATAATTGGGGAAGCACGTTGTTTAGACCTCATCGCTTGGTTCCAAAAACGGTTGCGGCCGCGGCGATCGCCGCACATGGACTCGTTGCCCACGCAGCAACGACGCCTTTCGTGGTTCAGGACATCCGCATCGAAGGGCTGCAACGCGTCGAGCCGGGCACGGTGTTCGCCTACCTGCCGATCAAGCAGGGCGACACGTTCACCGACGACAAGGCGTCCGAGGCCATCCGCGCACTGTATGCGACGGGCTTCTTCAACGACGTGAAGATCGCCACCGAAGGCGGCGTAGTGGTGGTGCAGGTGCAGGAGCGCCCGGCCATCGGCACGATCGACTTCGCGGGCATCAAGGAATTCGACAAGGACAACCTCACGAAGGCGCTGCGCGCGGTGGGTCTCTCGCAAGGCCGCTACTACGACAAGGCGCTCGTCGACAAGGCCGAGCAGGAGCTCAAGCGCCAGTACCTCACGCGCGGCTTCTATGCCGCCGAGGTCACGACCACGGTCACGCCGATCGACCGCAATCGCGTCGGTCTGCTGTTCTCGGTGGTCGAAGGTCCGAGCGCGAAGATCCGCCAGATCAACTTCATCGGCAACAAGACGTACAGCAGCGGCACGCTCCTCTCGGAGATGCAGCTGTCCACGCCGAACTGGTTCTCGTGGTACACGAAGAACGACCTGTACTCGAAGGAAAAGCTCACGGGCGACCTCGAGAACGTGCGCTCGTACTACCTGAACCACGGCTACCTCGAGTTCAACATCGACTCGACGCAGGTCTCGATCTCGCCCGACAAGAAGGACATGTACCTCACCATCGGCATTCACGAAGGTGAGCCGTACAAGGTGTCGGGCATCCAGCTGTCGGGCAACCTGCTCGACCGTGAGGCCGAGCTCAAGAAGCTCATCAAGATCAAGCCGGGCGACACCTTCTCGGCCGAGAAGCTGCAGGCCACGACCAAGGCTATCGTCGACAAGCTCGGCGAATACGGTTACGCGTTCGCGACCGTCAATGCGCTGCCGCAGATCGATCAGGCGAACCACACGGTCAACCTCACGCTGCAGGTCGATCCGAGCCGCCGCGTGTACGTGCGCCGCATCAACGTGGTGGGCAACACGCGCACACGCGACGAAGTCGTGCGCCGCGAAATGCGCCAGCTCGAAAGCTCGTGGTTCGATTCGAACCGCCTCGCGCTCTCGAAGGACCGTATCAACCGTCTGGGCTACTTCACCGACGTCGACGTGACCACGGTGCCCGTGGAAGGCACGGCCGACCAGGTGGACGTGAACGTGAAGGTCGCTGAAAAGCCGACCGGCGCGATCACGCTGGGTGCGGGCTTCTCGTCGACCGACAAGGTGGTGCTGTCGGCGGGCGTGTCGCAGGACAACGTGTTCGGTTCGGGCACCTCGCTCTCGCTGAACGTGAACACCGCGAAGACGTACCGCACGCTGGCTCTCACGCAGGTGGACCCGTACTTCACGGTGGACGGCATCAAGCGCATTACCGACGTCTACTACCGCACGTACCAGCCGCTGTACTACTCGACCGATTCGAGCTTCCGCATCATCACGATGGGCGGCGACCTCAAGTTCGGCATCCCGTTCTCGGAAGTCGACACGGTCTACTTCGGCGCCGGCTTCGAGCAGGACACGCTCGACATCGACTCGAACACGCCGCAGAGCTATATCGACTACGTGAACCAGTTTGGCCGCGTGTCGAACAACGTGCCGCTCACGGTGGGCTGGTCGCGCGACGCGCGTGACAGCGCGCTCGTACCGAGCAAGGGCTACTTCACGCAGGCGAACGCCGAGTACGGCACGCCGGTCGGCGGTACGCAGTACTACAAGGCCGATATTCAGGCGCAGTACTACTACTCGTTCGCGCGCGGCTTCGTGCTGGGCCTGAACTTCCAGGGCGGCTACGGTAACGGCCTCAGCGGCAAGCCGTACCCGATCTTCAAGAACTACTACGCCGGTGGTATCGGTTCGGTGCGTGGCTACGAGCCGAGCTCGCTGGGTCCGCGCGACAAGACGACGAACGACCCGATCGGCGGCTCGAAGATGCTGGTCGGCAACATCGAGCTGACCTTCCCGCTGCCGGGTACGGGCTATGACCGCACGCTGCGCGTCTTCACGTTCGTCGATGGTGGTAACGTCTGGGGCACGGAAGGCAACAGCATTGGCGCCAACGGCCTGCGTTACAGCTACGGTTTCGGTCTCGCGTGGATTTCGCCGATCGGCCCGCTGAAGTTGAGCCTGGGCTTCCCGGTGACCAAGCACACGGGCGACCAGTACCAGAAGTTCCAGTTCCAGATCGGGACGGCGTTCTGACGTATGTTTTGCCCGGCGATGGTTGCGCGCGCAGCGCACAGCGCCGGAATCCAGGAAACGAGAGGATGACTTTGCTAACGGGTATGTTTTCCAGACGGACGATCGGGGCGATGACCGTGTCGCTGGCGCTCCTCGGTTTTGGCATGGGCGTGGCGCAGGCGCAGGAAGCCAGGATCGCGGCGGTGAACTCCGATCGCATCCTGCGTGAATCCGCTCCCGCGAAGGCCGCGCAGACCAAGCTCGAAGCCGAGTTCGCCAAGCGCGACAAGGATCTGCAGGACATGGCGCAGCGCCTGAAGTCGATGTCGGATTCGCTCGACAAGAACGGCCCGTCGATGGCGCCGACCGATCGCGCGTCGAAGCAGCGCGACCTGTCCGCGCTCGACAGCGACTTCCAGCGCAAGCAGCGCGAATTCCGCGAAGACCTGAACCAGCGCCGCAATGAGGAACTGGCTGCGGTGCTCGATCGCGCGAACAAGGTGATCAAGCAGATCGCCGAGCAGCAGCATTACGACCTGATCGTGCAGGAAGCGGTGTACGTGAGCCCGCGCATCGACATCACCGACCAGGTGCTGAAGGCGCTCGCAGCGAATAGCGCGGGCGGTAGCAGCAGCAACTAAGGCAACGAAAAGCAACTAAGGCAGGAGCAGCACGCGCATGGCATTTACGCTTGAGGACATCGTCGGGCGGTTCGGCGGCGAGGTGGTGGGCGATGCGACGCAACGCGTCAGTTCGCTGGCGCCGCTCGACCAGGCTGGTCCGCAACAGCTCGCGTTCCTCGCCAATCCGAAGTATCTCGCGCAGGTCGAGACGACCCGGGCGGGCGCGGTGCTCATCAGCCCCGGCGACCTCGAGAAGCTCGCATCGCGCGAAGGACGCAACTTCATCGTCACACCGAATCCGTATGCTTACTTCGCGCGTGTCGCGCAGGCGTATATCGACCTCGCCGCGCCGAAGGCGCAGCCGGGCATCCACGCCAGCGCCCACGTCGACGCGAAGGCAGAGGTTGCCGCGAGCGCGGTGATCGGCCCGAACGTCACGGTCGAAGCGGGCGCCGTGATCGGGGAAAACGTACGGCTCGACGCGAACGTCTTCATCGGCCGCGGCACCCAGGTCGACGAGGGCTCGCACCTGTATCCGGGCGTGACCGTCTACCACAGCTGCAAGCTTGGCCCGCGCGCCATCGTGCATGCCGGCGCCGTGATCGGTTCGGACGGCTTTGGTTTCGCCCCCGATTTCACGGGCGAGGGAGCCGCGCGCACGGGTAGCTGGGTCAAGATTCCGCAGGTGGGCGGCGTGGCCATCGGGCCGGACGTCGAGATCGGCGCGAACACCACGATCGACCGTGGCGCGATGGCCGATACGATCATCGAAGAATGCGTGAAGATCGATAACCTCGTGCAGATCGGCCACAACTGCCGGATCGGCGCGTACACGGTCATCGCGGGCTGCGCCGGCATTGCGGGCAGCACGACGATCGGGCGTCATTGCATGATTGGCGGCGCGGTGGGCATCGCGGGGCACGTCACGTTGGGCGACTACGTGATCGTCACCGCGAAGTCGGGTGTCTCGAAGTCGTTGCCGAAGGCTGGCATCTACACGAGCGCTTTCCCGGCGGTCGATCATGCCGACTGGAACAAGAGCGCCGCGCTGTTGCGTAACATCGACAAGCTGCGCGACCGTATCAAGGCGCTCGAGGCGGCGGTAGCCCAGAAGCCGCAGGGCGAATAAGAAAGCAGTATCGAGGTAGCGGGCGGCGTGTCGCGGGAGCGGCGCGCCGCTTTGCGTCGCGGACGGCCGAAGCTGCTCGCCTGGGGGTTCCCCGCAGGGGGCCCTCCGCCCGGGGCAATACGCATGCACGGGAGCGCGGGCGTGGCGCATACTTCGCGTCAGCGCGGGCGTGTTTGGTCCGGCGCCTCGAATATCGAAATCGAAAGTCACACGCGCAATTCCTGCGTGAGCAGAACCACCATGAACATCGAAAAACTCAACTTCGACATCCACAAGATTCTCACGCTGCTGCCGCACCGCTATCCGTTCCTGATGGTGGACCGGGTCATCGAACTGGAGCCGCACAAGAGCATCAAGGCGTTGAAGAACGTGACGGTCAACGAGCCCTTTTTCACGGGACACTTCCCGCAGCGTCCGGTCATGCCCGGCGTGATGATTCTCGAGGCGCTGGCGCAAACCGCCGCGCTGCTCACGTTCTCGGAGGAAGAGCAGGACTTCGAGAATACGCTGTACTACTTCGTGGGCATCGACGGCGCGCGCTTCAAGCGCGTGGTCGAGCCGGGCGACCAGCTCATCCTCAACGTGACGTTCGAGCGCTACATGCGCGGCATCTGGAAGTTCAAGGCGGTGGCCGAAGTGGAAGGCTCCGTGGCCTGCGAGGCGGAACTCATGTGCACCGTCAAGAAAATGGACGCGGCGCAATAAGCAGCGCCGCCGCATGCCGCAGCGCGCCTTGACCTCGAGGCGCCGGCGCACGGAAACAGAATCGGAGAGCGAGGACGAATGAGCAGGATCCATCCCACTGCGGTCGTCGAGTCGGGCGCGCAGATCGACGAATCGGTCGAAATCGGACCGTTCGCGGTCATCGGTGCGAACGTCACCATCGGTGCACGCACGAAGGTCGGTTCGCATAGCGTGCTGGAAGGCCACACGACGATTGGCGAAGACAACACGATCGGCCACTACGCGTCGATCGGCGGCCGTCCGCAGGACATGAAGTACAAGGGCGAGCCCACCAAGCTCGTGATCGGCAGCCGCAACACCATCCGCGAGTTCACGACGCTGCATACGGGCACGGTGCAGGACACCGGCGTCACGATCATCGGCGACGACAACTGGATCATGGCCTACGTTCACGTCGGCCACGACTGCCGTCTGGGCAACAACGTCATCATGTCGAGCAACGCGCAGCTCGCGGGCCACGTGTTCGTCGAAGACCACGCGATCGTCGGCGGCATGACCGGCGTGCACCAGTTCGTGCGCATCGGCGCGCATTCGATGGTCGGCGGCGCCTCGGCGCTCGTGCAGGACGTGCCGCCGTTCGTGATCGCCGCCGGCAACAAGGCGGTGCCGCACGGCATCAACGTCGAAGGTCTGCGCCGTCGCGGCTTTTCGGCTGACGCGATTTCCGCGCTGCGCTCGGCGTATCGCACGCTCTACAAGAACGGGCTCTCGCTCGAAGAGGCGAAGGTGCAGCTCGCCGACCTCGCGCAGGCGGGCGGCGACGGCGACGTGCACGTGAAGGCGCTGCTCGACTTCGTCGAGCAGTCGCAACGCGGCATCATTCGCTGATCGATGGCGCTGCAAACGCGTCCGCTGCGCCTGGCAATGGTCGCCGGCGAGCCGTCCGGCGACCTGCTTGCGTCGTCGCTGCTTGCAGGTCTCAAAGCCCGCTTGCCCGACACTACGCGGTACTACGGAATCGGCGGCCCGCGCATGATGGCCGCCGGCTTCGATGCGCACTGGCCGATGGAAAAACTTTCGGTGCGCGGCTACGTCGAGGCGTTGCGGCACATTCCCGAGATTCTGCGCATCCGCAACGAGCTCAAGCATCAGCTGCTGGCCGAGCCGCCTGACGCCTTCATCGGCGTGGACGCGCCTGACTTCAACTTCGGCCTCGAGCACGCGCTGCGCGACGCGGGTATTCCGACCATCCACTTCGTCTGCCCGTCGATCTGGGCGTGGCGCGGCGGTCGCATCAAGAAGATCCAGAAGGCTGTGGATCACATGCTCTGCGTGTTTCCGTTCGAAACGGCGCTCCTCGAGAAGGCCGGGGTGGCGGCATCGTACGTGGGCCATCCGCTCGCCGACGAGATTCCGCTCGAACCGGACATGCCCGGTGCGCGCCGCACGCTGGGCCTGCCGGAAAGCGGCCCGGTGATCGCGGTGCTGCCGGGCAGCCGCCGCTCGGAAATCAACCTGATCGGGCCGACCTTCTTCGACGCGATGCAGATCATGCAGCGGCGCGAGCCGGCGCTGCGTTTCGTGATGCCGGCGGCAACGCCGGCCATCCACGCGCAGCTGCAGGAACTCGCGAACGCGCATCAGGGTCTCGCGCTCACGATCATCGACGGCCAGTCGCAACTCGCCATGACGGCCGCCGACGCAATCCTCGTGAAGAGCGGCACGGTCACGCTCGAAGCGGCGCTGCTCAAGAAGCCGATGGTCATCTCCTATAAGGTGCCCTGGCTCACGGGGCAGATCATGCGCCGTCAGGCTTACCTGCCGTATGTCGGCCTGCCGAACATTCTCGCGGGGCGCTTCGTCGTGCCGGAAATTCTGCAGCACTTCGCGACGCCAGACGCGCTTGCCGACGCGACGCTCACGCAGTTGCAGGACGAGGCAAACCGGCGCACGCTGACCGAGGTGTTCACGCAGATGCATCTGACCCTGCGCCAGAACACAGCGGAGCGCGCGGCCGAGGTGGTCGCGAGCATCGTCGAAGGCCGAAAGGGGCGGGCATGAGCGAGGGCACGATCAAGCGCACGGCCAGGCGCACGACAGCGCCGGCGGAGAAAAAACCGCCGTCGCAGGCGGCGCTCAAGCTCGCCGCGCGTCGCAAGGCGGCGCGCCAGGCCGGACTGCTGTTCGAATCGCCGGACGACGTGATCTGCGGCGTGGACGAGGCCGGCCGCGGGCCGCTCGCCGGGCCCGTGGTTGCCGCGGCCGTGATTCTCGATCCGGCCCGGCCGATTCGCGGGCTCAACGATTCGAAGGTGCTGACGGCACAGGCGCGGGAAACGCTCTACGAGCGCATCGTCGAACGCTCGCTCGCGTGGTGCGTCGCATCGGCGAGCGTCGAGGAAATCGACACGCTCAACATCCTGCACGCGACGATGCTGGCGATGCGGCGCGCGGTCGAGGGCTTGAGCCTCGTGCCGACGCTCGCGAAGATCGACGGCAATCGCTGCCCGGTGATGCCGGTGCGCAGCGAGGCAGTGATCGGCGGCGACGCGCTCGTGCCGAGCATTTCGGCGGCGTCGATCCTCGCCAAGGTTACGCGCGACCGCATGCTGGTCGATCTGCACCAACGCCATCCGTATTACGGTTTCGACGCCCATGTGGGCTACGGCACGCCGCAGCACCTCGAAGCGTTGCGCGTACATGGTCCGTGCGAGCATCACCGGCGCTCGTTCGCGCCCGTGCGCGACGCCTACGTGCTGCACGGCATCGTCCTGCCCGACGCTTCGACCGTGGTCAGCGACGCCGCCGGCCTCGAAGAAGACGACGCCTTCGCGCCGCTGCCTTGAGCCGCCGCTGACGGCGTCTCGCGCGAGCCGGCGCCGTCTCGCACGGTGCCGGCGCAGCCGTTTTTCTATCTCCCGATTCTCATTTGACACGCCTGAGCCGCCCGTGAAAGCCATTACCTCGCGCGACAATCCGCTCTACAAGCGTCTGAAGGCGCTCGCCGGCTCGACGCATCAACAGCGGCGCAGCCATCAGGCCTTGCTCGAAGGCTTCCATCTCGCGAGCGCGTGGCTCGACGGCGGCACACAGCCCGAGTACTGCGTCGTGACCGAAGGCGCGCTCGCGCACGAAGAAGCGCAGGCGATCGTTGCCCGCGTCGACGAGCGCCGCGTCATCACACTGCCCGATGCGCTCTTCGGGCAGCTTTCGAACGTCGTGCACGGCGTAGGGCTGCTACTGCTCGTCGATATGCCTGAAGCGCTGTTGCCCGAACGCGTTGCATCGACGTGCCTCGTGCTCGACGGATTGCAGGACGCCGGCAACGTCGGCTCGATCCTGCGCAGCGCGGCGGCCGCCGGCATCGACACGGTGTTCTGCACGCCGGGTACGGCCTATGTGTGGTCGTCGAAGGTGCTGCGCTCGGCAATGGGCGCGCATTTCCTCTTGCAGGTGTTCGAGAACGTGGAGGCCGAAGCGCTCGTCGAGATGCTCGGCGTGCCGGTCGTCATCACCGATTCGCATGGCGCGCAGGCGATCGACGAGGCCGATCTGACGGGCCAGGTCGCGTGGGTGTTCGGCAACGAAGGAGCGGGCGTCTCGCAGGTTTGGCGCGACGCGGCCGCGCTGCGCGTGACGATCCCGCAGCCGGGCGGCATGGAATCGCTCAACGTCGCGGCGGCGGCGGCGGTGTGCGTGTTCGAGCAATGCCGGCAGCAGCGTCACGCACGTTGACACTCGCGCCGGATAGCAATAAAAAAGCCCGCTCAGATGCGGGCCTTTTCGTTTCAGGCCGGGCGTTTCAATACGACGGCTTGTCGATGCGGATTTCCTGCAGGATCGTGGTGGCGATTTCCTCGATCGACTTGTGCGTCGACGAGAGCCACTTGATGCCTTCGCGCCGCATCATCGCCTCGGCTTCGTTGACCTCGTAGCGGCAATTTTCCAGCGCGGCGTACTTGCTGCCCGGGCGCCGCTCGTTGCGGATCTCGGTCAGGCGCTGCGGATCGATCGAGAGGCCGAAAATCTTCGTTCGATGCGAAAGCAGCGCATTCGGCAGCTTGCCGCGCTCGAAATCGTCGGGGATGAGCGGGTAGTTCGCGGCCTTCACACCGTACTGCATCGCGAGATACAGGCTCGTCGGCGTCTTGCCGCTGCGCGACACGCCCACGAGGATCACGTCGGCGTCGGCGAGATTGCGGTCGGACTGCCCGTCGTCGTGCGCGAGGGAGAAGTTGATCGCCTCGATACGGTTCTTGTATTCGTCGGTGTCGGCGTTCTGGTGGCCGCGGCCCATGGCGTGGCTCGACTTGAGCTCCAGCTCCTGCTCGAGCGGTTCCACGAAGGTCTGGAACATGTCCATCACGAGCGCATTCGCGCGCTTGACGATCTCGTTCGAGTTGCTGTCCACGAGCGTCGTGAACACGATCGGACGGCGGCCTTCCTGCACGGCGGCTTCGTTGATCTTCTCGGCGGTCGAGTAGGCCTTTTCGGACGAATCGACGAAGGGCACGCGCACGAGGCGGAATTTCTGGTCGAACTGCGACAGGATCGAATGCGCGAAAGTTTCGGCAGTGATCCCGGTACCGTCGGAGACGATGAATACGGTAGGCGGCATCGGTTGAGGCTGGGTACGTGAGCTGCAGGGCCGCTCGGGACAGGCTTGGGCGCCCGGAAAGCCCCGTCCGGCGGGACCGAGGGGCAATTCTCGCCGACTGGCACAAATTCGAGAGTCGGCACGGTAGAATAGCGGCAACCTGTTGGATAAGCAATTGCAGTGCAACCGCGCCAAACCGCCGCCTATCGCGGTGCATTCTGGTGTCAATTTGCAGCGATTCCGTCTAACTGCATGAAATCGCGTGCATCTTCGTGCTTTTCCATTGAAAGGAAATTCGCTCGGCTCTTGAGCGATTGCTTCTCCAACAGGTTGCGCAAGACGTGAATCCGCCTCCAATGGGCGGACCGCGTTCGAGCCCACTTGCGCAATCGTGAATTTTTTTCACACTTAGGGGCTTGTATGACTAACACCGTTGCCAAGGATCAGGCGTATGTAGTGCCTTTCGAGCAGTTGCGGATGACCGATGTCGAGATCGTGGGCGGCAAGAACGCCTCGCTCGGCGAAATGATCAGCCAGTTGGCTGAGGCAGGCGTGCGAGTGCCCACGGGTTTCGCGACGACGGCGCTCGCCTTCCGCGACTTCCTGAAACATAACAACCTGACCGAACGGATCGCGGCTCGTCTGGAGACGTTCGACGTCGACGACGTGAAGGCGCTGGCCGAAGCCGGCAAGGAGATCCGTCAGTGGATCATCGACGCGCCGCTGCAGCCGAAACTCGAAGCGGACATCCGCGCCGGTTTCGAGACGCTGCAAAACGGTTCGCCGTCCGAGCTCTCGTTCGCCGTACGTTCGTCGGCAACGGCGGAAGACCTGCCCGACGCATCGTTTGCCGGTCAGCAGGAAAGCTACCTCAACGTGGTCGGCATCGAAGACGTGCTCGATCGCCTCAAGCACGTGTTCGCGTCGCTCTACAACGACCGCGCCATTTCCTATCGCGTCCACAAGGGCTTCACCCACGCCGAAGTCGCGCTGTCGGCTGGCGTGCAGCGCATGGTCCGCTCGGACCGCGGCGCCGCAGGCGTGATGTTCACGCTGGACACGGAATCGGGCTTCAAGGACGCGGTCTTCATCACGTCGAGCTATGGCCTCGGTGAAACGGTCGTGCAGGGCGCCGTGAATCCGGACGAGTTCTACGTCTTCAAGACCACGCTCGCGCAGGGCAAGGCTCCGATCATCCGCCGCTCGATCGGCTCGAAGCTCATCAAGATGGAATTCACGCAGCCGGGCGAGCCGGGTCGCGTGAAGACGGTCGACGTCTCGCACGAACAGCGCAACCGCTTCTCGATCACCGACGAAGACGTGATCGAGCTGGCGAAGTACGCCGTCATCATCGAGAAGCACTACCAGCGTCCGATGGACATCGAGTGGGGCAAGGACGGCCTCGATGGCAAGATCTTCATTCTCCAGGCGCGTCCGGAGACCGTGAAGAGCCAGGCCGCCGGCAAGGTCGAGCAGCGCTTCAAGCTCAAGGGCCAGTCGCAGGTGCTCGCAACGGGCCGCGCGATCGGCCAGAAGATCGGCGCGGGCCGCGTGAAGGTGATTCACGACCCGTCCGAAATGGAACGCGTGCAGCCGGGCGACGTGCTCGTCGCCGACATGACCGACCCGAACTGGGAGCCGGTGATGAAGCGCGCCTCGGCGATCGTCACGAACCGTGGCGGCCGTACCTGCCACGCGGCGATCATCGCGCGTGAGCTGGGCGTGCCGGCCGTGGTGGGCTGCGGCGACGCGACCGACGTGCTGAAGGACGGCGCGCTCGTGACGGTTTCGTGCGCGGAAGGCGACGAAGGCCGCATCTACGACGGGCTGCTGGAAACCGAAGTCAGCGAAGTCCAGCGTGGCGATCTGCCGGCCATTCCGGTCAAGATCATGATGAACGTCGGCAACCCGCAGCTCGCGTTCGACTTCTCGCAGCTGCCGAACGCGGGTGTTGGCCTCGCGCGTCTCGAGTTCATCATCAACAACAACATCGGCGTGCACCCGAAGGCGATTCTCGAGTATCCGAATGTCGACGCGGACCTGAAGAAGGCCGTGGAAAGCGTGGCACGCGGCCACGCCTCGCCGCGCGCGTTCTACGTCGACAAGCTCACGGAAGGCATCGCCACGATCGCGGCGGCGTTCTATCCGAAGCCCGTGATCGTGCGTCTGTCGGACTTCAAGTCGAACGAGTACAAGAAGCTGATCGGCGGTTCGCGCTACGAGCCGGACGAAGAAAACCCGATGCTGGGTTTCCGCGGCGCGTCGCGTTACATCGCCGAGGACTTCGCGCAGGCGTTCGAAATGGAGTGCCTGGCGCTCAAGCGCGTGCGTGAAGAAATGGGTCTCGCGAACGTCGAGATCATGGTGCCGTTCGTGCGCACGCTCAAGCAGGCGGAGCGCGTGGTCGGTCTGCTCGAGAAGTTCGGCCTCAAGCGCGGCGTGAACGACCTCAAGCTGATCATGATGTGCGAAGTGCCGTCGAACGCGATTCTCGCCGAAGAGTTCCTGCAGTACTTCGACGGCTTCTCGATCGGCTCGAACGACCTTACGCAGCTCACGCTCGGCCTCGACCGGGACTCGGGCATGGAACTGCTGGCCGTCGACTTCGACGAGCGCGATCCGGCCGTGAAGTTCATGCTCAAGCGTGCGATCGAAACCTGCCGCCGTCTGAACAAGTACGTCGGCATCTGCGGTCAGGGCCCGTCCGACCATCCGGACTTCGCCCAGTGGCTCGCGGAAGAAGGCATCGCTTCGATCTCGCTGAACCCGGACTCGGTTGTCGAGACGTGGCAGCAGCTGGCGAAGTCGCAGTCGAAGTAAGCGCGGTGCCGAGGGCGTCACTCCTCGGCACATACGGAGCTTGATGCAGCTTCCCGTGCGTCACCGCACGCTGCGGAAAAAAGTGTCAGCTTCGTGCTATAACACCCCG
The DNA here is from genome assembly GCF_040948855.1 of Paraburkholderia sp. BR10882. Lineage (NCBI taxonomy): Bacteria > Pseudomonadati > Pseudomonadota > Betaproteobacteria > Burkholderiales > Burkholderiaceae > Paraburkholderia > Paraburkholderia sp. BR10882. Next base: position 115,004 of record NZ_JBFPKP010000006.1, on the reverse strand, counting down.
GTCTATCCGGGGTGTTTTACTTTGGGAGGTCGTCGTGGGTCCGCATGGTTTGTTCTGGTGGATTGCCGCTGGCGTGCTCATCGTCGCCGAGCTGATGACCGGCACCTTCTACTTGTTGATGATCGCGCTCGGCTTTCTCGCCGGCGCGCTCAGCTATGAGCTTGGCTGGCCGCTCGACGGGCAACTGCTCGTCGCGGCGGCGGTCGGGCTCGCGGCCGTGGTCACGCTGCGGCGCTCGCGTTTTGGCCGCCGCCGGCGCATGACCGACGCCTCGACGGATCCGGGCGTGAACCTCGATATTGGCGCGACGCTTGCTGTCGCCGCATGGCGCGACGGCCGCGCGCGCACGATGTATCGCGGCGCCGAATGGGACGTCGAACTCGCGCCCGGCGAGCCCGAAGACGCGCCGCTCTATGAAATCAAGGCAGTGCGCGGCAGTTGCCTCGTCGTGGCGGCGAAGCGCGAACGGCGCGATGCCAATGCGCCCGGCGCCGCTCGCGACGACGCGCGCCACGCGTGACCGGCCGAATTCACCTCACACCAACACACCACACAGAAGCGAACGGAGGTCCCGTATGCAAGTCCCAGTCGTCGGCCTGATTCTGCTCGTGATCGTCGTCGTGCTGATCGCGCAGACTATCAAGATCGTGCCGCAACAGCATGCCTGGGTGCTCGAACGGCTTGGGCGCTACCACGCCACGCTTACGCCGGGGCTGACGATCGTGCTGCCGTTCGTGGATCGCGTGGCGTACAAGCACGTGCTCAAGGAGATTCCGCTCGACGTGCCGAGCCAGGTCTGCATCACGCGAGACAACACGCAGCTTCAGGTGGATGGCGTGCTGTACTTCCAGGTGACCGATCCGATGAAGGCGTCGTACGGCTCGAGCAATTTCGTGTTCGCGATTACGCAGCTTTCGCAGACCACGCTGCGCTCGGTGATCGGCAAGCTCGAACTCGACAAGACCTTCGAGGAACGCGACTTCATCAACCATAGCGTCGTGTCGGCGCTCGATGAAGCCGCATCGAACTGGGGCGTGAAGGTGCTGCGTTACGAAATCAAGGATCTCACGCCGCCGAAGGAAATCCTCCACGCCATGCAGGCGCAGATCACCGCCGAGCGCGAAAAGCGCGCGCTCATCGCGGCCTCGGAAGGCCGCAAGCAGGAGCAGATCAACCTGGCAGCCGGCGCGCGCGAAGCAGCGATCCAGAAGTCGGAAGGCGAGCGTCAGGCGGCGATCAACCAGGCGCAGGGTCAGGCGGCCGCCATTCTCGCAGTGGCCGAGGCCAACGCGCAGGCCATCCAGAAGATAGGCAACTCGATCCAGGCGCAGGGCGGGATGGACGCCGTCAACCTCAAGGTGGCCGAACAGTACGTGAATGCTTTCGCCAATCTGGCGAAGCAGGGCAATACGCTGATCGTGCCGGGTAACATGGGCGATTTAAGCTCGATGATCGCTTCAGCGCTGACGATCGTGAACCGGGCAGGCCTGCGCGAGGGGCAGATCAGCGGGGCCGGGGCGGCGAAGGGCGCATAAGCGCTCAGGCCGCTGCAAATGACAACGGGCCGCATGAGCGGCCCGTTGTCCATCAGAACTTCCGGAAGAATCAGGTGGCCGAGCGCATCAGGCGCGCCTTTTCGCGCTCCCAATCGCGTTTCTTCTCGGTTTCGCGCTTGTCGTGCAGCTTCTTGCCCTTGGCGAGGCCGATCTCGCACTTCACGCGGCCGCCCTTGTAGTGAAAGTTCAGCGGCACGAGCGTGAAGCCGCGCTGCTCGACCTTGCCGATCAGCTTGTCGATTTCCTCGCGATGGAGCAGCAGCTTGCGGGTGCGCGTGGGGTCCGGCTGGATGTGCGTCGAGGCCTCGGGCAGCGGGCTGATGTGCGTGCCGATCAGGTAGAGCTCGCCGTCCTTGATCACGACGTAGCTTTCCTTGATGTTGGCTCGCCCGGCGCGCATGGCCTTGACTTCCCATCCTTCCAGCACGAGCCCGGCCTCGTGGCGCTCTTCGATGAAGTAATCGAAGAACGCTTTTCTGTTGTCGATGATGCTCATAGGAAAATGGGATTGGCCCAACTCGTTTAAAATTACGATTTTAGCAAAGCGGGCTCCCGAAAGCCCGTGGCGCTTTCACCCTAGCCACGCATTGCGCAATTTATGGCGGATGTCCAGAAAACCGTGTTGATTCGCCATTCGGCGGAACAAATGTTCGACCTCGTCACCGACGTCGCCGACTACCCCAACTTCCTGCCGTGGTGCGGCGGCGTCGAGATTCGCCGTCAGGACGAGAGCGGCATGGAGGCGAAGATCGACATCAACTTCAAGGGCATCAAGCAACACTTCGCCACGCGCAACTCGCAAAAGCGGCCCGAGCGCATCGACATGGAATTCGCCGATGGCCCGTTCCGCAAGTTCACGGGCTACTGGCGTTTCACGCCGCTGCGCGCCGACGCCTGCAAGATCGAGTTTGCGCTGCATTACGAGTTTTCAAACATCATTCTAGAGAAGCTCATCGGGCCAGTGTTCCATCACATCGCGAACACCTTCGTCGACTCCTTCGTGAAGCGCGCCGACCAGCGCTACGGCAAGCCATGAGCGCGAATCTTTCCATCGACGTCTGCTACGCGCTGCCGGATGCGCAGACGCTCATCAGCATCGAGTTGCCGACGGGCGCGACCGTCCAGCAGGCCATCGAAGCAAGCGGCATTCTCGCGCGCCATCCCGAGATCGATCTGGCGAAGCTCAAGGTGGGCGTGTACGGCAAGCTCAAGCCGCTCGACACCGTGCTCGCCGACCACGACCGCGTGGAGATCTATCGGCCGCTGATCGTCGACCCCAAGATGGCGCGCCAGCGCCGCGTCGACAAGACCCGCAAGGAAGGCTCGATCGAAGGGCGCAAGTGGTTGCCCAAGGACTCGCGCTAGAGGTTCGAGCCGGGTTGCCACGGATTTGACGCACGAGCGTAATGGGCGGGACAGCCTGCGCTGTCTCGCCCATTCGGCATTTTGCGGCCCGGCGCGCTCAGGCGATGGTCGTGCGGCCGTTTTGCTTCGCGTCGACGTTGGGTTGCGCAAGGCGGCTTTCGTTGCCGATGCCCGGCAGATCGCCGTCCGGCACGATGCCGTCGCCGTGCGCGGTGTCTTCCGGACCGCCCGAATGCTGGCGCACCGACCAGCTTACGCCCGCCACGAGCAGCATGATCGCCGCGATTTCCAGCCCGCGCGGCAGCCGGTGATCGTAAATAAAGCCATAGAGCAGGGCGAACAGCGTCTCGAACACGATCATCTGACCTGAGAGCGTGAGCGGCAAGCGCTTGGCGGCGGCGTTCCAGAGTCCGTTGCCGAGCCACGAGGCGCCGATCGCGAGCACCAGATTCAGCTGCCAGAACGTGGTCCAGCGGCCGGCGGCCACGGTTTCCTGCACCCAGTGCGACGGCACGACGAGAATGCCGAGCCAGAGCAGGCCGCCGAGCGCGCCCGTGACCACGCCCCAGAGCACCGACCATTCGTTGCCGCTGAAGTGCGCATTGCGCTGCAGATAACGCGCGTTCTCGACCGCGAACCAGGTCCAGCACACGAGCGAGCCGACTGCGCAGCCAATGCCTGCGATGCGTGTGAGGATACTCGCGCCGCCCGCGTCGCCGGCTGCGCTGAACACGTCCACGTTGATGCAGACGATGCCGGCCGCGATCATCGCAAGCGGCCAGACCAGACGCGAAAGCGGCACGGCGCCATGGTCACGGCGGCCGAGCAGCGTGACCGTGACGGGCAGCACGCCGACGATCAGCGAGGCCGGCGCGATGCCCACCAGATGGATGGCGCTCGCGAGAAAGAGGTAATAGAGCACGTTGCCCACCAGCGCGAGTTTCACGAGCGCGACGAGATCGGCGCGCGTCATGCGCGGCCAGACACGGCGCAGCATGGGCAAAAGCGCAGCGAGCGAAACGAGCCCATACATCGCATAGCGGCCCGCGCTCAGGAGCAGTGGCGAGAACTCCGCCAGTTGCCGGGGCACGACGAACACCGTTCCCCATAATGCGCCGGCGAGCACGCCGTACAACACACCACGCTGCATTTGTATTGCCTCCGGATACTTCGGTGGCCCAAGGCAGGCCGTTTTGACAGAACGGCCCGAAGCATAACTGGAGGTGCGCGCACCCGTCTTGTTCAATCCTGCAGCGTGCGCCCGATATTCGGGTCGGAGGCGGGCCATGCCCGCATGGCTCGCACCGGCAGGGCCGGAGCATGGAAATAATCCCGAAAACGGCGCTAAGCTACTGTTAGCGCTGATGATTTCCAGGGCGCTATCGCGTATAATCTGCTTTTGCGCCTATAGGATTTGCCATGCGTCTGATCCAGAAAGCACTCACGTTCGATGACGTGCTCCTCGTCCCCGCCTTTTCCGACGTTCTCCCGCGCGACACCAGCCTGAAGACCCGGCTGACCCGCAATATCTCCCTGAACATTCCGCTCGTGTCGGCCGCTATGGATACCGTCACGGAGGGCCGTCTGGCAATCGCCATGGCGCAGCAGGGGGGTGTCGGCATCGTTCACAAGAACCTCACGCCGGCCGAGCAGGCGCGCGAGGTCGCGAAGGTGAAGCGCTTCGAGTCGGGCGTCGTGCGCGATCCGATAACGGTTCCGCCGCAAATGAAGGTCGCCGACGTCATCGCGCTCTCGCAGCAGCATGGCATTTCGGGCTTCCCGGTCGTGGAAGGCGCGCAACTCGTCGGCATCGTCACGAACCGCGACCTGCGTTTCGAAACGCGCCTGGATGAGCCGGTGCGCTCGATCATGACGCCGCGCGAGCGCCTCGTCACCGTCAAGGAAGGCACGCCGCTCGTCGAAGCCAAGGCGCTCATGCACAGCCACCGCCTCGAGCGCGTGCTGGTCATCAACGACGCATTCGAGCTGCGCGGTCTCATGACCGTCAAGGACATCACCAAGCAGACCGAGCACCCGGCCGCCTGTAAGGACGAGCACGGCAAGCTGCGCGCGGGCGCGGCAGTCGGCGTCGGTCCGGACAACGAAGAGCGTGTCGAGTTGCTGGTGCAAGCCGGCGTGGACGTGATCGTCGTGGATACGGCGCATGGTCACAGCAAGGGCGTGCTCGAGCGCGTTCGCTGGGTCAAGAAGAACTTCCCGCACGTCGAAGTGATCGGCGGCAACATCGCGACGGCCGACGCGGCGCGCGCGCTCGTCGAGTACGGCGCGGACGGCGTGAAGGTCGGCATCGGCCCGGGCTCCATCTGCACGACGCGTATCGTGGCCGGCGTGGGCGTGCCGCAGATCAGCGCGATCTCCAATGTCTCGGAAGCACTCAAGGGCACGGGCGTGCCGTGCATCGCCGACGGCGGCGTGCGCTACTCGGGCGACGTCTCGAAGGCGCTGGCCGCCGGCGCGAACGCCGTGATGATGGGCAGCATGTTCGCGGGCACCGAAGAGTCGCCGGGCGACGTGTTCCTGTACCAGGGCCGCCAGTACAAGTCGTATCGCGGCATGGGCTCGGTCGGCGCGATGAAGGACGGCGCCGCGGACCGCTACTTCCAGGACAACTCGGCGAACATCGACAAGCTCGTGCCGGAAGGCATCGAAGGCCGAGTCGCCTACAAGGGGCCGATCAACGCGATCCTGTTCCAGCTGATCGGCGGCGTGCGCGCTTCGATGGGCTACTGCGGCTGCCGTACGATCGAAGACCTGCATGCGAAGGCGGAGTTCGTGCAGATTACCGGCGCCGGCCTGCACGAGTCGCACGTGCACGACGTGCAGATCACGAAGGAAGCGCCCAACTATCACGTGGACTAAGCCCCGATGAAGCCGCTGCTGCGCGTGCTACTGATTGTCGATGCGTTGACGTTGCTGGGGTTCGGCGTGCTGTTCGTTCTCACGCCCTGGACCCTCGTCTACAACGCGTTGCAACTGGTGCAAACGCAGCCGGCGCTCGTTGGGCAGGCGTTCGGCGTGGTGCTGCTGGGTTTCGCGTGGCTCGCGCTGCGCGCGGCCTTCCACGGGGAGATGACACTGCCTGTGGGCCGCACCGTAGGGCACGTCAACTGGATTGCCGGCGTGCTGATGCTGGTCTGGCTGATCGGGCTGCGTGCGCCGCAGCTCACGGGTTTTGGCCAGTTGGTGGCAGGTGCGGTTGGGGTGTGGCTGATCGTCCTCGGCCTCGGCGGCGTCCGGCTCGCGGGCGCGGTGCGCAAGCGCCAGAAGGGGCAGGCGAGCGGCAGTTCCGCGCAGCAGCGCAAGGTGGAGAAGGCCCAGCCCGAACGGCGCGAAGAGCCGGTGTCGTACGCGAAGCCGGGCTTTATGCGAACGATGGCGTGGGGCGGTGCACAAGGGGCAAAACGGCCCGCAGCGCCGGTCGAACCCGTTGTGGAAGTCCCGACCGTGACGCCCGCGGCCGTTCCGCCGGTTGCGCCCCGTCCATCGCCGGTTACGCCGCCGCCCGCGAGTCCCGCGCAAGCTCGAGAGGCTCGCCAGGCGGCTCGCGACGAGGCGGCCGACGCACCGAGGCCGCCGCTGCGTGGCTGAAGCCACGCGCAAACCCGGCCTCCCAAACAGCAGACGCAGTGCGCCCGAAGCACACCCGAGCTTGCGCCACCCGGTGCCGCCGTAGCGCGGCGCTTGGGTCCTGATGAATTCACGCTGCGCGCATTTGAAGTGTCGCGCGGCTTTCCGTATCCGTTCTTTTTTAGGTCTCGTCCGCAGCCATGCACGACAAAATCCTGATCCTCGACTTCGGCTCGCAAGTCACCCAGCTCATCGCGCGCCGCGTGCGCGAAGCCCACGTTTATTCGGAAATCCATCCGTACGATGTGGATGACGCATTCGTGCGCGAATTCGCACCGAAGGGCATCATCCTCTCCGGCGGCCCGAACTCGGTCACCGACACCGATACGCCGCGCGCGCCGCAAGCTGTGTTCGAACTGGGCGTGCCGGTGCTCGGCATTTGCTACGGCATGCAGACAATGGCCGAACAGCTCGGCGGCAAGGTCGACGGCGGCCACCTGCGCGAATTCGGCTACGCCGAAGTGCGCGCGCGCAACCACACGAGCTTCCTCGAGGGCATCGAAGACTTCCGCACGAGCGAAGGCCACGGCATGCTCAAGGTGTGGATGAGCCACGGCGACAAGGTCACGGAGATGCCGGCAGGCTTCCAGCTGATGGCGTCGACGGAATCGTGCCCGATCGCGGCCATGGCCGATGAAGCGCGCCACTTCTACGGCCTGCAATGGCACCCGGAAGTCACGCACACGGTGCAGGGCCGCGCGATGCTCGAGCGCTTCGTGCTCGGCATCTGCGGCGCGAAGGCCGACTGGGAGATGGGCCACTACATCGACGAAGCCGTCGAGACGATCCGCAGGCAGGTGGGCAACGAGCACGTGATTCTCGGCCTCTCGGGCGGCGTGGATTCGTCGGTCGCGGCGGCGCTGCTGCATCGTGCGATTGGCGACCAGCTGACCTGCGTGTTCGTCGATCACGGCCTGCTGCGTCTGAACGAAGCCGAGCAGGTGATGTCGATGTTCGCCGACAACCTCGGCGTGAAGGTGATCCATGTCGACGCGAGTGAAGCGTTCATGTCGAAGCTCGCCGGCGTGACCGATCCGGAAGCGAAGCGCAAGATCATCGGCGCGGAGTTCGTCGAAGTGTTCCAGACGGAAGCCGGCAAGCTCACCGACGCCAAATGGCTCGCGCAAGGCACGATCTATCCGGACGTCATCGAGTCGGCCGGCAAGGGCAAGAAGGCCGCGCACACGATCAAGAGCCACCACAACGTGGGCGGCCTGCCGGAAACGCTCAACCTCAAGCTGCTCGAACCGCTGCGTGAACTCTTCAAGGACGAAGTGCGCGAACTGGGTGTGAAGCTCGGCCTGCCGCACGAAATGGTCTATCGCCATCCGTTCCCGGGCCCTGGCCTCGGCGTGCGTATTCTCGGCGAAGTGAAGCGCGATTTTGCGGATCTGCTGCGCCGCGCGGATGCGATCTTCATCGAGACGCTGCGTAACACGATCGACAAGGAAACCGGCAAGTCGTGGTACGAACTCACGAGCCAGGCGTTCGCCGTGTTTCTGCCGGTGAAGAGCGTGGGCGTGATGGGCGATGGCCGCACGTACGAGTATGTCGTTGCGCTGCGCGCGGTGCAGACGCTCGACTTCATGACGGCGCACTGGGCGCACCTGCCGCACGAGTTGCTGGGCCACGTGTCGAACCGCATCATCAATGAAGTGCGCGGCATCAACCGTGTGGTGTACGACATCTCGGGCAAGCCGCCCGCGACGATCGAATGGGAGTGACGTTCTCCCGCTAGCCTGCAGGCGAAGCAAAGAACCCGCGTTCGGCACGGTGTGCCGGCGCGGGTTTTTTGCTTCCGGCGCTCAATGCTTCAGGCACGTATCCGCGTTCTTCCAGGTGCAAACGTCGAGACCCGTGTGAACGATCGGCTTCACCGTCTTTCCTTCGGCGAGGTCGCGCATCACCATCGCCGCCTGATAGCCCATTTCCTCAGGCCGCTGCCCGACCAGCGCATTGACCTTGTGGTCCTTGAGGGCCTGCAGCTCCGGCCCGAGCGTATCGGCTGAAACGATCACGAACTGGCCGCTGTTGATCTTGTCCATGATCGGCGCGACGACCTGCGAATACGCCTCGGGTGCGAAGAGCGGCCAGCCGCCCTCGAACACGAACGCCTGGAGCGTGCTGGCGTTCGCGGTGAGCGTGTCCTGCATCATCTGATTCGCTTTCGCGGCATCGTCGTTCACGTAGAGTGGACAGGCGCTGATCTCGTGCCAGTTGTTTTCGCCCGCCAGCTTCTTGATGCCTTTCTTGCCCGAGAGCACGTCGCGTGTGCCCTGGGCGCGCTGGTTGATGTTCTCGGCCGCGGGGTTGCCCATCACGAGGCAGATGTTGCCGCCCTTGGGCATCAGCGTCTTCAACTGCTCGCCGAGCTTCACGCCCAGCTCGTAGTTGTCGGTGCCCACATACGCCTTGCGCAACGACTGGTCCTTCGGCAGCAGATCGGCGTCCGCGGTGATGATCGGAATCTTCGCGTTGCGGCGGCGGATCACCTCGGCAATGGCCGGCGCGTTCGACGGCGAAATGGCAATCGCCGCGACGCCCTTGGTCAGCAGGTCGTCGACGATCTGCACTTCGGCGCTTTCATCCGCCGCTGTCGCGGGGCCCGTGTAGTAGCAGTTGTAGCCCTGTTTGCTGAGCTCCTTGTTGGCCCGGTCGCAGCCCTGGTGCATGAGGTCGAAGTACGGGTTGTCGAGGCCCTTCACGACCAGCGCGAGGGTCTTGTCGGCTGCGTAGGCGGAAGAGGCCAGCATCGCGAGCCCTCCGATCGCAGCGAGATACTTCCACGCTTTCTTCATGGTTTCCTCCTGTTCGGCGCCGGTCGTACGGCGCGCGTGTCTCGTACAGTTTTCGTCATCGGAAGGAAAGCCCGCGCCCGTGCCTTGGGCTTTCTGCGGAACCGCGCGCAACGAGTCGCGCTTCTTGTGATGGGTGACGGCCGGCGGTTCCGCGTGCAGTCCGGCCGCGCCTCCCTGAATTGCGTTCAGTCGTTTTGCCGCTCGCCGCCCAGCCGGTTGAACAGCACGGCGATGATGATGAAGCCGCCTACGACCGTGCCTTGCCAGAACGAATCGACGCCGAGCAGGATCAGGCTGTTGCGGATCACTTCGATGAGCGCGGCGCCGACGATCGTGCCGAACGCGCTGCCCACGCCGCCCGCGAGATTGGTGCCGCCGATCACCGTCGCGGCGATCACGCGTAGCTCGTCGCCGGTGCCGAGGCCGGTGGTCACCGCGCCGAGCCAGCCCACTTCGAGAATGGCCGCGACGCCTGCCATCAGGCCGCCCAGCACATAGACCGAGCAGATGACGCGCCGTACCGGCACGCCTGTGAGATTGGCCGCATGACGGTTGCCGCCGACCGCGAAGACATAGCGGCCCCAGCGCGTGAAGGCGAAGGCGAACCAGAACAGCAGGCCGAGGACGATCAGAAACCACACGGGATTGGCCACGCCGAGCGTTTTGCCGCCGCCGAGCAGGAGTAACTTGTGCCCGTCGGGTCCGAATTCGAAGATAGTCCGGCTTCCGGAGATCACGAGCGCGAGGCTGCGGCCCACGCTCAGCATGCCGAGCGTCACGACGAACGGCTGCATGTTGAGATAGGCGATGAGCAGGCCGTTCACGAGGCCGACCACTCCCGCGGTGAGCAGGCCGAGGCCGATGCCGGCCCAGATCGGGTAGCCCGCGTTCATCGTGACGGAAAGCACGATGCCGCTCAGGCCGATCGTCGAGCCGACCGAAATGTCGATCCCGCCTGTAATGATGATGGCCATCATCCCCAGCGCGACGATGGCGACAAAGGCGAAGTTGCGCGTGACGTTGAAGAGGTTTTGCTGCGTGGCGAACGTCGAGGTGACGAACGAGAGCAGGAGGCAGGCTGCGAGCGTCGCGAGCACCACCCAGAACACCTGGCTCGCGAGCAGTCCGCTCCAGCGGGTGTGGGTCTTCGCGGATTGGGGATCGTCAAGCAGTGTCGGCATCGGATTCGGCCTTTGCGGCGCATCGTTCAATTCCGGGTCTCCTGTCGGCCGCACTTAGCGCTTCAGCGCTTAGTGCGGCCCCATGCAAAGCGGTCGGCGCGCACTTAGCGCTTCAGCGCTTAGTGCGGCCCCATGCAACACAATCGCGCGCGGGCCGCTTCAGGCCGCGGCGATGGCTCCGGTGATCAGGCCGGTGACTTCCTCCGGCGAAGAGGCTTCGGTCTGCTTGTCCGCAACCTTGCGCCCGCGCCGCATGACGACCACGCGGTGGGCGACTTCGAAAACGTCAGGCATGCGGTGACTGATGAGAATGACGGCAATGCCATGTTCGGACAGGCGTTTGATGAGGTCGAGCACCTGCGCGACCTGGCGCACGCTGATCGCGGCGGTGGGTTCGTCCATGAGCACGAGCCGCGCCTCGGACAGTCGCGTGCGCGCAATCGCCACGGCCTGGCGCTGGCCGCCCGACATCTGCCGGACGAGATCGCGCGGGCGCGTTTCGGACTTCAGTTCCTTGAACAGCTCGGCAGCGCGCCGGTACATGGCCGCGTGATCGAGTACGCGAAAGGGCCATATGCCGATGCGCGGCTCGCGCCCGAGAAAGACGTTGGCCGCCGCGGTGAGGTTGTCGCAGAGCGCGAGGTCCTGATACACGACCTCGATGCCCTTGGCGCGGGCATCCACGGGGCGGCTGAAATGAACGGGCTTGCCGTCGATGAGGACTTCGCCGTGAGAGGGCGGGAAGTTGCCGGCGATGACCTTCACCAGCGTCGATTTTCCGGCCCCGTTGTCGCCCATGAGTCCGACCACCTGGCCGGGTTCCAGGCTCAACGTCACGTCGGTCAGCGCCTGGATGGCGCCGAAGTGCCTGGAAACGCCTCTGAGTTCAAGAAGACTCATGGACTGTCGTGCTCGCGCTTGTGAAGCCGCCCGTTGCCGTGTCCAGGGTGGCCAGGAGACAGGCTAACTAGCATGTTTTTTAGAGCACGATGGGGCTTTTAGCAAGACTATTTCATCAGCCGGTCTTGCGACGCCGCGAGCAGGCCGCTGATGAGATAAAATTGCGTTTTCGCCGAAAACCCCCGCCAGACGGACCTGGCGCGCGCTTGTCTCAGGCTTCCAGCGGCATCGCGCTCGTCCCCTTGAGTTCATCGAGGCAGACGATCGACTGCACGCTGTTCACGCCGGGCGCGCGCATCAGCGTATCGAGCAGGAACTCGGAAAGCGCCTTGAGATCGCGCGCCACCACCTTCAGAACGTAGTCGATATCGCCAGTCACGGAGTAGCACTCCTGCACCTGCGGCAACGTCGCGACGAGTTCCTTGAACTTGACGAGCTCGCGCATGTGCCCGCGCTCCATCGTTACCTGAATGAAGGCGACCACGCCGAAGCCGAGCGCCTGCGCGTCGAGGCGCGTCTCGTAGCGCCGGATCACGCCGAGCTCCTCGAGCCGCCGGTGACGCCTGAGTGTCTGCGCGGGCGAGAGCTTGATCGCGGCCGCGAGTTCGAGGTTCGAAGCGCGTCCGCGCTCCTGCAGTGCGGCGAGAAGCCGCATGTCGATCGTATCGAGCGCGAGATTTTGCATTTATCTTGCGTGAGATGGGTTTGAGGCGAGAGGGAATTGTATCAATCAGGGTTTGCCTGCGTACGAGATGAAATCATATTTTTCCGCGTCAACTATACACTGGGCGCACCCGATCGGGCTGGCGGCCAATACCACCAAGCCCGGCAGCGCGCCGATGCAGAAGGTTGTGTGCGCAATTTTATTTCGTGGAGCGGAGCCGGCGTCCTACCCGGATGCTTCGGCCCTGCGCACATAAGTCGGAGACAGGACGAGACATGGTTTCAAACGACACGCGTGAAAATCGCGGCCAGCTAAAACGCGGCCTCAAGAATCGCCACATTCAGCTCATTGCGCTGGGCGGGGCGATCGGCACGGGGCTGTTCCTCGGCATTGCGCAGACGATTCAGACCGCCGGCCCCTCGGTGCTGCTCGGCTACGGCGTCGCCGGCATCATTGCGTTCTTCATCATGCGGCAACTGGGCGAGATGGTCGTGGACGAGCCCGTCGCCGGTTCGTTCAGCTATTTCGCAGACAAGTATTTCGGCCCGTTCGCGGGCTTTCTCTCCGGCTGGAACTACTGGGTGCTCTACGTGCTCGTGAGCATGGCCGAGCTTTCGGCGGTCGGCATCTACATGCATTACTGGTGGCCGACGCTGCCCACGTGGGTCTCGGCGCTGGTGTTCTTTGTCGTGATCAACGGCATCAACCTCACGAGCGTGAAGTCGTACGGCGAACTCGAGTTCTGGTTCGCCATCGTCAAGGTGCTCGCGATCGTCGGCATGATCGCCTTCGGCGGCTGGCTGCTGTTCTCGGGCTCGGCCGGTCCCGAGGCAAGCGTGTCGAACCTCTGGCGCAACGGCGGTTTCTTCCCGCACGGCGTCTCGGGTCTCGTCATGGCCATGGCGGTCGTGATGTTCTCGTTCGGCGGGCTGGAGCTGGTCGGCATCACCGCGGCAGAGGCCGATGATCCCTCGCACAGCATTCCGCGCGCGACGAATCAGGTGATCTACCGCATCCTGATTTTCTACATCGGCGCGCTCGGCGTGCTGCTCTCGCTCTACCCCTGGCAAAAGGTCGTGGCCGGCGGCAGCCCCTTCGTGCTGATCTTCCACGCGATGAACAGCGACCTCGTGGCCAACGTGCTGAACCTCGTCGTGCTGACGGCGGCGCTCTCGGTCTACAACAGCGGCGTGTACTGCAACAGCCGCATGCTCTACGGTCTCGCGCAGCAAGGCAATGCGCCGAAGGCGCTGCTCAAGGTGAGCCGGCGCGGCATTCCGCTGGCGGCGCTCGGCGTGTCGGCGTTCGTCACGGCCGCCTGCGTGATCATCAACTACTTCATGCCGGGCAAGGCGTTCGAACTGCTGATGGGGCTCGTCGTGTCCGCGCTCATCATCAACTGGGCGATGATCAGCCTGATTCACCTGAAGTTCCGCCGCGAGAAGGCGCGTACCGGTCAGACGACCACGTTCCGCAGCCTCGGTTATCCGCTGACGAATTACGTGTGTCTCGCGTTCCTCGGCGGCATTCTCGTTGTAATGTATCTGATCCCGGATCTGCGCATTTCCGTGTACCTGATTCCGGTCTGGCTGGGCGTGCTTGGGCTCGCCTACCGCCTGTGGTGCCGCAAGTCGGTGCCGGCGCTGCAACGCGGCGTGCCGGCTCCGTAAGCGCTGATATTCGTCCCGAATTTCGTCCAGAGAGTTAAACAGCATGTTCGAACACATCGATGCCTATCCCGGCGACCCGATCCTCTCGCTCAACGAGAATTTCCAGAAGGACCCGCGTCAGAACAAGGTCAATCTGAGCATTGGCATCTACTTCGATGACGAAGGCCGTCTGCCCGTCATGAAGGCCGTTCACGCGGCCGAGGCGGCGATTCTCGAGGAGCCGGGTCCGAAGCCGTATCTGCCGATGGCCGGTTTCGCGCAGTATCGCGACGCTGTGCAGGCACTGGTGTTCGGCGCCGACTGCCCGTCGCGCGCGGCCGGCCGCATCGCGACCGTGCAGACGCTGGGCGGCTCGGGCGCGCTCAAGGTGGGCGCCGATTTCATCAAGCGCTATTTTGCGACCAGCCAGGTGTGGGTGAGCGATCCGACGTGGGAGAACCACCGTTTCATCTTCGAGCGCGCGGGCTTCACGGTGAACACGTACCCGTACTACGACGAGGTGACGGGCGGCCTGAAGTTCGAGGCGATGCTCTCGGCCATCGACGCGCTGCCGGCGAAGAGCGTCGTGCTGCTGCACGCGTGCTGCCATAACCCGACGGGCGTCGACCTGGATCGCGCGCAATGGGAGCAAGTGATCGACGTGCTGCAAAAGCGCGACCTGCTGCCGTTCGTCGATATGGCGTATCAGGGCTTCGGCGCGGGCCTCGAGGACGACGCGTTCGCCGTGCGCGAGCTTGCGCGCCGTGGCGTGCCGGCGCTCGTGGCGAATTCGTTCTCGAAGAACTTCTCGCTTTACGGCGAGCGTTGCGGCGGGCTGCACGTGATCTGCGAAGACGCGGCGGCCGCCGACCGCGTGCTCGGCCAGCTCACGGGCTCGGTGCGCGCGAACTACAGCAATCCGCCGACGCACGGCGCGAAGATCGTCACGCGCGTGCTGGGCACGCCGGCACTGAAGGCGGCGTGGGAGCAGGAGCTGGCGGCGATGTGCGAGCGCATTGCGCGCATGCGCGTGGCGATCCACGACGGCCTGCGCTCGCATGCGAGCGAAGCGGCGCTCGCTCGCTACGTGAAGCAGCGCGGCATGTTCACGTACACGGGCTTGAGCGAGAAGCAGGTCGAGCGCCTGAAAGAAGAATTCGCCGTGTACATCCTGCGCTCGGGCCGTATGTGCGTGGCAGGCCTGAACGAGAAGAACGTAAGCGTGGTGGTCGACGCGGTCGGCAAGGTGATGAAGGACTAAGTGAAGGGCGGGGCCGAATGCCCCGATATCTTCCTTGCGCCGCTGGCGTGCCGGTATGTGCCGGACGCTCCAGCGGCGTTTTTGCATCCAGCCCTTGGAACGGCTGCCTCAGCCGGCTGCCATCAGGCGATTCCAGATTGCGTCGCCCGCGTCTTTTCATTCGCATCAAACCGTCGGTCTGTCAAGCTGCAGGGGGTAGATGGCACACATGCCGGCCGCGCACGGTCTTCCAGGTCTCACCCTGATAGAATGCGTGAGCCGCAACGTAGTGGATTGCTGATGAAATTGCTTGATGCCCTCGTCGAACAACGGATTGCCGCCGCGGCCGCGCGCGGTCACTTCGACGACCTGCCCGGCGCCGGTGCGCCGCAGACGCTCGACGACGACCCGCTCGTGCCCGAAGAAGTGCGCATAGCCCACCGCATCCTGAAGAACGCGGGCTTCGTGCCGCCCGCAGTCGAACAGCTGCGGGCCTTGCGCGACCTCGAGGACGAGCTCGCCACGGTGGGCGACAAGGCCGTGCAGTGTCGTCTGCGCGCGCGCATGCTGGCGCTCGACATGGCGCTCGAATCGTTGCGCGGCGGACCGATGGTCGTGCCGCACGAATATCGCCGCCGCATCGCGGAGCGTTTGTCCGAACGCGCAGCGGGCGAGCCCGGCCTCCCGGGGCTCCCGGCGGGGGCGGCGTGACGGGCAGTCCCGTCCAGCCAGACGCCCCCGGCGGCGAACGCGAAGAGGCGCACCCGGTGGTCACTTCGCCCGCTGGATCGGTTCCCGCCGATCCGCTCGTGACGGCGTCCACACCCGCGCCTCAATCCGACGTCCAGCTCAATCCCGTCTCCGAGCGCGACCGGCATTTCATGCGCCTCGCACAGGCCGCCGCCGAAGAGGCGCGCGCCGCCGGCGAAGTGCCCGTGGGCGCGGTGCTCGTGCGTGGCGACGAAGTGATCGCCTCGGGCTTCAACCACCCGATCGGCGCGCACGATCCCTCCGCGCACGCCGAAATGGCGGCCTTGCGCGCGGGCGCGCACGCGCTGGGTAACTACCGCTTGCCGGGCTGCGAACTCTATGTGACCCTTGAACCGTGCCTGATGTGTGCCGGCGCGATCATGCACGCGCGCATCGCACGTGTGGTGTTCGGCGCACATGATCCGAAAACCGGCGCGTGCGGCAGCGTGGTCGACGCCTTCGCCAACGAGCAGCTCAATCATCACACGAGCGTGTCCGCAGGCGTGCTGGCGGACGAGTGCGGCGAGGCGCTGCGCGCGTTCTTCGCCGATCGGCGCCGCGCGAGCCGGGAAGCGCGCCGCAAGGCTCGGGAACAGGCTGAGCAGGCGCAGGGAGGGACTGGCGTAGCCGGTCCGGATGGACCCGCGGGTTGAATCTCACGGTTGAAGCGAATTCGACATGACCATTCATCGCACCATCGAGCTGGTTGCTCCGTCCGGTTATCCGCATGATGCGGAAGCGGTGCACCGAGCGCTTGTCCGGTTGCGGGCGCAGGGCCATCACGTCAACGGCGTGCAGGCGACCGAGCGGCGCTATCAGCGTTTTGCCGGCACGGATGGCCAGCGCGCGGCCGAACTGAATCGCCTCGCCGACCCATCGCGCGACCTGCCGGACATCGTACTCGCCGTACGTGGCGGCTATGGCGCGGTGCGCATCCTGCACGGTCTCGATTACGACGGACTGCAACGGCGTTTGACGGACCAGCCCATTGCGTTCGTGGGGCATAGCGATTTCACCGCCATCCAGCTCGCGCTGCTCGCGCGCGCCGGGCTCACGACGTTCGGCGGCCCGATGCTCTGCAGCGACTTCGGCGCCGAGAGTCTCAGCAGCTTCACGATGCATCACTTCTGGGACGCGCTCTCGAAACCGAACTACACGCTCAAGGTGAACGCGCCGCAGGCCCAGTCGACGAGTGTTTCGGGCACGCTCTGGGGCGGCAATCTGGCCGTGCTGACTTCGCTGATCGGCACGCCTTATCTGCCGCCGGTCGAGGGCGGCATCCTGTTCGTCGAAGACGTGAACGAGCAGCCGTTCCGCATCGAGCGCATGATTTATCAGTTGCATCTGACCGGCATCCTTGCTCGCCAGCAAGCCCTGGTGCTGGGCGACTTCACGGGCCACAAGCAGTTCGATTACGACAATGGCTACGATCTGCGCGAAATGGTTGAGCAGGTGCGTGCCGTGGTTGGCATTCCGGTGGTCACGGGCCTGCCGTTCGGCCATATTCCGGATATGGTCACGCTGCCGATGGGCGCACCTGCGCAGTTGACCACCACCGCGCACGGTTTCGAACTGACCGTGAGCGGGTATCCGCACCTGAGTTGATTTCGCACCGACATGGAAGCGCTTTCGGGCGCTTTTTTTCAGGGAGCCTTATGCAACTAACGGCCAGTCAAAGGCGGCATCTGACAATGTTCACGCCAACGCTTCTTCTCTAAATTGTTGACAAAAAATTCGCCCGGATTGGGGCAGCAAATCACCATGCAGGTGCTGAATTCCCCGAAGTGGAGCGCCTTTCACCGATACGAGGCACGTGGCAGTCGGCGCGCACGTGGGGATCTTCCCCAGGTTCGCCAACATAATTGTTGACAATATTTATGTCCAACCTAGGATACCCAGCATAGAGACACGAGCCATGCGAAAGACCGATATCGACGCCGAAGCAACCGGCATGAAGCCCGAGGCGATCGCCGCGCGAATCCGCGCAGCGATTCTCGAGCACCGGCTGCCGCCCGGCGCGAAGTTGACCGAAGCACAGTTGTGCGAAGTATTCGGCGTGAAGCGCGGCCCGATCCGCCAGGCGCTCGCGCTGCTCGCGAAGGACCACCTCGTGGATCTGGAGCCCAATCGTGGCGCGTTCGTCGCAAGCCCGTCGCTCCAGGAAGTGCACGAGGTGTTCGAGATGCGACGGATCATCGAGCTGGCAGTAGTGGGGCGCATTTGCAGCGCGCAGCACGGCAACCGTCGGCTGAAGACCATCGGCGAGACGATCCGGCGCGAGCGCAAGGCCTTCGAAGGGCGCGACTTCCCGACGTGGATCCGGCTTTCGGGCGAGTTCCATACGTCGCTGGCCACGCTCACCGGCAATACGGTGCTGTGTGACTGTCTTAACGGGCTCGTGGCGCGCTCCACGCTGATTTCGGCGCTCTACGAATCGCCGGGACGCAGTCCGTGTTCGTTCGACGATCACGAGGCGATTCTCGCGGCACTCGAGGCCGGAGACGAGAAAGCGGCCGTCGAGCTCATGGTCCGCCATTTACAGGGTGTCGAGCTCAGGATGCTCGACCGGCCGGGAGGCGCCTCGGTCGACTTGCAGGAAGTGTTCAGTGCGCGCGAGGCGACCACGCTTGCACGCTGATACGCATGCGAAGCGGCACTAAAACGGATTGCAGTAAGGGATTGCAGTAAAGCGCGACAGCCCGCTTCGACAGGTGGCTGCCGCGGCTGAAAAGGATGGAGTGGGGCGCATGCAATGCATGCGTACGGCAAGAACAGGCACAGCGTTACAGGGCGCCACCAGACGGCGACCGGCGCAGTGCCCGAGAAGGCCAGACCATTCGGGGATATCGCGGCGGCCGCGTCCAGCGGCGGTACGCACGCGTTTCGAGGCGTTCAGGCGTCTTTTTTCCGTCGGCATATCCATCCAAGGAGCGGATCATGGCTCAATTCAGCGCGTCACCTGGCAGTCCGGCAGTGCCCAACTTCGAATCTGGCGAAAGCAGCGAGTCCGCAGACAATCTGCGCTTGCCGGCCGGCTACAGCGAGCGGCTCTACAACCACGACCTGGCTCCCCTCAAGGAGCAGACCTGGGGCGCGTACAACATCTTCGCGTTCTGGATGTCCGACGTGCATAGCGTCGGCGGCTATGTGTTCGCGGGGAGCCTCTTCGCGCTCGGCCTCACGAGCTGGCAAGTGCTCGTCGCGCTGATCGTCGGCATCTCCATCGTCAATGTGCTCTGCAATCTGATCGCGCGGCCGAGCCAGCGTCACGGCGTGCCGTATCCGGTGGCGTGTCGCGGCACCTTCGGCGTACTCGGCGCCAACATTCCCGCCGTGATTCGCGGCCTCATCGCCGTGGCGTGGTACGGCATCCAGACCTATCTCGCTTCGAGCGCGCTCGTGATCGTCGTGCTCAAGTTCGTTCCGCAACTCATGCCTTATGCCGACGTGCACAAGCACGGCTTGCTCGGGCTTTCCGCGGTCGGCTGGGCCGGCTTCATGACGCTCTGGGTGCTGCAGGCCCTCGTGTTCTGGAACGGCATGGAGACCATCAAGAAGTTCATCGACTTCGCGGGGCCGGCTGTTTATGTCGTGATGTTCGCGCTCGCGGGCTACATGGTGTATCGCGCGGGTTGGCACAACATCGGTTTGAATCTCGGCGGCGTGAAGTATCACGGTACCGAAGTGATTCCCGTGATGATCACGGCGATCTCGCTCGTGGTGTCGTATTTCTCGGGGCCGATGCTCAATTTCGGCGACTTCTCGCGCTACGGCAAGTCGCTCAAGAGCGTGCACAAGGGCAACTTCTGGGGGCTGCCGGTCAACTTCCTCGCCTTCTCTCTCGTCACGGTCATCACGACGTCGGCAACGCTGCCTGTGTTCGGAGAACTGATTACCGATCCCGTCGAAACGGTCGGCCGCATCGATCATCCGACCGCGGTGATTCTCGGCGCGCTCACGTTCACGATCGCGACTATCGGCATCAACATCGTCGCGAACTTCGTTTCGCCCGCGTTCGATTTTTCCAACGTCGCGCCGCGGCTCATCAGCTGGCGTGCGGGTGGCATGCTCGCCGCCGTGGCCTCGATCTTCATCACGCCGTGGAATCTCTTCAACAACCCGGCCGTGATTCACTACACGCTCGACATACTCGGCGCCTTCATCGGGCCTTTGTATGGTGTGCTGATCATCGACTTTTATCTCGTGAAGCGCGGTCGTCTTGCCGTGGATGATCTCTACACGGTGTCGCCGAACGGGGCGTACTGGTATCGCAACGGCGTGAACTGGCGCGCGGTGTCGGCCTTGCTGCCCGCCGCCGTGATCGCGATTCTCTGCGTGATGGTGCCTTCGCTCGGCGGCGCGGCGAACTTCTCGTGGTTCATCGGTGCCGCACTCGGCGCGTTGTTCTACCGTGCGCTCACGATGGGCGAACGTGCTCGCGCGAACGCATGAGCTGCGCGTAAAACCAGGCATCGACGAAGGAATCGAAATGCGCATCAAACTGATCAATCCGAACACTACGCAGCGTATGACCGCCGCGATGGAGCAGTGCGCGCGCGCCGTGATCGCACCGGGCACGGAGGTGGTGGCGGTGAGCCCGACGATGGGCCCGCCGTCGATCGAAGGCTATTACGACGAGGCGCTCGCCACCCCTGGCCTGCTCGCCGAAGTGGAGGCGGGCGAGCGCGAAGGCTTCGACGGCTACGTGATCGCGTGCTTTGGCGACCCGGGCTTGTACGCGGCGCGCGAGTTGGCGCGCGGGCCCGTCGTGGGCATCGCGGAAGCCGCGATGCATGCGGCGAGCGTGCTCGCGCCGGGCTTCTCGGTCGTGACGACGCTCTCGCGCACGCGCGCCATGGCCTGGCATCTCGCCGAGCGTTACGGCATGACGCGTTTTTGCCGCAACGTGCGCGCGATCGACGTGGCTGTGCTCGAACTCGATGAACCGGGGTCGGCCGCGCGCCGCGCGATCGTCGACGAGTGCCGCCGTGCGCTCGAAGAAGACGGTGCGGACGCGATCGTGCTCGGTTGCGCGGGCATGACGAGCCTGTGCGCGCAGGTGGAAGACGCGCTCGGCGTGCCGGTGGTCGACGGCGTGACGGCCGCTGTGAAGTGGGTCGAGGCGCTCGTCGCACTGCGCCTCACGACCGCCAAGCGCGGCGACTTCGCGCGCCCGCTCGCCAAGCGCTATGACGGCGAATTCGCGCGTTTCAGCCCGGCCAACCCCGCCCCGGCCACGGAAACGCCGCCGCCCGTGCGGCCGCTGCGTTACGGGTAAACGCGCAGCGCGCGCAAGCGGAGGTGGCCACCCGGATCACGTCGTATCGGGCGGCCACATACACCTCGCTTGACCCGTACTATCTGAGCGTGCGTATGGGCGCGTCCAGGTGATTTCGCTACACTGGTCCGGTCCTGTGAGCAGGTTGCGCGGACCGTCCGCGAGGCCCTGCAATGCAGCGCCAGCGGCCGTTTCGCGGTGCCTCGCCGTTGTGCGGATATTGCGTTTCATTCTCTCTATTCGATTGATTCGACCAGCATGCCACTCGATCCCCAATATCCCCGCGATCTGATCGGTTATGGCCGGTATCCGGTGCAGGCCAACTGGCCCGGCCAGGCGCGCGTCGCGGTGCAGTTCGTGCTCAACTACGAAGAGGGCGGCGAAAACTGCGTGCTGCACGGCGACCCCGGCTCCGAGCAGTTCCTCTCCGAAATCGTGGGCGCCGCGGCCTATCCCGCGCGCCATATGAGCATGGAGTCGATCTACGAATATGGCTCGCGCGCGGGCGTGTGGCGCATCCTGCGCGAATTCGAAAAGCGCGGCCTGCCGCTCACCGTGTTCGGTGTGGGCATGGCGATCGAGCGTCATCCCGAAGTCGCGCGTGCGTTCGTCGAGTTGGGCCACGAGATCGCGTGCCATGGATATCGCTGGATTCACTACCAGGACGTCTCGCCCGCCAAGGAAGCCGAGCATATGAAGCTCGGCATGGAAGCGATCGAGCGCGTGACGGGCGTGCGTCCGCTCGGCTGGTACACGGGACGCGACAGCCCGAACACGCATCGCCTCGTGGCCGAGTATGGCGGCTTCCTCTACGACTCCGATTACTACGGCGACGACCTGCCGTTCTGGATGGACGTGGAGGTCACCGGCGGCACGTCGGTGCCGCAACTGATCGTGCCTTACACGCTCGATACCAACGACATGCGCTTCGCGTCGCCCCAGGGCTTCAACACGGCGGACCACTTCTTCACCTATTTGCGCGACGCATTCGACGTGCTCTACGAAGAAGGCGACGAAGCGCCGAAGATGCTCTCGATCGGCATGCACTGCCGGCTGCTCGGGCGCCCCGGGCGTTTTCGCGCGCTGCAGCGCTTTCTCGATCACATCGAGAAACACGAGCGCGTGTGGGTCACGCGCCGCGTGGACATCGCGCGCCACTGGCGCGAGCATCATCCCTATCAACCGCAGCAGAACGACCACCGCGGGGCCGCCGCATGAAGGCAATGCACTACACCCTCGAACAGCTGAATCAAGCCTCGGTCGACGCCTTCGTGGCGGCACTTTCGGGCATCTTCGAGCACTCGCCCTGGGTCGCCGCTGCGGCCGCGCAGCAACGCCCGTTTGCGAGCATCGACGCGCTGCATCGCGCCATGTCGCAGGCCGTGGAAACCTCCGGCGAGACGCAGCAGCTCGCGCTCATCAACGCCCACCCGGAACTTGCGGGCAAGGCCGCCGTGCGTGGCGAGCTGACCGCCGAATCCACGCGCGAGCAAAGCGGCGCGGGTCTGAACCAGTGCACGCAGGAAGAGTTCGACAAGCTGCTGGCGCTCAACGGCGCGTATCGCGAGAAGTTCGGATTCCCATTCATCCTCGCGGTGCGCGGCTATGACCGCCACGGCATCATCGCGAACTTCGAGGCGCGCGTGAACAACAGCCGCGCCGATGAAATGCGCGCGAGCCTCGACCAGATTTACCGCATTGCGCGCTTCAGGCTGGACGAACTGATCGACGCGTAACGTGGCGACGCGCCCCCCGGCTTCTCGCGGAAGGGGTGCAGCGCCGTTTTGATCTACAGAAAAGACACGAAGGAAGACAACGATGGCACTCCCGACTCTCGACCCCAACGCCCCCGATTTCACGCGCCGCTTCGTGAATCTCGCGGACCCGCGCCTGGGCGCGCAGGCGCTCGAGGCGAGCGACGACTTCTTCGCGCCGAAGGATCGCATGCTCAATCCGGAGCCGGCCGTCTTTATTCCGGGCAAGTACGACGAACACGGCAAGTGGATGGACGGCTGGGAAACGCGCCGCAAGCGCACGACCGGCTATGACTGGTGCATCGTGAAGCTCGCACGCCCCGGCGTCATCAAGGGCCTCGATATCGACACGAGCCACTTCACCGGCAACTACCCGCCGGCGGCATCGGTGGAGGGCGCGTACGTGGCCGATGGCGCACCCGCGGCCACGACACAATGGACGGAGATCGTTCCTTCGACCTCGTTGAACGGCAATAGCCACCATTACGTGGAAGTGTCGAGCGACAAGCCGTACACGCACCTGCGTGTGAATATCTATCCCGATGGCGGCATCGCGCGTCTGCGCGTGTACGGCCAGCCGCAGGTGGACTGGGCGGGCGCGAGCCGTACCGAACTGTTCGACCTGGCCGCTATGGAAAACGGTGCGTACCTCGTTAGCGCGAACAACCAGCACTTTGGCATGGCCTCCACGCTGCTCATGCCGGGCCGCGGCGTGAACATGGGCGACGGCTGGGAAACGCGCCGCCGCCGGGAGCCGGGCAACGACTGGGCGATCATTGCGCTCGCACAGCCGGGCATCATCAGGAAGATCGAAGTCGATACGGCGCACTTCAAGGGCAACTATCCCGATCGCTGCTCGTTCCAGGCCGCGCGCGTGGTGGGCGGCACGGACAGCTCGCTCGTGACCCAGGCCATGTTCTGGCCGGTGCTGCTCGGCGAGCAGAAGCTGCGGATGGACAAGCAGCACTACTACGAAAGCGAACTCGCGGCGCTTGGCGCGGTTACGCACGTGCGCTTCAACATCATCCCGGACGGCGGCGTGTCGCGTGTACGCCTCTGGGGCACGCTCGCCTGATACGCTGACGAGGCCATCATGAGTGAAACAAGGACGACGCTGACTATCGAGCCGCTCACGCCCGAGGCGTTCGCGCCCTTCGGCGACGTGATCGAACTCGCGGGTGCGAAGCAGATTCCGATCAATCTAGGGACGACCATCCGCTTTCACGATCTCGCGAAAGTGGATGTGACTGACGAGGGCGGCCGCACGCTCGTGAATCTCTTTCGCGGGCAGCCGCGCGAGCTGCCGTTCGAAGTGAAGATGCTCGAACGGCATCCGCTGGGCAGTCAGGCATTCGTGCCGCTCAACGACAAGCCGTATCTCGTGGTGGTCGCACCGGCGGGCGATCTGGATGTCACCCGGGTTCGCGCGTTCGTTTCGCGCGGCTGGCAGGGCGTGAATTATGCGAAGGGCGTTTGGCATCACCCGCTGATTGCGTTGGGCGAGGTGAGCGATTTCATCGTCGTCGACCGCGGTGGAGACGGGCTCAATCTCAACGAGCAGGATCTGCCTGAGTCGTTCTGGTTGACGGAAGAAGCGATGAAGGCGGCGATGCGCTAATTCGCGGAATTACCAGGCAGTCCGTATCAGCAGGAGAAAGCCACGTCCGAGACGTGGCTTTTTTTGCGTTTTGCGGATGAAGGCGCGGTGAAACGTGGCGAGTCATGCATGGCTGTGTGCGACGCTTCAATACGTCGATTGGATCAGGTGGCGAGGGTCGTTGGCATACGCGCTCTGTTTGCTCAGCGGCGCCCGACTGCGTGATGCGCCTGCCGTCGCCAGCCCGAATGGTTCGCAGCCCAACGCGCAACCCCCTCAGCAACGACCGTACCAAAGGCAAAAGGACCCGAAGCGCGTCGCGCCTCGGGTCCTTCCAGTCACATCTCACGTAGCGCGAGGCAAACCACTCGCGCTGCCAACTACATCATTGCTTCGCACCGCCCTGGAACCAGGTGGCGATCTTCTGCCGCTCGTCGTCGGTCATGTGAGTGACGTTGCCAAGCGGCATCGCCTTGAGCGTCACGGCCTGCTGATAGAGCCGCTGCGCGTTCTGCGAAATCTCGTCGGGCGTATCGAGCATCACGCCGGCCGGCGCTGCGCCCATCAACGTCGGGTGCGCCGAGTGACAGGCCGCACAACGTTGCTGCAGGATAGGCTGAATGTCGGAAACCTTCAGCGACGGTGCGTTCGCGGCTTCGGCCTGAGGCACGACCGGGCGCGGCAGCGTCCACACCAGCGCGACGAACATCAGGGCCACGCCGCCGATCGGCAGATACCAGAGCTGCTGGCCACGGTGACGCATCACGAAGAACTGGCGAATCAGTGCGCCGGCCAGCATGATCACCACGAGCACGGCCCAGTTATAGGCGTGGGCGTAGGTCATGGCGTAGTGGTTCGACAGCATCGCGAACACCACGGGCAGCGTGAAATACGTGTTGTGCACCGAGCGCTGCTTGCCGCGCTTGCCGTAGATCGGGTTCGGCACTTCGCCCTTGAGCATCGCGGCAACCATCTTGCGCTGGCCCGGAATGATGACGAAGAACACGTTGGCCGACATGATCGTCGCGAGCATCGCGCCCATGATGAGGTACGCGGCACGGCCAGAGAAGATGTGGCAGGCGAGGTAGGCGGCGATCACGACATAGAGGCCTACGCATACGCCCAGCAGCTTGTCCTTTGTGCCAAGCACGCGGCACAGCGAGTCATAGACGATCCAGCCGGCGGCGAGGAAGCCGAGCGCGGAGAAGATTGCGACGACAGGACCCATGTCGAGCACGTTCTTGTCGATCAGATACGTGTTCGGCGCCATGAGATACAGCACCGTGAAGAGCGACGCGCCCGAGAGCCACGTGGTGTACGACGGCCACTTCGACCAGTGAAGGTCATCGGGCATTTCGGGCGGCGCCACGGTGTACTTCTGCATGTTGTAGAAGCCGCCGCCGTGCACGTGCCACAGCTCGCCGAACACGCCGCGACGACGCTGGTTCGGGTCCGTGGGCGGTTTGAGGCTGTTGTCGAGCGCGACGAAATAGAACGACTCGCCAATCCAGGCGATCGCCGCGATGACGTGGAACCAGCGCAGTGCGAGGTTCAGCCAATCGGTAATAAAGCCTTCCATGAAACGTCTCCAGTCCTGATGCATTGCGCGCGCGTCTGAACGCACGTGCTAACTGCGGGGTATGAGCGCGCCGCGTAGCGTTGGGGCCGCAGAGTGACCCATGCGCGCTGCCGCGCTGCCATTGTTTTTTGTATGTCCTCGGGCTTGATGAGTCGGGCTGGAAGATCGCCCGGAATGCCCTACGAGTTCGTGTTGCGGTGGCCGCCCGATTGACGCTCAGCTGCCCCGATAGGTGCTGTACGACCACGGCGAAACGAGTAGCGGCACGTGGTAGTGCGAGCCCGCGTCGGCGATGCCGAAGCGCAGCACCACGCGGTCGACGAAGCGCGGCTCGGGCACTTTCGTGCCGAGAGCGGCGAAATAGTCGCCGGCGTGGAACACGAGTTCGTATTCGCCTTTGGCGAGCGCAACGCCCTCGAGCAGCGGCGCGTCGCAGCGGCCGTCGTCATTGGTGGTCACGGTCTTGAGCGCGCGGCGCGCGTCGCCCGAGAGCGCAAAGAGCTCGACCTTGATGCCCGCGCCGGGACGGCCGTTCGCGGTGTCGAGCACGTGGGTAGTCAGCTTGCCCATTCGCAGTTTTCCTTGTGAGTGCCTGGTGCGATTGCGAGGTTTCAGCGGCAGCTCTCGATCCCATGCATGATGCATTGCGGCGGATCGAGGCTCCACATCAGTGGCTACATACCCGTCGGCGGATCGAAGCGAGCGCCGTGAACGCATTTTAAGAACGATCGCACCCGGCGCGCGCGCGCGATAGGAAAGATAAAGCGACACGCATGAGGGTGAGCCCTGGGACTGCCTGGATGCTGTCGCTCATTGCGCCCCGGATTCGCGCGTCCCTTGTTGGCATCGTAGCGACGCCAAAAATCGACCTTTATATGCGTGGCGTAAATTTGGGTATCGCAGCGGCGCGAATTGCCACGACTATTTTGGTTGCGGATCGTATAGGCCATGCGCAGCGCGTGCTGCGCGTCCCGAAGACGGCGGTGGACGCCGGGTAACCGGGCCAGCGGCGTCCTCGTCGGGACGCGTCGGCACCGGGCGCCTGGGCGACCGGCGAGGTCGGCGGGTGAGGCGAGGGCGTCTGGTTCACGTGCCGTGCGCGAGTCCGAACGAAAAGCCAGGGCTCGTGGCGGCACGACAACGGAGCGAACAAGGACGATGGAACCCACTCTCGCACAGCGGCAAAACCCGCAAGACCCACAAAAGCCCGGCAAGACATTGCTGGTGAAAAACGCCGACATGCTGGTGACGATGGACGGCGCGCGTCGCGAGATTCGCGGCGGCGGGCTCTACGTCGAAGGCAACCGCATCGTCGCGGTCGGCCCGACGGCCGACCTGCCCGCCACGGCCGACGAGGTGATCGACGCCAGCGGCCACCTCGTGACGCCGGGGCTCGTCAACACACACCACCACATGTACCAGAGCCTCACGCGCGCCGTGCCCGCCGCGCAGGACGCCGAACTGTTCGGCTGGCTCACCAGCCTCTACAAGGTATGGGCGAACCTCACGCCCGAGATGATCGAGGTCTCGACGCTCACCGCGATGGCGGAGCTGCTGCTCTCGGGCTGCACGACGTCCAGCGATCATCTGTACATCTATCCGAACGGCAGCCGCCTCGACGACAGCATTCGGGCTGCGCAACGCATCGGCATGCGCTTTCATGCAAGTCGCGGCAGCATGAGCGTCGGCCAGAAGGACGGCGGCTTGCCGCCCGATTCCGTGGTCGAGCGCGAGGACGCGATTCTCGCCGACACGCAGCGCCTCATCGAGACGTATCACGACGAGGGCCGGTACGCGATGCTGCGCGTCGTCGTGGCGCCGTGCTCGCCCTTTTCGGTGAGCCGCGAACTGATGCGCGAATCGGCGGTGCTCGCACGGCACTACGGCGTGTCGATGCACACGCATCTCGCCGAGAACGCCAACGACATTGCTTACAGCCGCGAAAAGTTCGGTATGACGCCCGCCGAATATGCGGAGGACCTGGGCTGGGTGGGCCGCGACGTCTGGCATGCGCACTGCGTACAGCTCGACGATCACGGCATCGGTTTGTTCGGCCGGACCGGCACCGGCGTCGCGCATTGCCCGTGCTCGAATATGCGGCTCGCCTCCGGCATCGCGCCCGTGAAGAAGATGCGGCTCGCCGGCGTACCGGTCGGGCTCGGCGTGGATGGTTCGGCGTCGAACGACGGCGCGCAGATGGTGGCCGAGGCGCGGCAGGCCATGCTGCTCGCGCGCGTGGGCTTCGGGCCGGATGCCATGACGGCGCGCGAAGCGCTCGAAATCGCGACGCTGGGCGGCGCGCAGGTGCTGGGCCGCGACGACATCGGCGCGCTTGCACCCGGCATGGCGGCGGACTTCGTGGCGTTCGACCTGCGCCAGCCGCTTTTCGCGGGTGCGCTGCACGATCCTGTTGCTGCGCTCGTCTTCTGCGCACCCTCGCAGGTCGCGCTGAGCGTGATCGGCGGGCGCGTGGTCGTGAAGGACGGCGTGTTGCAGACGGTGGAGCTTGGGCCGGTCATCGAGCGGCATAACCGGCTCGCGGCGCAACTCGTGCAGATGGCGCGCTGAGGCAAGCGCGCCACGCATGGACGTACTGAAAGGTCAGGCGGCCGCAGCATCGTGCGGCCGTGCTGCTCAAGGCTTGTCGATCAGCGTCTTCGTCGCTTCGGCGATGAGGCTGCGTAACCAGCGTACTTCGTCCGAGTAATGACAGCGTTCGTGCCACAACTGGTAGTACTGCATCGGCGGGAAGTCGAGCGGCGCGGGTACGACCGTGAGCGGCAGGAAGCGCGCATAGTGGTCGGCGAACAGGCGCGTGGTCGTGAAGACCAGGTCCGACTTCACGAGCACGTAGGGCGCGAGATTGAAGTACGGCAGCGTGACGACCACGTGGCGCTTGAGGCGCTCGCGCGCGAGGTGCACGTCGATGGCGCCGCGCTGACCCACGGAGTAGGGCGTGGGCGCGAGATGCGGCGCGTTCAGATACTGGTCGAGCGTGAGCCCGCCGCGCTTGGCGAACGGGTGCGAGTTGCTCATCAGGCAGACGATCTGGTCGACGAACAGGTTCGACAGGTGCAGTTGTTCGGGCGGCTCGGGCCAGTTGCCGATGACGATATCGAGCTTGCCTTCCTCGAGCGCGAGCTCGTAGTCGAACGCAGGCCCGAGCGAGTGAAACTCGAGCGTGGCGTTGGGCGCGGCCAGGCGGAAGCGCTCGACCACGGTCGGCACGAACAGGACGTTCAAATAGTCAGGACAGCCAATCCGATAGCAACGGATAGAGGTGGCCGGATCGAAATTGTGCTGCTGGAAGCGGATGCGCTCGATCTCGCGCAGTGCGTTCTGCACGGGCTCGAGCAGGCGCAGGCCGTACTCGGTCGGCACCATGCCGGACTTGCCGCGCACGAGCAGCGGGTCGCCGGTGATGTCGCGCAGGCGCCGAAGCGCCGCGCTGATTGCGGGCTGGGACTGATTGAGCTTGACGGCTGCGCGTGTCACGCTGCGCTCCATCAGAAGCGTGTGCAAGACGCGCAAGAGGTACGTGTCGATCGCCTCGCGTTGCTGACTCATGAATTCTCCGAATTATATGTTCTGGCTGATCGATGAGGCTTGGGGGTATATCGTTTTTAATATGGACAAAAAGTGGCGTCAAGCGAGGCTTACCCCGAGGCTCGCGCCGGGGTTATGCCGGCCAGCCTCATGCAGCGAGGCAACAGCGAATTTTGACGGCTCGACCTTCGCAGGGCTAACAGGTATCGTCACCCCCGCACGGCGGCCAGCGTCAATCGGGTTAACGAACAGCAATTACGTACAACGGCGGAACCTCCATGGGTGATTCTTCTTCTCGTCAGGCAACGCTTGGGCAAAACGGCAGCGATGTGCCGCGCCTCGCGCTTGCCGGCATCACGAAGCAGTACCCGGCGGTGCGCGCGAACGACGATGTCACGCTCTCGGTCGCGCCGGGCGAAATCCACGCCTTGCTCGGCGAGAACGGCGCGGGCAAGAGCACGCTCATGAAGATCGTCTACGGCGCGGTGCGGCCCGACGCGGGCGAGATCCGCTGGGAAGGCCACGCCGTCGAAATCGCGAGTCCGGCTGGGGCGCGCAAACTCGGCATCGGCATGGTGTTCCAGCATTTTTCGTTGTTCGAAACGCTTACCGTCGGCGAGAACATCGCGCTCTCGCTCGACGAACCGTTCGACCTGAAAACGCTCGGCAAACGCATTCGCGAGGTGTCGGCGCAATACGGCCTCGATGTCGATCCGCAGCGCCACGTGCATAGCCTCACGGTGGGCGAGCGTCAGCGCGTGGAGATCGTGCGCTGCCTGCTGCAGAATCCGCGTCTGTTGATCATGGACGAACCGACTTCGGTGCTCACGCCGCAAGCGGTGCGCAAGCTGTTCGGCACGCTGCGGCGTCTCGCTTCCGAAGGCTGCAGCATTCTCTATATCAGCCACAAGCTCGACGAAATCCAGGAGCTTTGCGACACGGCCACCGTGCTGCGCGGCGGCAAGGTCACGGGCCGCGTCATTCCGCGCGAAGAAACGCATGCGTCGCTCGCGCGGCTGATGGTCGGGCGCGAACTGCCCGACTACACGCGGCGCGCACACGCGCCCGGCGACGTGCTGCTCGAAGCACGGCATCTGTCGATGCCGAGCGACGATCCGTTCGGCACCTCGCTCAACGACGTTTCGTTCGGCGTGCATGCGGGCGAGATACTCGGTATCGCCGGCGTCTCGGGCAACGGCCAGGCGGAACTGCTCGCCGCGCTCTCGGGCGAGGCGCAAGCGGCCCGTCACGGGGTGAGCGCCGATGCCGTCAGGATTTGCGGCAAGGCCGCGGGACGCCTTTCGGCTGGGGCGCGCCGAAAGCTCGGCTTCGCTTTCGTGCCGGAGGAACGCCTTGGGCGCGGCGCGGTCCCGGCCATGTCGCTTGCCGAAAACGCCTTGCTCACGGCACACCGCGAAGGCATGGTGCGCTCGGGTTGGCTCAGGACCGGCGCGATGCGCGCGTTCGCCGAGCGCTGCATCGGCGCGTTCGATGTGCGCTGCGGCGGCCCGGATGCGCTCGCGCAAAGCCTCTCGGGCGGCAACCTGCAGAAGTACATCGTGGGGCGCGAGATTCTCCAGGCGCCGAAGGTGCTCGTGGTCGCGCAGCCCACCTGGGGCGTGGACGTGGGCGCGGCCGCATTCATTCGCCAGCAGTTGCTCGATCTTTCGGCGCGCGGTGTGGCGATACTCGTGATCTCGGAAGAACTGGAAGAGCTTTTCGACATCTGCGACCGCATTGCCGTGCTCGCGGGCGGACGCCTTTCGCCCGCGCGTTTGACCGGCGAGACGAACGCCGAGGAAATCGGCCGCTGGATGGCGGGGCTCTTCGGCGAGCGCGCGGATCGCGGAGACGGAGGCGGCAGGCCCGACAGCGAGCCGCCCGCGCAGACCGTGGCGAACGCATGATCGGCGACACATAACAACGCGCTAAAGCACATCGACCACCAGAGACCGTCCACCGACTTCACGACCATGATCTTTCCGTATCGACTCGAAGCCCGCACGACGCCGTCGCGCACGGTGCGCATCGCCGTGCCGCTCATCGCGGCGCTGCTCACGCTCGCCATCGGCTTCCTGATCTTCGGCCTCGTGGGCCGCGATCCCTTGCAGGCGATGCACGCGTTCTTCATCGAACCGCTGTCGAGCATCAACGGCTGGTCCGAGCTCCTGCTCAAGGCCTCGCCGCTATGCCTGATCGCGCTCGGTCTCGCGGCGGGGTATCGCGCCAACGTGTGGAACATCGGCGCGGAAGGGCAGATGGTGCTGGGCGGCATCGCGGCGAGCGGCGTGGCGATCTATTTCGACCAATCGACGGGCTGGTGGATCCTGTTCCTGATGATGTTCGCGGGCGTGCTGGGCGGCATGGCGTGGGCGGCAATTCCCGCGTGGCTCAAGAGCCGCTTCAACACCAACGAGATCCTCACGAGCCTGATGCTCACCTACGTCGCCACGCAGCTACTGATCTGGCTCGTGAGCGGTCCGTGGCGCGACCCGCAGGGCATGAACTTTCCGCTCTCCGAAATGTTCAGCGGCGACGCGCTCTATCCGACCTTCGGCGGCGACTGGCGCATCCACTGGCTGCGCGGCACGCGCCTGAACGCATCGATCTTCCTGACGCTCGCGGCCATTCCGCTCGTGTGGCTCTTCATGCGCCGCAGCTTTGCGGGCTATCGCATGAGCGTGGGCGGCCTCGCGCCGCTCGCTGCGCGCTATGCGGGCTTCTCCGAGAAGAAGACGATCTGGACCTCGCTGCTGCTTTCCGGCGGCCTCGCCGGCCTCGCGGGCATGGGCGAGATTGCCGGTCCCATCGGTCAGCTGCAGGCGACCTGGTCGCCGGGCTACGGCTTCACGGCGATCATCGTCGTGTTCGTGGGGCGTCTGCATCCGGTCGGCATCGTGCTCGCGAGCCTCTTGATGGCGCTGCTCTACCTGGGCGGCGAAGCCGTGCAGACATCGCTGCAATTGCCGCAGGCGCTGTCCGGCGTGTTCCAGGGGCTGCTGCTGTTCTGCCTGCTCGGCGCGGACCTCTTCGTGAACTATCGCGTGCGCCGCCGTCATCCGGTCGCGGTTGCGAACTGACCAGCGCAAGCCAGAGAACAATCAAACGGGCCACACGACATGGATATCCAGCAAGCCAGCTCGCTCGCATCGAGCGCCGTCACCGCCGCCATTCCGCTCATGTTCGCGGGCGTGGGCGAGCTCGTCACCGAGAAGTCGGGCGTGCTCAACCTCGGCGTGGAAGGCATGATGCTGATGGGCGCCGTCACGGGCTACGCGGTCGCGACCATTACCGGCAGCCCATGGCTCGGCCTCGTTGCGGGCATGGCCGCCGGCATTGCGATGTCGTTGCTGTTCGGCTTTCTCGTGCTCACCATGCTCGCCAACCAGGTCGCCACGGGCCTCTCGCTCACGATCTTCGGCGTCGGGCTCTCGGCGTATGTCGGCAAGCCGTACACCTCGGCCGCGACCTCGTCGACCATCGCGGCCTGGCCGATTCCGGGGCTCTCGCAACTGCCCGTGGTCGGGCAGGCGCTCTTCAGCCTCACGCCTGTCGACTACCTCGCGTTCATCATGTTCGCCGTAGTCGGCTGGTTCCTCTATCGCACGCGCGCCGGGCTCGTGCTGCGCTCGGTCGGGGAGTCGCCGCAGGTCGCGCATTCGGTGGGCTTTCCCGTGATCGGCGTGCGCTATGGCGCGACCGCCTTCGGCGGCGCGATGGCGGGCCTCGCGGGCAGCTACTACTCCGTGGTGCAACTGCATCTGTGGCAGGAGCAGATCACCGCAGGACGCGGCTGGATCGCGCTCGCGCTCGTCGTGTTCGCGACGTGGCGCCCGGGCCGCCTCCTGATCGGCGCGCTGCTCTTCGGCGCGGTCACGGGCGCGCAGTTCTATGCGCAGGCCGTGGGCGTGCCGGTGCCCACGCAGTTCCTCGCCATGCTGCCGTACGTCGCGACGATCGTCGTGCTCGTGCTCATTTCGCGCAACCCGAACACGATCCGCCTGAACGCGCCGGCTTCGCTCGGCAAGCCGTTCTTTGGGGCCGCATAGGTGCGGTTGCTTAAGACGGGCAGTCTATTGGGAATACTAACCAAAACGCCTTGAACGCTCGCAGTTCCCCATTCACGACAGGAGATCCACGATGAAAAAAACCATCCTGACCGCTTTCGCCGTCGCCGCCACGTGCGGCACGGCGGCCCTCGCGCCCGTGGCCCACGCCGCCGACGCGCCGGGCGTCGCGTTCGTCTATCTCGGCAACCCGGGCGATGCCGGCTGGACCTTCGCACACGATCAGGGCTCGAAGGTCGCCGAGCAGAAGTTCGGCAACAAGATCAAGATCACGCGCGTGGAAAACGTGCCGGAGTCGGCGGACTCGGAGCGCGTGTTCCGCGATCTCGCGAACAAGGGCAACAAGATCATATTCGGCACGAGCTTCGGTTACCAGGACTTCCAGCTCAAGGTGGCGAAGGATTTCCCGGACACCGTGTTCCTGCACGCGACGGGCTACAAGAAGGCGCCGAACTTCGGCACCTATGACGTGCGCATGTATCAGGGCGCGTATCTCGCGGGCGTCGCCGCGGGTTACGCGACGAAGACCAACACGCTCGGTTTCGTCGCCTCGGTGCCGATTCCCGAAGTCGTGCGCAACATCAACGCGTACACGCTCGGCGCGCGCTCGGTGAATCCGAAGGTGCATACCAAGGTCATCTGGATCAACAGCTGGTTCGATCCGGGCAAGGAGAAGCAGGCCGCCGAAACGCTGATCGGCCAGGGCGCCGACGTGCTGCTGCAAAACACCGATTCGAGCGCGACGCTCGCCACCGCCGAAGAGAAGAAGGTCCACGCGTTCGGCTGGGATTCGAACATGAAGAAGTTCGGCCCGCACGCGCACCTGGGCTCGGTCGAGGCGAACTGGGGCGTGTACTACGTCGCGGCGATCCAGCAGGTGCTCGATGGCAAGTGGAAGAACGACCCCGTGTGGTGGGGCATTCCGCAAAAGGCCGTCGATCTCGGCGACGTCAACACGTCCGAGCTCCCGGCAGACGCGCAAAAGGCGGTCGCCGCGAAGCGAGAACAGATCGCGAGCGGCAAGTGGGACGTCTTCACGGGCCCGATCAAGGATCAGACGGGCGCAGTCAAGGTTCCGGCCGGCAAGACGCTGACCGACCCGGAACTGCAACGCCTGAACTGGTACGTCGAAGGCGTGGACGGCTCGCTGCCGAAATAGGCATATGCCGGGCGCGCTCGCCCGTCCTGCACGGCGCGGGTGCGAGTTGCATTCCTCGTACGATTTCGCCGTGCGTACGCGAAGCGGCTGCGTGTAGCGCTGAGAGGCGCGCGCAGCCGTTTGACGTTCTAGCAGCGCAACGCAGCGCCGCGTCAGTCGTCGATGCGTATGCCGACCTTGATCGTGACCTGCCAGTGCGAGACCTGATCGTTTTCGATCAGGCCGCGCGTTTCCACGACCTCGAACCAGTGCAGGTAGCGCAACGTCTTCGATGCCCGCGCGATGGCGCAACGAATGGCGTCGTCGCTGGACACCTTCGACGAGCCGGTAAGTTCGATCTGCTTGTAGACGTGGTCGTTCATGGCAGAGTCTCCTCGTGGGTCGCGCGGCGTCGGCGCGTCAATCGAGTATAGGTAACGGACCGGGGCGCAAGGGCAAAGATGAGAGAAGCCCGGCGCCAGTTATCATGACGCCTCGCGCGAAAACGAGCATTCGACGTGCCCGTTTTGCAGGCGTGAATGCGCAACGGCGATCGACAGGAGACGGAGAAAATGGACGGGCAGGTGTTGGGTTTTTGCGGACCGGGGCTGATGGGCGCGCCGATGATCCGTCACTTGCTGCGCGCCGGGCATGCAGTGCGCGTGTGGAACCGCTCGCCGGCGAAGGCGCAGGCGCTGATCGCCGACGGCGCGCAGGTGGCCGCGACGCCTGGCGAACTCGCGCGCGAGGCTGACGTGGTGTTGCTGTGCGTCGCCGACGCGGCGGCGGTCGAGCAGGTGGTGTTCGGCGAACACGGGCTTTTGGCCGGTACGCCCGGCGCGAGCGTGCGCGTGCGTCGCATCGTCGATCATTCGAGCATTCCTCCCGACGCGACGCGCAGGCTCGCGGAGCGCGCGGCGGCTTTCGGCGTGGGTTGGATCGACGCGCCGGTTTCGGGCGGCGTGGCGGGCGCGCAAAACGGCACGCTGGCGATCATGGCGGGCGGCGCAGCGGCCGACGTCGAAGCCGTTACGCCGATCCTTGGCGCCTACGCGGCGCGCGTGACCCATATGGGTGGCGTGGGCGCGGGTCAGACCACCAAGCTGTGCAACCAGGCCATCGTCACGGCTACGGTCGCCGCAATTGCCGAAGCGGTGAGCCTCGCGCGGCGCAGCGGCATCGAGGCGGCGAAGCTGCCCGAGGCGCTTGCGGGCGGCTGGGCCGATTCGACGTTGCTGCGCACGTTCGTGCCGCGTATGACGCAAGACGCGTTCGAATCCATCGGCACGCTCAAAACGTTCCAGAAAGACGTGGACACGATCGCCGCCGCGGCCGCTCAGACCGGCACGCCTATGCCCGTCTCGGGCACGGTCCAGCAATTGCTCCGTCTCGCGGCAGCCATGGGCCTCGAGCAGGCCGATTTTTCGGGCTTCATCGACGTGCTGCAGACACCGCGCAGCGGCGAAGCGTGACCTGATCAGGCACCCGCAGGGCCTCGCGAGCGATGCGGCCCCGTTGTAACCGGCGTGCATGGCGGCCTTCACATTGTTCACTTCCTGCCGTGTCATGCTGCGCGGAGCAAGGCTGTCCGCGCGGCTGGAACTCGCGCGCGAAGTGGCATAACCTGCTAAAATTACAGGTTTTTCGTCGATCTACTTTCCGGGACGCGCTGTGCTCTCTACCGCCAACATCACCATGCAATTCGGGCCGAAGCCCTTGTTCGAGAACATCTCGGTCAAATTCGGCGAAGGCAACCGCTATGGCCTGATCGGCGCGAACGGTTGCGGCAAATCCACGTTCATGAAGATCCTCGGTGGGGATCTCGAGCAGAGTTCGGGCAACGTCATCCTCGAGCCGAACGTGCGTCTGGGCAAGCTGCGTCAGGACCAGTTCGCGTACGAAGACGTGCGCGTGCTCGACGTCGTCATGATGGGCCACACCGAAATGTGGGCCGCGATGAGCGAGCGCGACGCGATCTACGCGAACCCCGAAGCCACCGACGACGACTACATGCATGCCGCCGAACTCGAAGCGAAGTTCGCCGAGTACGACGGTTACACGGCCGAAGCGCGCGCGGGCGAACTGCTGCTCGGCATCGGCATCGGCACGGAATTCCACAACGGCCCGATGAGCGGCGTGGCGCCGGGCTGGAAGCTGCGCGTGCTGCTCGCGCAGGCGCTGTTCTCGAAGCCGGACGTGCTGCTGCTCGACGAACCGACCAACAACCTCGACATCAATTCGATCCGCTGGCTGGAAGATGTTCTGAACGAGTACAACTCGACCATGATCATCATCTCCCACGATCGACACTTCCTGAACCAGGTCTGCACGCACATGGCGGACATGGACTACGGCACGCTGAAGGTCTGGCCGGGCAATTACGACGACTACATGCTGGCGTCGACGCAGGCGCGCGAGCGTCAGCAGGCCGCGAACCAGAAGGCGAAGGAGCGCGTGGCCGACCTGCAGGACTTCGTGCGCCGTTTCTCGGCGAACAAGTCGAAGGCACGTCAGGCCACCAGCCGCCTGAAGATGATCGACAAGATCAAGATCGAGGACTTCAAGCCCTCGTCGCGCCAGAACCCGTTCATCCGCTTCGAATTCGAGAAGAAGCTGCACAACATCGTCGTGGTCGCGGAAGAGATCACGAAGACGTACGAGCGCCGCATCTTCAACAAGCTCAGCATCAGCGTGCAGCCGGGCGAGCGCATCGCGATCATCGGCGAGAACGGCGCGGGCAAGACCACGCTGCTGCGTTCGCTGCTCGGCAATCTGGCCGTCGACAACGGCTCGGTAAAGTGGGCGGAGAATGCGAACGTCGGCTACATGCCGCAGGACACGTACGAAGAGTTTCCGGCCGACGTGACGCTGATGGACTGGATCGACCAGTACCGCCAGGAAGGCGACGACGAGCAGTCGGTGCGCGGCACGCTGGGCCGTCTGCTCTTCAATGCGGACGACATCAGGAAGTCGGTGAAGGTGCTGTCGGGTGGCGAGAAGGGCCGCATGATCTGGGGCAAGCTGATGCTCGGCCGCCACAACGTGCTGCTCATGGACGAGCCGACCAACCACATGGACATGGAATCGATCGAGTCGTTGCAGATCGCGCTCGAAAAGTTCGAAGGCACGCTTATTTTCGTGTCGCACGACCGCGAGTTCGTGAACGGCCTGGCCAACCGCATCATCGAGGTGAAAACCGATGGCACGGTCAAGGACTACAGCGGCAACTACGAAGACTTCCTGGTGAGCCAGGGGCTGCAATGAGTTTCGATCGCTGATCGAGGCGTGAAATGAAAACGGGCGGCGCGTGAGCGTCGCCCGTTTTGTTTTTGGCCTGCGTGCCTTAGCCTACGGCGCGCTCGCTTTACGTATGCGTCAACCACGCTAGAATGCACTGTCGCCGCGGCGAGCGCCGCGATGAAATCGCGAACGAACACAGAGCTTTGCATGGGATGGCAGTAAGCGCTAAAGCGCAAGCCGCCATCGACAGACAGGAGACAAGTAGATGAACGACTACGCGCAGTTCTACATCAACGGCCAATGGGTCGCCCCGCACGGCAAGGGCACGATCGACGTGATCGATTCGGGCACCGAGGCGGTGATGGGCCGCATCCCCGAGGGGATCGAAGCGGATGCCGAAGCGGCCGTCGCCGCCGCGCGCGCCGCCTTCGACGGCTGGGCCGCTACGCCCGCCGCCGAGCGCGGGGCGTATCTGCAAAAAATTGCCGACAATCTCAAGGCCCGCACCGACGAACTCGCGCAGCTGATCGCAGGCGAAGTGGGTATGCCGCTCAAGCTCGCGCGTGCCATTCAGGTGGGCGGCCCGGTCTACAACTGGGGCGCTTACGCGCAGCTCGCAAGCGAGTTCCAGTACGAGGAGCGCGTGGGCAACTCGCTCGTCGTGCGCGAACCGGTGGGCGTCGTCGCGGCTATCACGCCGTGGAACTATCCGCTCAACCAGATCACGCTCAAAGTCGCCGCCGCGCTCGCCGCCGGCTGCACCGTCGTGCTCAAGCCCTCCGAGGTCGCGCCGCTGAACGCATTCGTGCTCGCCGAGGCCATCCACGACGCCGGCCTGCCCGCGGGCGTGTTCAATCTCGTGACGGGCTACGGTCCCGTGGTGGGCGAGCTGCTAGCGCGCCATCCGGACGTCGACATGGTGTCGTTCACCGGTTCGACGCGTGCGGGCAAACGTGTGTCGGAAGTCGCGTCGGCCACGGTCAAGCGCGTCGCGCTGGAGCTGGGCGGGAAGTCCGCCGCCGTCGTGCTCGATGACGCCGACTTCGCGGCTGCCGTGAAAGGCACGGTGGGCGCGTGCTTCCTCAACTCGGGGCAGACCTGTTCGGCCCACACGCGCATGATCGTGCCGGAGTCGCGCTACGAAGAAGCGCGAGACCTCGCGAAGCAGGCCGCCGAGGCGTTCAAGGTGGGCGACCCGCGCGACGACAAAGCGAAGCTCGGCCCGCTCGCCTCGAAAGTGCAGCAGGAACGCGTGCTGCACTACATCGAGCGCGGCATGGCCGACGGCGCCGAACTCGTGACGGGCGGCCCCGGCATGCCGGAAGGCGTGACGCAGGGCTTCTTCGTGAAACCGACCGTGTTCGGCCGCGTGCCGCGCGACGCGGCCATCGCGCAGGAAGAGATCTTCGGCCCGGTGCTGACGATTCTCACGGCGAAGGACGAAGACGACGCCGTCGCGATCGCCAACGACTCGCTCTATGGCCTCGGCGGCGCGGTCTGGGCCGGCAGCGACGAGCGCGCGATGCGCGTGGCCCGCCGTATCCGTACGGGCCAGATCGACATCAACGGCGGCGCCTGGAACATGGCCGCACCCTTCGGCGGCTTCAAACAGTCGGGACACGGCCGCGAAAACGGCGCGTATGGCCTCGAGGAATACCTCGAATACAAGTCGATGCAGTTCAAGGTGCCGAAGGGCTGATGAGGCATCTCGTCGCGCGCTATCGCAAATCTTTTAATACGACGTGTTGATGCAAGTCATGAACGCGGACTTCTTTGCTGAAGTCCGCGTTTTTCTTTGATGTGCGTCAATGTCATATGTGGGGTACGCGCGACCATAAGCGCTTTGTCATCGACAGAGCACAACATGTTTCCTGGCCACTCCTTCGCTCCCCTCCAGATTCGCGGTCGTCAACTCCTGCCCGTCGTGCAGGGCGGCATGGGTGTCGGCATTTCGGCACACCGGCTGGCCGGCAGTGTGGCGCGTGAAGGCGCGCTCGGCACGATTGCGAGCATCGACCTGCGCCATCATCACAGCGACCTCATGGACATGTGCCGCGCGGACCCGCGGCACGAAACGCTCGCACGCGCGAACCTCGTCGCGCTCGGCCGCGAAATCGCGGCGGCACGCAAGCTTGCGGGCGGCAACGGCATGATCGCCGTGAACGTCATGAAGGCGGTGAACGCCCATGCCGACTACGTGCGCGCCGCGTGCGAGCACGGCGCCGACGCCATCGTCATGGGCGCGGGCCTGCCGCTGGATCTGCCCGACCTCACGGCGGGCGTGGATATCGCGCTCGTGCCGATCCTGTCGGACGCACGCGGCGTCGCGCTCGTGCTCAAGAAGTGGATGAAGAAGGGTCGCCTGCCCGACGCCATCGTGATCGAGCATCCGGCCTACGCGGGCGGCCACCTCGGCGTGACCGACATCGCCGACATGGGCAACGAGCGCTTCGCCTTCACGAAGATATTCGAGGAACTCGAAGGCGTCTATGCCACGCTCGGCATTTCGCGGCGTGACGTGCCGCTCGTCGTGGCGGGCGGCGTCAACAGCCACGAGGCCGTGCGCAAATGGCTCGAGGCGGGCGCGAACGGCGTGCAGGTCGGCA
Organism: Paraburkholderia sp. BR10882; assembly: GCF_040948855.1. Classification (NCBI taxonomy): domain Bacteria; kingdom Pseudomonadati; phylum Pseudomonadota; class Betaproteobacteria; order Burkholderiales; family Burkholderiaceae; genus Paraburkholderia; species Paraburkholderia sp. BR10882. Next base: position 74,448 of record NZ_JBFPKP010000006.1, on the reverse strand, counting down.
CGCCGTTCGCCGTGACCGAGGAGGGCGACGCGCACCCCGACTTCAAGCGCGTGCTCGCCGAAGCGAAGCCTGAAGACATCGTCGAGTTCGTGAGTGTGACGGGCCTGCCCGCGCGCGCGGTGAAAACGCCGTGGCTCGAACGTTACTTGCGCAACGAGTCGCGCATTCGCGCCAAGATCGGCTCGCTCAAGCTTGCTTGCCCAACCGGTCTCGAATGTCTTTCGGCCTGCGGGCTGCGCGACGGCATCGAGAAGTTCGGCCACTTCTGCATCGACACGCGCCTTGCCGCGGCGTTGCGTGGCGACGTCGCGAACGGCTTGTTCTTCCGCGGGCGTGAAGCGTTGCCGTTCGGCAATGCGATCCGCAGCGTCCGCGACCTGTTGGAGTTGCTGCTGACCGGCGCTGCGCGACCTGCGGTCGCACGGCGCGCAGCCTTCGCACTGGCTTGACACGTATCAAAACGGCGCCAGACCCCGTCTCTGACAATTTGTGGGCCTTCAAGGCTAGACCTACAGACACGGGGATCAACGATGTATAAAGCAATTAGAAAGGCAGCAGCAACTGCCGCGCTCACCATGGGCGCGGTCTTTCTGGCAGTGCCGGCCAGCGCGGCCGGTTCGCCCGACTCGGGCATCTACGCAGGCGACTGGCTGGTGCGCCTGCGCGCGATCGAAATCGCGCCGGACGCGCGCGGCAGCGGTACGCTCGGCGCGCTTGGCGCGGACGTGAACAACGCCATCGTGCCCGAGGTCGACTTCACCTACATGGCGACCAACAACATCGGCGTCGAGCTGATTCTCGGCACGTCGCGCAACCAGGTGACGTCGAATATCGGTGCACTCGGCGGCGTGGGCGTGCTGCCGCCAACGCTGCTCCTGCAGTATCACTTCAACAACGCGGGCAGGGTGCGGCCGTACGTGGGCGCGGGTATCAACTACACGCTGTTCTACAACAACGGTCTGCACGCAGGCGGCCAATCGGTTTCGATCGACAACCACAGCTGGGGCCCGGCGCTGCAGTTCGGTATCGACTTCCAGGTGACGAAGCGCATCTTCGTGAACGCGGATATCAAGAAGATCTGGATGCACACCGACGCGTCGCTGGGCGGCACGTCTCTCGGCACGCTGCATATCGATCCGCTCGTGGTGGGTCTGGGCGTCGGCATGAAGTTCTGATCGGTCGCCTCATCACCGCTTTTTCGAACGCCGGCTTGCCCGGCGTTTTTTTATCCGCGTTCAGGCGCGGTCTTTCTGGAAGCGCATGGCGGTGCCGTCGCGCTCGATGCGCTCCCACACGGCGCGCTTTTCTTCGTCGCTCAGAAATACCCAGTTGGAAACTTCCACGGCGGTGCGCCCGCAACCTTTGCAGACGTCGTCGAAGAGGGTCGAACACACACCGATGCACGGGCTGTCGGGGAGGTCGTGGAGATTGGATGCCATTGAAGAACCTTGGGGCGTGGCCGGGCATCGCGCGCGCCGGCTTCGGTACGGAACGCCGCTATGTTAACCGATACGGCGCGGGGCGGCCGCCCGCACCTCCAGGCGAGCGGCGGCGATGTGCGATGCGTGATGAATCGGCCAGGCCGCTGCAAGGCGATAGCAAGGTGAAGGGCGCCGCCGCGTCCCGCTGGCAGCCGGGCGTCGCGCGCATGCGCCACCGAAGCGGTTTTTTGTGGACACGGCCCGTGAAACGGCTAAAATTGCGCGCGATTTACCGTCCGCGCACGGCTTGCCGGCCTTCCAGGGCTCATGTTCCGTTTGTGCGACACGCCCGCGTTTTATTTCTTGCCGGGCGGGTTTGATGGTAGGTTCTGGGAAAGTCAGGGGAGCCGTGCACAGGTGAAACGGAGCACGGCACGAAGCGAGGCAGGCGGCCGGCCGGAGCCGGTCAGGATCGGAGAACGGGATGAAGAAAGGGGTTGTGGCGCAACTGGCCGCGCTCGCACTGTGCGCGGCGCCGTGGATGACGTCGGTGGCGAAGGACACGCAGCTGAACGTGTACAACTGGTCCGATTACATCGCCAAGGACACGATTCCGAACTTCACCAAGCAGACTGGCGTTCAGGTCAAGTACGACAACTACGACAGCGATGACACGCTCCAGGCCAAGCTGCTCGCTGGCAACTCGGGCTATGACATCGTCGTGCCGACCAGCAATTACGCAGGCAAGCAGATCGCCGCCGGCATTTTCGCGCCGCTCGACAAGTCGAAGATCCCCAACCTCAAGTACCTCGATCCGCAGCTGATGGCGCTCGTCGCCGGCGCGGATCCGGGCAACAAGTATGCGGTGCCCTGGGCGTACGGCACGACGGGTCTCGCCTATAACGTCACGAAGGCGCAGCAGATCCTCGGCAAGAATGTACCGCTCGACAACTGGGACATCCTCTTCAAGCCCGAGAACATCTCGAAGCTGAAGGCCTGCGGCGTGTCCGTGCTCGACGCGCCGGACCAGATGTTCGCGGCCGCGCTGCACTACATCGGCAAGGACCCGCTCTCGACGAACCCGGACGATTATCGCGCCGCGCTCGCGATGATGAAAAAGATCCGTCCGTACATCACGCAGTTCAACTCGTCGGGCTATATCAACGACCTCGTGGGCGGCGACATCTGCTTCGCGTACGGCTGGTCGGGCGACGTCGTGATTGCCAAGCACCGCGCCATCGACGCGAAGAAGCCCTACAAGATCGAGTACTACATCCCGAAGGGCGGCGCGCCGATCTGGTTTGACGTGATGACCATCCCGAAGGATGCTCAGCACAAGGAAGCCGCGCACGAGTGGATCAACTACATCGAGACGCCGCAGGTCCACGCAGCGATCACGAATGCGGTCTACTACCCGAGCGCGAACGCGGAAGCACGCAAGTACGTGGACAAGGACATCGCCAACGACCCGGCCGTGTACCCGCCGCCCGAAGTCCTGAAGACGCTGTTCCTGCTCAAGCCGCTGCCGCCTGAGATCCAGCGCCTGCAGACGCGTCTGTGGACCGAGTTCAAGTCGGGCCGCTGACGCGCTCGCAGCCGCGGTTGAAATTCGATCCCGTTTTACCCCGAGCCCTCGGCACGATGCCGGGGGCTTTGTTCGTCAACCCCGTCCAGCATTCACGCAGAAACAGGCAGGGCAGAGAGAATCATGAGTGACCAGTCGAGCGCGCCGGCATCCGCCGGCTCGCTGCCTTCGGGCTTCACCGCGGCAGATTCGGCCGCGGACAACTTCGTGCAGATCGTCGATGTCGTCAAGAAGTTCGGCGAGACGACCGCCGTGAAGGGCGTCAATCTGTCGGTGAAGAAGGGCGAGCTGTTCGCGCTGCTCGGCAGCTCGGGCTGCGGCAAGTCCACCTTGCTGCGCATGCTCGCGGGTCTCGAGACCGTGACCTCGGGCAAGATCATGATCGACGGCGAGGATCTCGCGTCGATGCCGCCGTACCGCCGTCCGGTCAACATGATGTTCCAGTCGTACGCGCTCTTTCCGCACATGACGGTGGAGTCGAACGTGGGCTTCGGGCTGCGCCAGGAAGGCGTGAAGAAGGGCGAGCTCAAGGACCGGGTGGCCAACGCGCTCGAACTCGTGCAGATGACGCGCTTTGCCAGGCGCAAGCCGCATCAGCTCTCGGGCGGCCAGCAGCAGCGCGTGGCGCTCGCGCGTTCGCTCGTGAAGCGCCCCAAGCTGCTCCTGCTCGACGAGCCGATGTCGGCGCTAGACAAGCAGATTCGCCAGCGCACGCAAATCGAACTCGTCAACATTCTGGACAAGGTCGGCGTCACCTGCATCATGGTCACGCACGACCAGGAAGAAGCGATGACGATGGCGGGGCGCCTCGCGGTGATGAGCGAAGGCGAGATCGTCCAGCTCGGCACGCCCAACCAGGTCTACGAATTCCCGAACAGCCGCTTCTCGGCGGAGTTCATCGGCTCGACCAATCTTTTCGATGGCAACGTGGTCGAGGACGAGCCCGACCATGTATTCGTCGAGTGCCCCGAGCTGCCGGTGCGCCTCTACGTGAACCACGGCATCACCGGGCCGCTCGGCATGCCTGTGACGATCTCGGTGCGCCCGGAGCGTATCTCGCTCACGCGCAAGCCGCCCGAGGGCGTGTTCAACTGGGGCAAGGGCGTAGTGAAGAACATCGCCTACATGGGCGGCTACTCGCTCTATCACGTCAAGCTCGACTCGGGCAAAACGGTGATCGCGAACATGTCGAGCCTCGCGCTCTCCGAGATCGATTCGCCCACCTGGGAAGACGAAGTCTACGTGCGCTGGAGCGCTTCGGCCGGTGTGGTGCTGACGTCATGAGCGCGACGACTTTGCGCAGCATCCTGAACTGGCCGGCGAAACGCTTCAACCTGACCGGGCGTACGGCCGTCGTGGCGGGCCCGTTCATCTGGCTGCTGCTGTTCTTCCTCGTGCCGTTCATCCTGGTGGTGAAGATCAGCTTCGCCGACCAGCAACTCGGCATTCCGCCGTACACGGAGCTGACGTCGTTCGCGGATGGCATCTGGCATATCTCGCTCGACCTTTCGCACTACGCGTTCCTGTTCCAGGACAGCCTGTACTTCGCGACCTACGTGAATTCGGTCGTGGTGGCGGCGATTTCGACGCTGCTATGCCTCATCATCGGTTATCCGATGGCGTATTACATTGCGCGCTCGAATCCGGCCTCGCGCAACATCCTCATGATGGCCGTGATGCTGCCGTTCTGGACGTCGTTCCTGATCCGCGTGTACGCATGGATCGGCATCCTGAAGAACAACGGACTGCTGAACAATTTCCTGATGTCGATCGGCATCATCCATTCGCCCATCGAGCTGTATCACACGAACACGGCCGTCTACATCGGCATGGTGTATTCGTATCTGCCGTTTCTCGTGATGCCGCTCTATGCGCACCTCGTGAAGATGGACCTCACGCTGCTCGAAGCCGCCTACGACCTCGGCGCGAAGCCGTGGCGCGCGTTCGTGGAGATCACGCTGCCGCTCTCGAAGAACGGCATCATCGCCGGCTGCCTGCTCGTGTTCATTCCGGCGGTGGGCGAGTACGTGATTCCTGAGCTGCTCGGCGGCGCGAACACGCTGATGATCGGCCGCGTCATGTGGAACGAGTTCTTCGACAATGCCGACTGGCCGATGGCCTCCGCGGTGACCTGCGCGATGGTGCTCCTGCTGCTCGTGCCGATGGCGCTGTTCCAGCACTATCAGGCGAAGGAACTGGAGGGCCGCGGCAAATGAAACCGAATCGCGTTCTGCAGTTCATCGCGCTCGGCCTCGGCTTCGCGTTCCTCTATATTCCGATCCTGAGCCTCGTCGTCTACTCGTTCAACGAGTCGCAACTCGTGACGGTGTGGACGCGCTTTTCCACGCGCTGGTATCAGGCGCTCATCACCGACGACGAGTTGATCACCGCCGCGTGGCTCTCGCTGCGCATTGCGCTGATGACAGCGTTCGCCTCGGTGTTCATCGGCACGTGGGCGGGCTTCGTGCTCGCGCGCATGGGGCGCTTTCGCGGCTTCACGCTCTTCTCGGGCATGATCAATGCGCCGCTCGTGATTCCCGAAGTGATCCAGGGCATTTCGCTGCTGCTGCTGTTCGTGGAAATGGGCAAGCTGATCGGCTGGCCCGCGGGGCGCGGTGTGTTCACGATCTGGATCGGCCACGTCATGCTGTGCATTTCGTACGTCGCCATCATCGTGCAGTCGCGCGTGCGCGAGCTGAACCCGTCGCTCGAAGAAGCGGCCTTGGACCTTGGCGCAACGCCGTTCAAGGTATTCTTCCAGATCACATTACCGCTCATCTCGCAGGCGCTTGCGGCAGGCTGGCTGCTGTCGTTCACGCTGTCGATCGACGATCTGGTGCTCTCGGCGTTCCTCTCGGGCCCGGGCTCGACCACCTTGCCGCTCGTGGTGTTCTCGCGCGTACGCCTTGGCCTGAACCCGGAGATGAACGCGCTCGCGACGCTCTTCATCGCGGTCGTGACGGTGGGCGTGATCGCCGGCAACTACTTCATGCAGCGCGCGGAGCGCAAGCGGATGGCGATGGCGGTCTGAGCGCCGCCGCGCTTCGAAGCGCCTGCAATAGACGGCGCGCGGGCAGTCATGTCCGCGCGCCGTTTGCTTTATTCGGCGCAGTCCTTACAGCCGATATCCCATACGAAACCCGCCCCAGTGCCGCCCGTTCACGAAGATCGGCGCGGAGGCGTCCTTCATCATCACGAACGTGCCGCCGCCCATGTCGCGACGATAGGTTTGCAGCAGGAAGGGCTTGGTATGCGAGCCGGCCGCGCGGCCCGCGCGGTCGTTGAAGATTCGATGATTGCGGCAGTTCGCGGCGTTCCACACCGGGTCGGCGCCCTGCGGATGCGAGAACTTGCGATTGTGGGTCGGTATGTAGCCGCGCGGATCGATCGCGACACAGAAGGCGACGCGTTCGTCGAACGTGAGCAGCGGTTCGAGGACCGGGGGCAGCACGCGGTCCGTGAAGGCCGTAAAGCGTGTCATATGCTGCTGCGGGTTCGTGTTCGGCACCGGCGCGTAGACGCTGTCGAACAGATCCGCTTCGCCGATCTCGCCGCGCGCGAGCGCGCCTTCGAACAGCTTGCTCACCTGGGCGGCGGCGCGCTGTACCGTCTCGATGAAGCGGGTGTCGTCGGTTTCCACGCCGGTTGCGGCGGACAGCTCGATGAGCGTTTCCGAGACCTCGAGCAGCTTGCCGAGCTGATCCTTCGCCTGCACGAAGTTGCGCCCCGAATCTTCGACGCCCGCGACCATTTCGCCCACCTGGCTTTCGAGCCCGTCGCATTTCGTTTCGATCTCGCCCGTGAGCTGGGCGATCTGGCCGGCGTGCTCGTCGAGTTGCATGATCGCCTGGCCGGTGCTGTGCACGGCCTCGCCGATCGTGTGCGTGCCCTCGCGCACGCGATGCGCGCGTTCGGTGTTGGCGGTGCCCTCGGCGATGAGTTGCTCGGTCTGCTGCGTGAGTTGTCCGAGCGTCTGCTCGATCTGGCCGGTGGCCTGCGCCGTCTTGGCGGAGAGGTTTTTCACCTCGGCCGCGACCACGGCGAAGCTCTTGCCGGACTCGCCCGCGCGCGCCGCTTCGATGGCCGCGTTGAGCGCGAGAAGCTGGGTTTGCCGCGCGATCAGGGAGATTTCCTCGGAGACCTTCGAGACATGCGCGAGCGCGCTTTTGAGCGCCCGGATCTGCGTCTCGATGACGGTGACGCTCTCCACGAGACCGTGAATGTCGGCAAGCGACTCCTCGATGGTCTGCTGCGACTGCTGCACGGTGGCGGCGGTGCCGGTGCTCAGCTCGCGCATGGCGCGGGCCGCCGTGGCGATCTGATGGTTGCCGGCGAGGGTGTGGGCCGCCGACTCGCGCAGGGCGTGGCAGACGTCGGTCTGACGCTGCACGCGCGCGGCGACTTCGTCGACATGGCCCGCCACGTCGCAGATCTCGATACCGAGCCTGCCGGCATGTGCGGCAATGTCGCCGACGACGCCGGCGGATTTCCCCGCGCGGCGACCGCGCAGGCCCAACAAACGCAAACGTGCCATCGGGTGTCTCCTTTCCCGGTGCGCCATGAAAGCTGCGGACAACTGCCCAAAGCTGCAGGCCCGGTCGTCGGCAGGTTCGATCGCCGGGCTTTCTGAACTGGTTTACGGCGCGTAATACGGCGACTTGAGCGCAGGGGTGGCGCCTGGCGCTATGATCGGGAACTCGGGCGCTCCGAAAGCCGGAAAAGAGGGGCAAAGGGGCGTCGCGACGGGAGCAAGATGATAGAAGCGATTTTCGGCGGGAGCGCGCCGCTCGCGCTCTGGCAGCAGCTGATCCAGCTCTGGGAGCTGATCGTGATGGTGTTGCGCTTCCTCTGGGAGCTGGTGAAGCTCCTCGGCGGCGGCGGTTGAACGACAATAGGGCAGACGATGATCGACGATTCCACCCGGCGTTTCACCGACCGGGTCGCAGATTACGTAAAATTCCGGCCGACCTATCCGCGCGAAGTGGCGACTTTCGTGCATGTGGAGTGCGGCATCGCGCCGGGCGCGCCCGTGGCCGACATCGGCGCGGGTACGGGCCTCTCCACGAAGCTCTTTCTCGACGCGGGTCATCCTGTCACGGCAGTCGAGCCGAACGCGGCCATGCGCGCCGCGGCGGACGAACTGCTAGGCGGCTATCAAGGCTATCGCAGCGTGGCGGGCACAGCGGAGGCGACGACGCTCGAAGACGCGAGCGTGGATCTCGTGAGCGCCGCACAGGCGTTTCACTGGTTCCACAAGACCGACACGCAGCGCGAATTCGCGCGCATCCTCAAGCCGCGCGGCAAGATCGTGCTGTTCTGGAACAGCCGCCTGCTCGAGGGCTCGGCGTTTTTGGCAGGCTACGAGGCGCTCCTGCAGCGTTTTTGCCCCGACTACGCGCGCGTGGCCGAGACCTATCCGGACTCGGCCGCGATGGCCCACTGGTTCGGCGATGGCTTCGAGCATCAGACCGTATTCCCGAACGCTCAACTGCTCGACTTCGATGGCCTGCGCGGACGGCTGATGTCGTCGTCATACGCGCCGCGCGCGGGCGACGAACGCCACGAGCCGATGCTCGCGGCGCTGCGCGAGCTGTTCGAGGCCACGCAAAAGGACGGCACCGTCAACTTCGCCTACGAGACGCGCGTGTACGCGGGGCAGCCGCAGCGCATCTAGCGCTCGAACGCGTAGTCGGCGGTGCGCACGCGGCGCGTTTTGCGGCGGAACATGAACGTGAAGCCAGGCCACAGCGCGGTGTTCTTGCCCGCCTGCGTGAGGTAGTAGCTGCGGCAGCCCGACTGCCACACGGTGCGCGCGAAGCGCGCCTGCACGCGCGCGTTCCAGTTTTGCTGCGCCTCGGCGCGAACCGCCATCGTGCGGGCGCCCGAGCGCTGCAGCGCGCGGATGCAGGCCGCGATATAGGCGATATGCGACTCGATCATGTAGATCATCGAGTTGTGCCCGAGCGCCGTGTTCGGCCCGATCACGAAAAAGAGATTCGGGAAGCCCGCGACGCTCGCGCCGAGGTAGGCCTCGGGGCCGTCGCGCCGCCACGTCTCGCCGAGGTCCTGGCCACCCACGCCCGTCACCTGGAAGGGCGCGTCCACATCGTTGACCTGGAAGCCCGTGCCGCACACGATCGCGTCGTAGGGCCGATGCATACCGTCGGCGGTGACGATGCCATCGGCGACGACCTCGCGGATCGCGTCGGTCACCAGCTCGACGTTGGGCTGCGCGAGGGCAGCGTAGTAGTCGCTCGACAGCAGCACGCGCTTGCAGCCCAGCCGATAGTCGGGCGTGAGGCGCGCGCGCAGCTCGGGGTCTTTCACCTTGTGCGCGAGGTAGCTCAGCGCGAACTTCGTCGGCGTCTTGAGCAGGCGCGGCTCGACCGCGAAGCCGACCGCGCGCGATTCGTGCTGCCAGTAAATCTTTGCGCGCGCCACACGTTGCGCGAACGGCATGTGCCGATAAATCCAGCGCCAGCGTTCGCTGATGGCGCGGTCGCGCCGCGGCATGATCCACGGTGGCGTGCGCTGAAACACCGTGAGCTGAGCCGCGCGCGGCTGGATATGCGGCACGAACTGGATCGCGCTCGCACCGGTGCCGATCACGGCGATGCGCTTGCCTTCGAGCGCGTAGTCGTGGTCCCAGCGCGCCGAGTGGAAGAGCGTCCCTTCGAAGCGCTCGATGCCCGCGATATGCGGCAGCGCCGGGCGCGAGAGCGGACCGTTCGCGGCTATCACCATATCGGCTTCGATCGTCGTGCTCGCGCCGTCGCGTTCGATCTCCACCTGCCAGACGCCGCGCGCCTCCAGGAAGCGCGCCGCGCGCACGCGCGAACGGTATTCGATGAAGCGCTCGACATCGTACTTGTGCGCGCAATGGCGTAGGTAGTCGAGAATTTCATGCTGCGGCGCGAAGATGCGCGTCCACGCCGGATTCAGCTCGAACGAAAATGAGTAGAGGTGCGAAGGAATATCGCAAGCGGCCCCCGGATAGGCGTTGTCGCGCCAGGTGCCGCCGAGGCCTTCGGCGGCCTCATAGATCGTGAACGAATCCACCCCCATGCGACGCAGCCGGATCGCCATGCCGATGCCGGAAAAACCGCTGCCGATGATGGCGATGCGCAGCGCGCCCCCGTTGCCGAGCGCTTGATTGGCCATGTGTGCGTCCGCCGTTATGTGTGTGTGCTGCGTATTTTGCGCCGATGCAAAACGGGCTCCATGAAGGAGCCCGTCGTTGCTTTAGCGGCGTGCGCTGGGCAAGCCTCAGGCGTTCAGGAGTTGTTCCAGTCGTCCGAGCTGTCGTTGCTGCCCATATCGACACCGCCGCCGCCCGAGCCGTCGTCCCAGTCGTTCGAGCCCTGGCCGAAGTCGAGGCCGCCGCCGTTGTTGCCGTCGCGCTGAACCCTGCGGCCCTCGTCGTCGACATACACATCGCGCTCGATCACGCGGTCACGGCCATGATTCAGGGCTTCGCCGAGCAGCACGCCCGTGAGCAGGCCACCCATGCCGCCCATGCCACCGCCGCCTTGCTGCACGATGACCTGCGGCGGTTGCTGCGGCGGCGCAGGCGGATACTGCGGCTGACGTCCGAAGGCGGCGTCGGCTTCGCTCGCGTAGGGGGAGTTGCTGCCGTAGTCGGGCGCGGCAGGCTGCGCATTCGGATCGGCGCGGCCCTCGGCGCGCGCCTTGAGGCTCGCGAACTGGCGTTCGAGATCCTCGAGCTCATACGGCGGCCGCGGATTCGCGCTGTTCGAAAGCGTTTCGACGAGGCTGCGCAACTGCGCTTCGAGTCCTTCGACTTCCTTTTCGAGCGCTTCGTGACCGGGCGCGGTCGAGAGCTTCACGTCGAGCTTGAGCGAGCGCACGCCGTTGAGCAACTCGGTGGCGCGCTTGAGCTGGTCGCGGCGGTCGTCGCCGGCCTTCGCGTCTTCGGTGGACTTCGCGCGACGCAGCGTCCAGCGCAGCACGAGCACAATGCCGACCAGCAAGATGGCGATACCAATCCACATGCCCATACCAGGACCTCGCTTCTGTGGCGCGGGCGCGGCCAACTGCTGCTGCGTGAACGGGTTGCCCGTGCTGTTCGTGTTGACACTGCCGGCGCGTGAAGCGTCGGAACGAATCTTCGCTTCGACCTGCGCGAAACGTTGCGGCTGGGTGAAGCGGATTTGCGGATCGAGCGACTTCGCCTGCTCGACCTGGGTAAGCGCGTCGCTGTAACGACCTTCGCGGTCGAGGACCTGGGCGTAGAGGTAGTGCGCGCGAGCGTTGTCCGGATGCGCCTGCAGGACTTCGGTCAGGCCGGAATCGGCGCGCTGCCAGTCACCCTGCGACATCGCGGATTCGATCTGCTGCACGCTCGGCAAGGCGAACGCAACGCCGCCCGTAAAGGCGAGCGACGCGACGGCGATACTGGCAGCGGCAAGAAACTTTTTCATGTTGCAGGCCGGGCGGATTGACGCCCGTCTCCATGGCATTCGATACGGGGATGCGGCGCTCTCGCGCGCCTGCCGATTGCCATCGGCCGCACGGATCATGCCGCGCCGCATCCAGCACGCAGGCGCTTACTGTGCCGGCGTGTTCATCTGCTTCTTGAGCGCCTCGAGGCGCTCGTCTACCGACGGACCCTTGTTGAGCGCCGCGAGCTTGTCGTCGAGCGCCTTGCCGCTCGACTGGTCGGACGAATTCAGGCGGGCGTCCGAGCGCGCGTTCGAGAGCGCGACCTTTTCTTCCAGCTTCTGGAAATCGCCGTCGAGATTCTTCCCGCCGATGCCGCCCAGCGCCGTAGCCGCGACATCCTTCGCCTGGGCGATCTGCTGCTTCGCCTGCAGGATGTTCGAGCGCGCGTTCAGGTCGTTGCGGCGCTGGCGCATGTCGTCGATCTGCTGCTTCAGTTGATCGACCGACGGTTCGAGCTTCGCGAGTTCGCCCGCGAGCGCGTCGCGTTCGGCTTCCGCGGTTTGCTGCGCGCCGAGCGCTTCGCGTGCGAGCGCTTCGTCGCCCGATTGCAGCGCGCGCTTCGCGCCGTCTTCGTACTTCTTCGCCTTGTCGGCGGCCACGTCGCGCTTGCTTTGCTGCGTCGCGACCTGCGCCTGGATCTCGACGAGCGAGTTCTCCGCGCGGCCGATGCTGTCGTCGAGCTCACGCACGATCTGGCGCGCGTCGCGCGACGGATCCTGCACCGAGTCTGCGGCGTCGTTGAGCAGGCCCTTGACGGTGCGGGAGATGGAGTCGAAAAGCGACATGAATTCCTCCAGTGAAATGAGATCGGCCGTGGTGGGCCGAGGTGCGTGTTCGCGGTTTGGCCTCACGCGCCAGCCGGCCGGCAGAGGGCTGATCCATCTGCCAGCTTACGCCGCTTTGCGCCTGGCGCGCATGCACGGCGAAAATCGGGGCGAGTGCGGCAATTGCAATAGCGTGAAGCTGTTTTCTTGCACGCGTGTGTTCATCAGGACGGGGCCTGGCTGCGCGGCGCGAAGCACCGCTGCAGGCCGGGCGCCGCTATCGATCGCGGATATTACACCACGGCCCGTCTTAAAAGTGACTTAAAGGAATCGGGCCTGCCCAGCGCTCGCGGCGCGTATGTAAGCGGGCGTTAAGCCGATTGTGACTCGTGTGTATGGCGGCGTGGATGCTGCGCGTGTCAGGCGTATTTGCCGCCTTCGGGCGCGGCGTCGTCGCTGCGGGCTTCGTCGCGTGGATCGCTCGCGTCGCGCCGGGAGCGGGCGAAGGGCGCCGAGCTCAGCGGCTGCAGCGGTTCGACGTCCAGCGATTGTGCGGCGGCCGTGTCGAGCGCGGCGCTTTGCGCTGCAGCGGCCGCTTCGGCGCTCAGCCGGGCGACAGCCTGGGCGATTTCGCGCGCGGCATGGCTCACGTCCGCCTCGTCGGTGTGCGCAGCGGGCAGGGGTATGTTTGGCGCTTGAAGCGTTGCCTCGTGGGCGTCGTCGTCGTGAAGACCCGCGGCCGCTTCGCCAGCCTTTTGCGCGTCCGCGTTCGCGTCGCTCGCGCCGATGGCCGCCGCCGCGCCCACTGCTGGCCGGATCGCGCCGGCTCGACCCACACGCAGCGGTCTCGCTGCCTTTTGCAGCACCTGCGCGAGCGCGTCGGGCTGACGCGGCGCGTTCAGCCGGTCGACGATGCTCGCGGCCTTCACCTGATCGCTCGTCGCGCTGAACGCGATCACGGCGCGGCGCATGAGTTCGCTGAGGCTGATGCCGAGCTCGTCGGCGGTGGCGGAGATCGCGCGCTTTTGCGCGGGCGTAACGAAGACGACGATGCGTTCGCTGGGCTTGTTCATGATCGACGGGCCGTTGGGTCGGCTTCGTATGACGTCGGTTTGCCTGCCTGCGCAACAGCTTTTTGTAAGAATGGATGCGTGCTTGCCTGGGCGCGGACAGGGGCGTGTAGCAGATCTTTCATGATAAGACGAGTGCGCCGATGCGCAATGAGAAGGTGCGCGACCAGGAACAACCCTGCCTGCAAAAATCTGCCGTCAACAACCAGTCGATGCCTAATTTATCGCGCTACACAAGGACGGTTACGAAACTTTTCGCGCATAAAACCATGATCGACGCAAGCGAGCGCCCGGACGGCCAGAAATCGGGCAGGAAGTGTTTCCCAAGAAACTCTTACAAAAAAAGCGCGACCCGGCGTGCGCGATTTCTTTAGAATGCGCTGTTACATTTCGCGAATGGCGCCCGAACGGGCGGTATTCGCATGTGGCGTGCCATAGTGCGCGCCGCGCGGCCGGACGGGGGCGTTGCCGGTCGCGCCGCGTCGCCGGGATTGAGCCGGCGACGTCGTATGCCGCATTGGCGCCATGACGCCGTGGTCGACATCCATGCGCGCGAGTTGCGCGCAGCCGGCGCGCGCGAGACGCGCCCATCATTCCAGTCATGCCTATCATCAAACGACCGCCTTCACCGCAGTACCCGAACGAAGATCGGGAACCCTCCTTCAACAACGGGCGCCAGCCGCCTCGCCGGCCTGAATCGGGCGGCGGGTCCGGCGGCAACGGGCCGCGCGACGGGAGCCCGAAGCGGCGCTCCATCGGCACCACGCTCGCGCTCTGGTTCGTCGGCCTGATCGGCACGCTCTGCGTGGTCGGTGCGCTGCTCGTGGGCTACGCGCTCGTCGTGATGGAGCCGCAACTGCCGTCGCTCGATGCGCTCACCAACTATCAGCCCAAGGTGCCGCTGCGCATCTATACCGCCGATCACGTGCTGATCGGCGAGTTCGGCGAAGAGCGACGTCAGCTCGTGCGTTTTCAGGATATTCCTGATATTCAGAAGAAGGCCGTGCTCGCCATCGAGGACTACCGGTTCTACGAGCACGGCGGCGTGGACTTCGTCGGCATCCTGCGCGCGGGCGTGGCCGACCTGATGCACGGCGGCGCCTCGCAGGGCGCGAGCACGATCACGATGCAGGTCGCGCGCAACTTCTTCCTGTCGAGCGAGAAGACCTACACGCGTAAGGTCTACGAGATGCTGCTCGCCTACAAGATCGAGCGCGCGCTCACGAAGGACCAGATTCTCGAGTTGTACATGAACCAGATTTATCTGGGTCAGCGCGCCTACGGTTTTTCGGCGGCGGCGCGCGTGTACTTCGGCAAGGACCTGAAGGACATCACGGTGGCCCAGGCGGCGATGCTCGCGGGCCTGCCGAAGGCGCCTTCGGCGTATAACCCGATCGTCAATCCGCACCGCGCGAAGATTCGCCAGGAGTACATCCTCAAGCGCATGCTCGACCTCGGCTACATCACGCAGGCGCAGTACGACGAAGCGATCAAGGAGCCGCTGCAGACGAAGACGGCCGGCACCGAGTACAACGTGCACGCCGAATACGTCGCCGAAATGGTGCGCCAGATGATGTACGCGCAGTACAAGGACGAGACCTATACGCGCGGCCTCACGGTGACGACGACGATCGATTCGGCCGACCAGGATGCCGCGTACGCGGCTGTGCGCAAGGGCGTGATGGACTACGAGCGCCGCCACGGCTATCGCGGACCGGAGGGCTTCGTGCAGTTGCCCGCGGACGGCGACGACCGCGAGCAGGCCATCGAAGACGCGCTCACCGATCACCCGGACAACGGCGACCTCGTTTCGGCAGTCGTGACCGACGCGGGCCCGAAGTCGGTGACGGCGCAACAGCTCGACGGCACCTCGGTGACGGTGACGGGCGAGGGCCTGCGCTTCGTCGCGGCCGCGCTCTCGCCGCGCGCCTCGCAGGCGCTGCGCATTCGCCCGGGATCGATCGTGCGCCTGATGGAGGACGCGAAGGGCAACTGGCAGATCACGCAGCTGCCGCAGGTCGAAGGCGCGCTCGTCTCGCTCACGCCGCAGGACGGCGCGATCCGCGCGCTGATCGGCGGCTTCGACTTCAACAAGAACAAGTTCAATCACATCACGCAGGCGTGGCGTCAGCCGGGCTCGAGCTTCAAGCCGTTCATCTACTCGGCTTCGCTCGAAAAGGGCCTTGGGCCGGCGACGATCATCAACGACGCGCCGCTGTACTTCCCCCCCAGCACGCCGGGCGGCGACGCGTGGGAGCCGAAGGACGACGACCAGCCCGAAGGGCCGATGTCGATGCGCCTCGCGCTGCAGAAGTCGAAGAACCTCGTGTCGATCCGCATCCTCTCGTACATCGGCACGAAGGACGCGCAGGACTACGTGACGCAGCGCTTCGGCTTCGACGCGGACAAGACCCCGCCGTACCTGCCGATGGCGCTCGGCGCGGGCCTCGTCACGCCGCTGCAGTCGGCGGGCGCGTATAGCGTGTTCGCGAACGGCGGCTATCGCATCAACCCGTATCTGATCGCCGAAGTAGACGACGCGCGCGGCCAGCCGATCCTGCGCGCGCAGCCGTTGGTGGCGGGCCAGAATGCGCCGCAAACGCTTTCGCCGCGCAACGCATTCGTGATGAACAGCCTGCTGCACTCGGTGGCGACGGCGGGTACGGGCGCCGGCACCAACGTGCTCCATCGCAACGACCTGCAGGGCAAGACCGGTACGACCAACGACGCCAAGGACGGCTGGTTCGCCGGTTATCAGCGCACACTGGTCGCCGTGGCGTGGATGGGCTATGACCAGCCGAAGAGTCTCGGCAGCCGCGAATTCGGCGCGCAGCTCGCGTTGCCGATCTGGGTGGAGTACATGCAGCGTGCGCTGCGCGGCGTGCCGCAGGAAGAACCGGCGATGCCCGAGGGCCTCACGACGATCAACGACGAACTGTTCTTCTCGGACATGACGCCGGGTAACGGCTTCGTGGCGAGCATCGGTCTGGACTCGGCGAACCCGGCCGGTGCGGCGAGCGACGCGAGCGGCGCGACCGGCAGCATGGGGCCGGCCGGCATGACGCCGCCGAACGTGACGACGACGGAGAAGAAGCAGATCATGGATCTGTTCGAATCGAACAAGCCTTGATGCTGATTTGATGAGTTCTGCCGGATAAACACGGCGCGTCGGCAACGGCGCGCCGTGTTTTGTTTGGTCAGCGGAATTTCCTTGTGGGCCAAGGAGTTGGTCGAGCTTTCCAGGGCTTTTCCACAGGGCTGTCAACGAAATCTGTGGGTAACTCTCGTGCCGACTTTTCCACAGTTTTTGTTGAAGCCCCTGTTCATAACCCTGGGATATCGAAGCTAACTGGCTGACGCCAAAGGCTTTGTTCACAGGCAGGCCGTATGAGGCATCGCGCCTCAAAACACATCGTCAGAACGCAGTCCGAAGGTTTGGCTGTGCGAACCGCGCGAATACGTGACGGCGTGAACAGGCAGGAATACGAACAGCTCCACGGTAGTGATGCGCAAAGAACAGGACTACGCAGTGTCCCGGTTCTGCGGCGCGCCGAGCGCCGCTTCGATGGCGTCTTCCAGCCGGTCGTTACCCCAGAACATCTCTTCGCCGACGAAAAACGTCGGTGCGCCGAAGATGCCGAGATCGCGAGCCGCCTGGGTGCGCTCGCGCAGGCGCAGCCGGTTCGCCTCGCTGCCGGCTTCCTCGATGAGCCGTTGTGCCGGCAATCCGAGCGTGGTGAGCATCTGTGCGACGGCTTCGGGCGAATCGACTTCGCGGTCGTCGCCATAGTTGCGCGTCATGACGGCGCGGCACCATTCGGGCAGCCACGGCTCGTCGGCGGCGAGCACGGCGATGCGCGTCGCGAGCCCGGTGCGGCGGGGAAACTCGCTGGGCTGTTGCCACGGCAGCACGTATTTGCGGCACTGCCGGCGCATGTCCTGCCACACATAGGCGCCTTTTTCCTTCTGCACGACGAAGGGCGGACCTTCCCAGCCGAGTGCGTCGAGAATGGGGCCGAGGAGGAAGGGCCGCCAGTAAACATCCACGCCATTTCGTTCGGCGAGCGCGGCGATGCGCATCACGCTGAGATAGCTGTAGTTGCTGGCGAGGTCGAACCAGAAGTCGAGCGATGGACGGGACATGCTGTCGTCTCCATGAAGCGGTTGCACCTAGGTGCGCGGCGCTTGCGATCATGGTACGCCGAGACGCCCGGACAATCGCGAGTGTTACTTGCCTTGTGCGGCGGCTCCAGCGTCCGATGCGGGAGCGGCAGCGGCCGTGTCCGTCCCGCGCCCGCTGCCGAGCGTCGCCGGGTTGACCGGCGGATTGCCCATCGCCTGGAAGAGGGCGGCCGTATCGGCAAGCCGGGTGCCGCGGTAGCGGATTTCGTCGAGCCGCGCGTTACGCCATTGCTGCTCGCTTTGGCGCACCGCGTACCACGGCACCGCGCCCAACCTGTAGCGCGCGTTGGTGTCCTCGTAGACGCCCTGGGCCGTGCGTGCCGAGGTACTGGCTGCGTCGAGCGCCTGGGCGTCGTGATCGAGCGCGGCGAGACGATCGGCGACATCCTGGAACGCCGTGAGCACCGTTTGCTTATAGGTGTCATTGGCTGCCTCATAGGACTGCAACGCCGCACGCCGCTGCGCAACGAGTGCGCCGCCGTGGAAAATCGGCTGCGAAAGCGAAGCGCCGATCGCCCACAGCGCGCCCGCGCCGGAAGTCACCACCGGCCAGCTGAAGCCGCCCTGGCCGAGCGCCGCCGAAAGCGTGATGCTCGGGTACATTTGCGCGGTGGCGGCGCCGACGCCCGCCGCGGCCGCCTTGAGCGTGGCTTCGGCGGCTTCGATGTCGGGTCGGGTTCTCAGGAGTTCTGAAGGGATGACTACCGGTACCTGCGCGGGCAAGGTCAGGCTGGCGAGATCGAGGTCGGGCGGCGCCTGGTCGGGTGTGCGGCCGATCAGCACGGCGAGCGCATGGCGCTGTGCGACCCATTGCTGACGCAGCCCCGGCAGGCTCGCCGCGAGCGACGCCGCGCTCTGCTGCGCGCTGAGCAGATCGGTGCGCGAGGCCGAGCCGAGCGCGTAGCGCTTTTGCACGTCGTCGGCCTGCGCATTGGCGAGCGCGATCAGCTGTTCGGTCGTGTCGATCTGCGCATGCAGCGTTGCCGCGCCGAGCGCACTTGCCACGATGTTCGCCGCGAGCGCGCGCTGCGCGGCCTCGAACTGGAACGCCTGCACGTTCACGCGCGAGGCGAGCGCCGCGTTGTTCAGGCGGGTCGCGCCGAACACGTCGAAGGTGTAGCGAACGTCGATCAAGCCCGCAAAAATCGCGTATTGCAGCCGGTCGATGCCGAACTGTGGGATCGCGGGTTGCTGCTGGCGTTGCGCGATGCCGATGGCGTCGACCGTCGGCAGCAGCGAGCTGCCGATCTGGCCGCGCAACTGCTCGCGCGCCGCTTGCAGGTTGTGGTCGGCGGCGGCGAGGTTCGGGCTGTTGGCGAGGCCCTCGTTCACGAGCGCATCGAGCGCGTCGCAGCCGTAGAGCGTCCACCATTGCGGCACCGGTTCCGCGCCCGTCACGAACTGCTGCGCGACGCCCTGGGCGGCGACCGTCTGTGCCGGTTGCGCCTGCACACCGTAGTGCTCGGGCTGCGGCATGGCGGGCGGCTCACCGGTCGGTCCCATCGCGCAGCCGGCCAGCGCGAGCGCGGCGCATGCGGCGAGCAAGCCGGGCGCGTGCGGAAAACGTGTTGCGGGCGAACGCGCCGTTGCACGCGGGCCCGACGCCAATGTCGAAGAATCCGTCTTCATGATGCCTGTTCCGGCGTCTTGCCGGTCTCGTCAGTCTCGCTGCTGCGCACGCGGAACGCGGCCGCGTAAGCCGCGGGCAGGAAAAACAGCGTGAGCACGGTCGCAATCGTGATGCCGCCCATTAGCGCCGTCGCCATCGGCCCGAAGAAGTTCGAACGCAAGAGCGGGATGAGCGCGAGCACGGCGGCCGCGGCGGTCAGCATGATGGGCCGGAAGCGGCGCACCGTGGCGCCCACCACGGCGTCGAAGCGCTTGTGCCCGGCGCGGATGTCCGTTTCGATCTGGTCCACGAGGATCACCGAGTTGCGCATGATGATCCCGAACATGGCGATCACGCCCAGCATGGCCACGAAGCCGAACGGCTGCCCGAACAGGAGCAGGGCGATCACCACGCCGATCAGACCGAGCGGTGCGGTCAGCACGACCATCAGCACGCGCGTGAGGCTTTGCAGCTGGATCATGAGCAGCGTGAGCACGGCAATGGCGAGCACCGGCAACTGCGCGAAGATGGACGCCTGGCCCTTCGCGCTTTCCTCGACGGAGCCGCCCACCTCGATGTGGTAGCCGGGCGGCAGCGCGCGCTTGATCGACTCCAGTTTGCCGTCGAGCGCATGCGTGACGTCGATGCCCTGTGCGCCCGCTCGCACGTCGGACTGCACGGTGATCGTCGGCTGCCGGTCGCGCGACCAGATCACGCCGTACTCCAGATCGTTGGCGAGATGCCCGAGCGCTCCGAGCGGCACCGGGCCGTTGGGCGTAGGCATGGCGAGCGTGAGCAGGCGGGCCGGATCGACGCGCTCGGCAGCGGGCGAGCGCAGATCGACGCTGATGAGCTTGTCGCGCTCGCGAAACTGCGTGACGGTATAGCCCGAATACGTCATCTGCAGGAAGTTGGCGATGTCCTGCGACGAGACATTGAGCGCGCGCGCCTTTTGCTGGTCGATCTGGAAGTGCAGCGAGCGTCCCGCCGGTTCGTCCCAGTCGAAACTGACGTTGTCGGTGCGCGAATCGGCGCGCATCGTCGCCGCCACCTTGTTCGCGATGTCGCGCACGGTCGGAATGTCGTCGCCGCTCACGCGGAACTGCACGGGGTAGCCGACCGGCGGCCCGTTCTCGAGCCGCGAGAGGCGCGTGCGGATGGCGGGGAACTTGTCGCGCAGCATCGGTTCGAGCCAGCTGGCGAGCTTTTCGCGATCTTCGACCGACTTCGTCGTGATCACGAACTGCGCAAAATTGGGCTGCTGCAACTGCTGATCGAGCGGCAGATAGAAACGCGGCGCGCCGGTGCCGACGAAATCGACGAAATGGTCGATCTCGGGGCGGCCCTTGATCGCCGCTTCGAGGCGCTTCGTCTGGCGCAGCGTCGCATCGATCGAGGCGCTTTCGGGCAGGCGCACGTCCACGAGCAACTCGGGCCGGTCGGAACTCGGGAAGAATTGCTGCGGCACGAGCTTGAAGCACGCGAGCGCGGCCACGAACAGCGCGATGGTCAGCACGAGCACGATGGCATGGCGCTCGATGCACCAGCCGATCCAGCCACGCAGCCGCCGATAGAAACGCGTGTCGTAGATCTCGTGCTCGTGATCGTCGCCATGGGCGGCGTGCGCCGCATCCGGATCGGGCTTGCGCTCCGGCAACAGCCGGTAGCCCAGCAGCGGAATCAGCACGACGGCCGCGAACCACGAGGCGATCAGCGCGATGGCGGACACCTGGAAGATCGAGCGCGTGTACTCGCCGGTGCTCGACCTCGCGAGCACGATGGGCAGGAAACCCGAAACGGTGACGAGCGTGCCGGTCAGCATCGGGAACGCGGTGCTGGTGTAGGCGAATGCAGCGGCGCGCGTGCGGTTCCAGCCCTGTGCGAGCTTCACCGCCATCATCTCGACGGAAATGATGGCGTCGTCCACGAGCAGGCCGAGCGCAAGCACGAGGGTGCCGAGCGACACCTTGTGCAGACCGATGCCGAAGAGGTACATCGCGAGAGAAGTGACGGCGAGCACGATCGGAATGGTGATGACCACCACCATGCCCGTGCGCACGCCCAGCGAAACGAGGCTCACGAGCAGCACGATGCCCACGGCCTCGGCCACGGCTTCGACGAAGTCGTCCACCGAGCGCGAGACCGCATCGGGCATGCTCGACACCTCCACGAGCCTCAGGCCCGCGGGAAGTTGCGCGCGCAACTGCTCGACGCGCGCATCGAGCGCCTTGCCGAGACGGATCACGTCGCCGCCCGGCTGCATCGTGAGGCCGATACCGAGCACGGCCTGGTTCTGGAAGCGCATCTGCGTGGCGAGCGGCTCGTCGTAGCCGCGCCGGATCGTCGCGATGTCGCCGAGGCGAAACGTGCGGTCGTTCACGCGGATCAGTGTATCGGCGAGCGCCTCGAGGTCCTCGTACTGACCGCTCGGGCGCACGAACACGCGGTCGTCGGCGGTCGTGAGCGTACCTGCGGCGGAGACGCTGTTCTGCGCGCCGATCACCTGGCCGAGTTGCGTGGGCGAAATGCCGAGGCGTGTGAGCTGCGTGTTCGGAATTTCGATGTAGATGCGCTGCTGCGGATCGCCGAAATAATCGACCTTGCCGACGTCGGGCACGCGCAGCAACTGCTCGCGCAGCTTGTCTGCGTAGTCGTGCAGTTGCGCGGGCGAAAAGCCGTCGCCCTCCAGCGCGTAGATGTTGGTGTAGACGTCGCCGAACTCGTCGTTGAAGAACGGCCCTTGCACGCCCTGGGGCAGCGTGTACGCGATGTCGCCGACCTTTTTGCGCACCTGGTACCAGGTCTCACGCACTTCGCTCACGGGCGCGGAGTCCTTCATCGTGAAGAACACGAGCGATTCGCCGGGCCGCGAATAGCTGCGCAGAAAGTCGATATAAGGCGTTTCCTGCAGCTTGCGGCCGATGCGGGTCGTCACCTGATCCTCGACCTGGCGCGCGCTCGCACCGGGCCAGAAGGTCTGGATGACCATCACGCGGAACGTGAAGGGCGGATCTTCCGACTGCGCAAGACGCGTATAAGCGAGCGCGCCGAATATCGTTGCCAGCACAACGAGAAAGGTGACGAGCGCCCGATGCCGCAGTGCCCACGCCGACAGGTTGAAGCGGCCCTCTTCGTGATCGGCGCCGGGGCCCGAGTCCGTCGTCTGGCTCATGACGCGAAGTCCTCGGGATGCAGCGGCGCCACCGGCCGTACCTGCTCGCCCGCGTGGACGGTATGGACGCCTTGCAGCACGATGCGTTCGCCGTCCTGCAATCCGCCCGCCACGGTGATCGTGCGCGCGTCGTAGCGCGCGATGTTCACGCGCCGCAATTGCAGCACGTTGTCGGGCGCGTGGACGACCCAGATGGCGGGCGCTGCGCCGTCGTGGAAGAGCGCGGTGGCCGGCACGGTAAACGCGGCCGGCGCGTTGGCCTCGCTCGGTGCCGCGAACGCCACGTTGGCGGTCATGCCGAGACGCACGTCGGCATCGGGACGTTCGAGCGTGAGCCTCGCGCGCCACGTGCGGCTTTGCGGGTCCGCCGCCGCGGCGAGTTCTCGCAGGCGCGCCGTGTAGTGGCGACCGGGCAGGGCGCCGAGCGTGACCTGCGCGGTGTCGCCGCTGTGCAGCGCGGCGACGGCGCGCTCGGGCAGGTCGCACACCACATCGACGTCGCCGCTCCACGCGAGCTGGTAGACGGCCTGGCCGGCCTGCACGTTCTGGCCGGTGTCGGCGTTTTCGGCGGTGATGACGCCCGCGTGGTCCGCTACGATCTGTGTGTAGCGCAACTGGTTCTTTGCCAGCGCGAGCTGCTGCTGCGCCTGATCGCGCTGGGCCGCGGCCGAGGCGTAGGCATCCTGCGTCTGTTCGAGCTGCGCGCGGGCGATGAGATTGGCCGCCGACTGGGCCGTGTCGCGATCGAGCTGCTGCTTCGCGAAGACGAGGCGATGCTGCGCGGCGTCGAACTGGGCCTGCGCGCTGGCCGCGTTCTTTTCGAAGTCTGCAGGATCGAGCCGCGCGAGGGTCTGGCCGGGCTTGACGCTGTCGCCCAGGCGCACGCTGCGCTCGATGATCTTGCCGTTCACGCGAAACGAAAGCGGCGTGGCGTTGCGCGCCTCGATATCGCCTGGATAGACGGGGCTCACGCCGCCGCCGTCGGGGTGCACGGTCATCGAGACGACCGGGCGCGGCTGCGGCGGGGCTTCCTTTTCCTTGCCGCAGGCAGCCAGCGCGGCCACACCGAGCACGAGAAGCACATTCGCGGCATGCCGCCACGGTGCACTGAACTTACCGGTACCACTGCGCATTCTGCTCGATGCGCCACGACCGCGACGATTCACCTGGACCTCGATAGGCTGGGTGCGCACGCAGACCGCAATGCCGCCGGACCGGCTGCGCCGCCGTTGAGTCGCGGGCGCGGCGCGGCTCGCGCACCGACCCGGACTTGGGATGATGAGCCGGATTCTAATACAACCTTGTATCTGAGTGCGAAACTGAATCCGAGGAATGTTTCAGTGCTAGACTCGCGTCCATCCGTGATACATAACGACGCCCCACGCCATGAAGCGCATTCGACTCACCCGCGAACAAAGCCGCGACCAGACGCGCGAGCGCCTGCTCGACGCCGCGCAGGCCGTGTTCATGAAAAAAGGGTTCGTGGGCGCGAGCGTCGAGGACATCGCGCACGCGGCGGGGTACACGCGCGGCGCGTTCTACTCGAACTTTTCGGGCAAGTCGGACCTGCTCGTGGAACTGCTGCGGCGCGATCACGAAGCCATGCAGACCGACCTGCGCGCCATCTTCGAGACCGAGGTCTCGCGCGAGCAGATGGAGGCGCGCGTGCTCGCCTACTACAGCCGCATGCCGCAGGACAACAAGGTCTTCCTGCTGTGGGTGGAAGCCAGGCTGCTGGCTGCGCGCGACGCGCGCTTTCGCACGCGCTACAACGCCTTCATGAAGGAAAAGCGCGAGAGTCTTGCCGTGTACATCGAGGAGTTTGCGGCGCGTGCGGGCATGCCGGTGCCGCTCGATCCCCAATTGCTCGCGCTCGGGCTGATGGGGCTGTGCGACGGGGTGCAGTTTCTCGCCACGGCCGATCCGCAGCATGTCACGCCGCCAGTCGTCGAAGCCGTGCTGGGGACTTTCCTCGCGCGCGTGGTGTTCGGCCGCGACGCGTGAGCCCGGCGTGCAGCCAGCCCACGACGCGCGCGCGTCAGGAGCCGAGGCCAGGGCCGTAGTTGCTGCCGATCAGCCGCGTAACGGACGCGACGTCCTGATAATCCTGCTCGGGCATGCCGTCGAGGATGCCGAGCACCTCGTTGCTCGCGCCGGCCTCGCGCGCGGCGTCCACGAGTTCGTCCTTGTTGGCGGGCCAGCGCACTTCGCGCAGCACGTCGGCGAATTGCAGATCGATGGGTTCGTCGGGAATGCGAGAGGCTGACATGCGTGGCGTCCTTTGCGCGGGCGGCCGGCGTTGGCGGTCCGCGTCGTCGTCTCGTTTGTTGTGCGGTTTGTTTTTCAGATTTTGTTCGCGCCCGGTCTGCTTTGCGGCGCGCAGCGCTAGCGCCGCGCCTCAAGCATACACAATCCGACTCGCACGCCCTCGCGGCGTGCGCACGCGCTGCTCATTTGCCGCTCATGCGCCACTTTGGTTTGCCGCTTGTTCGCAAACGGGGGTACCGGTCAGGCTCAGGTCTGCTCGTGCAGGTCCGGGCTGAGCGTCTTGTCCAGCCGATGCGACCTGGGCAGCGTGAGGTACTCCCAGTGTTGCGGACCGTTTGCGGTCGCGGGCACGTTGGGGGCAGGGGGCGCGACGGGGGCGTCGTAGGCGTGGGACTGTCCACTTGCGAGCGGGATGTGCGCGCTGGTCGGGGTGACCGGTGAGTCCTGCGCGGTACGTACCGGAGCGGCGAAGCAGGACGCCGACAACAGCACGGTGGTCATCAGTGTCGAGGTTTTCATCGCTCGACCTCCTTTCTCATGCGGCCCACAGGTCGCAGCAAGCGCCGTACCGCATCCGCCAGCGTGGGTTGGCGGCGCAGGCAGCCGCGCCAGCCGGGGCGGCCAGGCGCGCCGCTACGCGAAGGCGCAACGAGCCGCCTGGACGGCTCATGTGCGCGACGCGCATACGGAAATACCATGATGGCAGGAAATGACCCGACACGTCTCGAACGCGCGTGCTTTTTTGCCGGCACTGCCGCTACGCGGGACTAAGGCGAGGGCCTGCGCAGCGCCTCGAAGCGCGTCCAGGGCCACGACGGGCGGTCGCGCATATAGCCGTTGAGCCAGTTCCATTGCGGGTGGCGCTGCATGAACGCCTGGGCGTCGAACGGGCGGCCGCAGGGATGGCCCCAGCGCGCCCAGAACGACAGATCGCGCGCCATTTCGCTGTCGACTACCTTGCCGTCGTTCGCGCCCCACGGGTTGAACGGCCCGTGGTCGGCGCCGCCGAAGCGCGCGTCGTCGAGTTCGAGATGGCCGCAGATCGTGCGCGAGCACGGGTTGTCGCTACGCTCGAGGTAGACGTCGTGGTGGTCCGCGATCATCGCCTTGGCGAGTTCGGCGTCGATCGCGCCGCGGTGCTCCTGCGCGAGTTGCATGAAGCGCAGGCGGCGCGCGCCGTTGCGGCGCACGTCGGTGTAGTCGTCGGCTTCGCCGGTGCACTCCTGGTTGCGGATCTTGAGGTCCGTGGCCGCGTTGAAGCCGCTGTAGAAGCCGTCTTTCGTGCTCTCGAAGCCCGCGTGCTGCAGGCCCAGTTCGTAGCGCGCGATCTCGCCCGTTTTGGTGTCGCCGAGCAGCCAGCTGTTCACATAGCCCGCGTTGTTCGCCTGCGCGAACATCTCGCACCATTGCGCAATGCTCGACGCATACTGCGTCGCCCGTCGCGAGCGATAGAACTCAGGCGCGCCGTTCGCGCGGTAGCCGACGAAGTTCGAGATGGTCGTCTCCGTCACCATCAGGCCCGCGCCGTTGATCCAGAAGTCGGTGAGACTCGAGATGCAGCCGGGCAGGCCCTGCATGAGGATACGGTGCCCCGAGTCGGGCACGATGTCGAACACGATATTGAAGGCATCGCCGGCCGCGTAGCGGTCCCACGAGTTGTGCGCCATGACGATGCGGCCGTCGCGCGTCGCGCTGCCCGTCGCGATGAAGGCGCTGCAATGGTGGCCGCGCCGCCCGCGCCAGGGGCGCACCGCGGGCTGCGCTTGCTGTGTCGCAACATGAACCGGCCACCAGCTCTGCAGCAGGTCCATGTAGCCGTTCCAGGCGAGCACTTCGGCGAACTTGAGACCGGCGCCGTCGGCGATGCCCTGGATCTCGTCGGCGAATTCGGTGTCGAGGCGCGGCGCGAACTGCATGATCGCGGCGTCGACGAAGGTGTCGAAGTCTTCGCCCGTGTCCCACTTCGCGAGGTAGCGCGCGGTGCGAATCGCATTGCGGATTTCGGTGGCGAGCAATTTGCCGTGCTGCTCGCCGCGGTCGTACGGCTCGCCCTGCAAGTGCAAGAATATCCAGCCCGCGTGGTCGCGGCGTACGGCTTCGAGTGAGGGTTCGCTCATCTTCGCTCCGGTCATCCCCGCGTCGATTCTCGCTGGCCCCCTGTGCGCACGACGGTGCGCGCACGCACAGCGCGGGCCGCGAAGCGCGTTTCCCTCTAGATTCTAGAAAATCCGCTGCGCTTTGCCACGCGCCTCGCGCGCGGGCGAAGCCTACCGCTCCGCGTTCATGCGCTGATAGGCATCGAGCAGCGACGTCTTGTACACCACGCCCGCGAGCGTCGGCTCGCGCGTGCTTTCGACCACGGGCAGACGCTCGCCCTGAAACGACATGAAGTGCTGCAGGCCGACGGCGAGCGGCATGTCGGGCGTGAGCACGTCGAACGTCGGCTTCAGGTAGTCGCGGGCGTGCTTGTGCGCGGTATCGCGCTTTTGCAGCAGGTCCGAGGTGATGTCGGCGAGCGCAACCGCGCCGAGAAAGCGCCCCGTCTCGTCGGTCACGTAGAGGTACTTGACCGGATATTCGAGGAACACGCGCGTCATCTCCTGCACCGTGGCGCTCTCCAGCACGACCGTCTGCGCGGGGCGGACCAGCTCGCGCATCTGCGTCATGCGCAGGCGCATGCGTTCGGCTTCCTCGCGGTTGCGATGCAGCGTGATTTCGTACATCGACGCCTTGCCGATCGCGCGCGCGACGAAATACGCAACGACGCACGAGAGCATCAGCGGCAGCACCACCTGGTAGCTCAGCGTCATCTCGAAGATCATCAGGATCGCCATGAGCGGCGCCTGGGTCGCGCCCGCGAGGAACGCGCCCATGCCCACCATCGCGTAGGCGTACGACGCCGAGGTGCCGTCGGGCCAGAGCGTGTGCATGCCCTGGCCGAACAGGCAGCCGAGCACGGCGCCCATGAAGAGCGTCGGCGTGAACACGCCGCCCACGGCGCCCGAGCCGACCGTCGCGGCCGTCGCGATGAGCTTGAAAACGAGCACCGTGGCGAGCGCCGTCCAGGTCCACGGCGAATGGAGGATGGAGTTCACGACGCTATAGCCGTTGCCCCACACCTCGGGCGTCCACACCGAAAGAATGCCGACCACCAGACCGCCGAGCGCGAGCCGCACGGGCAGCGGCGCGTTGATGCGCCCAAAGCCCTTTTTCGCGGTGGCCATCATCATGAGGAACTGCGGGGCGAGCGCGCCGCAAAGGAGGCCGAGCGCCACGAAGAGCAGCACCTCGACGCCCGTCACCGGCGGGAACACGGGCATCTCGTACGGCGGCTTGTAGCCCGCGAACTCGCGCATCGTGATGTTGGCGACCACGGAGGAAACGACGATCGGCCCGAAGCTTTCCATGACAATGGAGCCGAGCACGATTTCGGTCACGAAGAAGGCGCCGGCGATGGGCGCGTTGTATGCCGAGGTGATACCGGCCGCCGCGCCGCACGCGACGAGCAGGCGCAGCCGCGACGGATCGAAGTGGACCCAGCGGCCGATCAGCGAAGCGGCGAGGGCGGCGAGCTGCACCATCGGGCCTTCACGGCCGATCGAGCCGCCGCTCGCGATCGTGAAGAGCGACGAGAGGCTGCGCCAGATGCTCGTGCCCACGGGCATGACGCCGTCGCCGATCGCCACCGCCTCGATGTAGTCGGCATGCATCGCCTTGCCGCTATTACCGGGCGCCTTGCGCCGCGCGAGCAGCAGCAGGCATCCCGCGATGAAGCCGCCCGCGGCCGGCATCCAGATGCGCCGGTGCCACGGCAGATGGCGCGCCATCTCGACGAGGCTGCCTTCGCTGCCCGCGAAGAGCATCTGCACATACGCGATGCCCTCGCGAAAGATCACGGTCGCAAACGCGCCCGCCACGCCGACGATGACCGACCAGATCAGCATCGTATGGGCGTCGGACAAGCGAAAGAGATCGCGGGCGCGGGTGCGCAGTTTCAGCAGGAATGACAGCACGGCGGGCGGGTCAGGTTACGGGTGAAAGAAAGCCGCGCGTGCGCGCAGGGCGCGACGTGCGGCGGGAAGCATAACGGGTCAATGCAGCAACTGCGCGGCAATTGCGCGCCGCGTGCACGAAACCAGGCGGTGGCGGACGCCTTCCTCGGCCCGCGCGCATTCAGCGCACGGCCCGGTCGAGTTCGGGGTAGTGCCGGAAGATGCCCGTTTCGTTGAACGGCAGCCGCCGCTCCGAGTCGAGATAGGCGGCGATATTCGGGCGCCTGGCCACGGCGTCGCGCAGCGCGACGACATGCGGATAGTGATCCGCGAAATGCTTCGTCGCTTTTGGAAAGGCGTAGCGCAGGCCCTCGACGATCTGAAACATCGACAGATCGACATAGCTGAGCGCGTTGCCCACCATGTGGCGCGGGCCTTCCGGATTCTGCGCGAGCACGCGCTCGAAATAGCTCATGAATTTCGGAATGCGATGCGCGATGAAATCCGCCGAGCGCGCCTTCGCTGCGTCCTTCTGGTCCTCGTAGTAGAGCCCGCTCGCGATCGGATGATGGGTGTCGTGCGCTTCGGTCACGAGGTCCGCGATCGTCAGTTGCAGGCCGTTCGCGACGATGCGCAAGCTCTCGTCGCGCGGCGCGAGCTTGAGCTTCGGGCCGAGATAGAAAAGGATATTGGCGGTTTGCGGCACGATCAGGTCGCCGTCCTTGAGGAAGGGCGGGGCGTAGGGCGGATACGGTTCGTCGCTCTCCAGTTCGCCCATCATCGCGCCGATGCCGAGGCCGTCCTTCTTCTCGCCGCGCGCCACGTCCACGTAGGGCGCCTGCGCCTCTTCCAGCGCGAGCCGCACGAATTCGCCCCGGCCCTGCAGACCGTCCCAGTAATAGAGTTCGTATGCCATCGGTCGTCCCCTTGCGTTCATGGCCGTGCTCGCCACGGCCCGCGCGGCCGCTGCCCACGCAACGGGCAGCAACGCACAGTATCGCTCGCAACGCTCGCGCCTGGTTCGCGTGTGGCGTGTGCACGCGAGATGGCGTAAGGGGGCCGCGCGCAGAAACGCAAACAGCCCCGCCGCAGGCGGGGCCGGTGGCCGGGAGCGCCGGCGCACAAGGGATCGGGTCGGGGCGCGCGGCCCTCGGGCGCCGGGTCATCCGAACAGGCGCTGCACGCCCCAGGTGATCGCGAGACCGCCGCCGACCAGCCAGAGGTAGATGATGAAACCGGCGGTCAGCGCCCGCGGGCCGGCCTGGCGAATCTGCGAGACGCGCGTCTCGATGCCGAGGGCCGTCATCGCCATGGTCAGCGCGAAGGTGTCGAGCGTGTTGACCGCGTGGGTGGCCGTCTCGGGCAGCACGTGGAGCGAATTGACGATCACGAGCGCGAGGAAACCGAGCGCGAACCAGGGTACCGCGAGCTTGCGCGCGCCGCCTTGGCTGGCGTGGCCGTCGGCCGTTGCCTTGCTGCGCGCCGAGCGATTGAGCCACACGCCGAGCACGAGCAGCACAGGCACGAGCAGCATCACGCGCGTCATCTTGACGATGGTGGCGATGTGCGTGGCCTCCGGGCTCACGTTGCTCGCGGCGCCCACCACCTGCGCGACCTCGTGAATCGTGCCGCCGAAGAAGAGCCCGGCGCCGAGCGTGTCGAGATGCAGCCAGCCCGCGCGGAACAGCACCGGGTAGAGGAACATCGAAAGCGTGCCGAACAGCACGACGCTGCCGACAGCCATGGCGCTCTTGTGCGGCTTCGATTGCAATGTGGATTCGAAGGCGAGCACGGCCGCTGCGCCGCAGATCGCGCTGCCGGCCGCCGTGAGAATGGCGGTGTCGCGGTCGAGCTTGAGCAGTTTCATGCCGACCCAGGTGCCGATCACGAGTGTGCTCACGACGATCACGACCGACTCGACGAGCCCCGGCACGCCGACCTGGGCGATTTCCTGCAGGCTCACGCGCAGTCCGAAGAACGCCACGGCGATGCGCAGCAGCTTGCGCGCGGAGAAGTTCACGCCGGCGGCCCAGCTTTCGGGCATGCCGTCGCGAAGCGCATTGCCGTAAATCGCGCCCGCGACGATGCCGACGATCAGCGGGCTCATGCCGAGCCCGGCGATCGCGGGCAGCGACGCGACACTGGTGACGGCGGCCGCGAACAGCGCGACGAACAGGACGCCGTTGAGCTGCCCGCGGGTGGACGGCGATGATGCGTGCGCAAGACTGGGTGTGGACATGACGGCCTCTGTACCGGGCGATGCGGCGGAAAAATGGGGTAGCGAACAGGTCGCTATCGAATGGCCTAATCCTAATTTAGGTATATCGATATGAAAAATCGTGATTTGTGACGTAATATATAGGACAACACGATGGTTTCCCTCGATGACCCCGGAACAACTGATAACTTTCGCTGCTGTCGCCGAGCATCTCAATATCAGTCGAGCTGCACTGGCACTGCATTTGTCGCAGCCGGCCGTTTCGGGCCAGTTGCGGCTGCTGCAGGAGGAGATCGGTGAGCCGCTGTATCAGCGCGACGGCCGGGGGGTGCGCCTCACGCCCACAGGCGAACAGCTCGCGGGCTACGCAGCGCGCCTGCGCGACACCTGGCGCGACGCGCTCACCTACCGCGACGCGTTGCGCGGCCTCGAGCGCGGCACGCTGCGCATCGGCGCGACCACCACGCCCGCGAGCTACCGGCTGCCGTATCTGGTGGCGCAGTTCCACGGCCGCTATCCGCAGGTCAAGCTCGAAACGTCGAGCGGAAATTCGACGGACGTCGTGGGCATGCTCGGCGCGGTCGATATCGCGCTAATCGAGGGCCCGGTGGGCGAGCAGCTGCCGCCGGATACCGCCGTGCATGCCTGGCACGAGGACGAAATCGTCGCGATCGTGCCGCGCTCTCACGCACTGGCGTCGCAGCTCGACGCGCAGGGGGAGACGGCCGCGATGCCGGCCATCACGGTGGGAGCGCTCGCGCAGTGGCCGCTGGTCCTGCGCGAGGATGGCTCGGGCGTGCGCCAGGTGGTCGAGCGGGCGTTCGCTCGCGCCGGCGTGCCCATGCGCGTTGCGCTGGAGATCGCGGGCGTGGAGGGCGTGAAGGAGGCGGTGCGAGCAGGTATGGGCATCGGCTTCGTATCGGCCATGTCGATGCGTCACGAGAACGGCGCCTTGCGGCAGATCCGCCTTGGGCCCGAGCCGCTTGCGCGGCGCTTTTCCATCCTGGTGCCGCACGCGGGCGCGGCTTCGCGCGTTGCGCAGCGCTTCCTGGAACTGTGTCTCGCCGATGTCCCTGGCGCCTGAGCCACCAGACCCAGGGCAATCCAGAATGGCGGCCCAAGCGGCTAACGCGCACTATCCGCTCTAATCAACCGGCGCGCAGGCGCTTTTTTTTTTGGGGCTGGATTTGGAACCGGTTCCAAAAAACGAAGTGCGCGACGGCAGGCAACGGGATGACGGCAATGGCGGAAGTAGCAATCGTGGCGAGCGCCTTCGGGGCGCAGGCAATCTGGCGTGACGGACACGCGGCGTGGAGCCGGCTCGCGCGGCGCGCGGGCGCGCACGCGTTCGAGGTGCGGCGCGAGTTGATGCACGATGCCGACGCGCAGCCCGAAGCGCTGCGCGCGCTCGGAAAGGCGCTTGCGGACGAAGGGTTGTGGCGCGTCTGGTCCACACCGGACGCGCTCTATGGCGAGAATGGCGCGCTCGACGAGGCGGCGCTTGGCGCCGCGGTCGCGGCGGGACGGGCGCTCGGTGCGCGTTTCGTGAAGCTGCAACTGGGCGGTTTCTCAGGCGACGCCAGCGCGGCGCGCCTCGCGAGCCTGCTCGAAGCACTGGGCGCACGCACGGGCGACATCGTTGACGCGCGCAACGGCCCGCGTGTCGTCGTCGAGAACGGTCAGCTCGAGCAGGGCGGCAAGCTCGACCAGTTCATCGGCCTCTTCAACGCGCTGCGCGACGGCGGCGCGCCGGATGTGATCGGCATGACGTTCGACATCGGCAACTGGCAATGGCCGGGCGAGCCGCCGCTGCTCGCCGCCGCCGCGCTCGCGCCGCACGTCGAATACATCCATTGCAAGGCCGTGGTGGGCGAGGGCGCGCGCCGCTTCGCTGCCGCGCCGGGCGACGACGACGCGCTGTGCCGCGCCGCACTCGCGCTGCTGCCGACACACGTGCCGCGCGGCATCGAGTTTCCGTTCGATCCGGCGCGCATACACGCAGACGCCGCGCATTACGTCGAATGGCTCGCGGCCGCTTGAGCGCCGCGCGAAGCCTCGAAACCGCGCACCAGACTCCATACGATTCATCAGGAACGCATCTCATGACCGAAGCACTCGATGTCATCACCTACGGCGAAGCGATGGCGATGTTCGTCGCCACGGAGCCGGGTCCGCTCGCCCAGGTCGCGCATTTCACGAAGCGCGCGGCAGGCGCGGAGCTCAATGTCGCGACCGGCCTCGCGCGCCTCGGTTTCAAGGTGGGCTGGATGAGCCGCGTGGGCGCCGATTCGTTCGGCGAGTTCGTGCGCGACGTGCTCGCGCACGAAGGCATCGACGCGCGTTGCGTGAGCACCGACACGCGCTTTCCGACCGGCTTCCAGCTCAAGTCGAGGAACGACGACGGCAGCGATCCCGCTGTCGAGTATTTCCGTCGCGGCTCGGCGGCGAGCAAGCTCTCGGCTCGCGACTATCAGGCCGACTATGTGCTCGGCGCGCGCCATCTGCACCTGAGCGGCGTGGCGCCCGCCATCTCTTCCTCTTCACGCGAACTGGCGTTCAAGCTTGCACACGAGATGCGCGCCGCGGGGCGCACGATCTCGTTCGACCCGAATCTGCGCCCGACGCTGTGGGGCTCGCAAGCCGAAATGGTTGGCACGCTCAACGAACTCGCGAGCTTCGCCGACTGGGTACTGCCCGGCGTCGGTGAAGGCCTTGTGCTGACGGGTTCGGACGACCCGGAAGCCATCGCGCAGTTCTATCTTGCGCGCGGCGCACGCGGCGTGATCGTGAAGCTCGGCGCAGAGGGCGCGTACTACGCCACGGCCGAAGGCGAGCAGGGCCGCGTCGCGGCGCAGCGCGTGGAGCGCGTGGTCGATACCGTGGGCGCCGGCGACGGCTTTGCCGTGGGCGTGGTGAGCGCGCTGCTCGAAGGACGTTCGCTTGCCGCGGCCGTGACTCGCGGCAACCGCATCGGCGCGCTGGCCGTTCAGGTGATCGGCGACTCCGAAGGCTTGCCGACGCGCGCGCAGCTCGATGCGCTCGAAGCCGCGCAAACGCAGGCAGCCGCATAGCGGAACAGGCGGCGCAACGCAAAGTGCGGCGCGCCAAACGACATGAGACCAGAGGGCGGCACTGTCAGGTACCGAGCCCCATTCAACTGGAGACACCGATGACCTCAACCTCGCTCGCACCGCGCCGCTGGTGGGCAATCATGCCGATCGTGTTCATCACGTACAGCCTCGCCTATCTCGACCGCGCGAACTACGGCTTCGCCTCGGCGGCCGGCATCAATCGCGATCTCGGCATCAGCCCGGGGCTCTCGTCGCTGATCGGCGCGCTGTTCTTCCTCGGCTACTTCTTCTTCCAGCTGCCGGGCGCCGTGTATGCGGAGCGCCGCAGCGTGCGCACGCTCGTGTTCGTGAGCCTCGTGCTGTGGGGCGGCTGCGCCGCGCTCACGGGCGTCGTCACGAACATTCCGTCGCTCATGGCGATCCGTTTCGTGCTCGGCGTGGTCGAGGCGGCCGTGATGCCCGCCATGCTCATCTTCATCAGCAACTGGTTCACGAAGAAGGAGCGCTCGCGCGCCAACACGTTCCTGATCCTCGGCAATCCGGTCACGGTGCTGTGGATGTCGGTCGTATCGGGCTATCTCGTGCATGCCTTCGGCTGGCGTCACATGTTCATCGCCGAAGGCGTGCCGGCTGTGCTGTGGGCCGTGTGCTGGTGGTTGCTCGTGCGCGACAAGCCCGCACAAGTCAACTGGCTCTCCGACGATGAAAAGCGCGCGCTCGACGCCGCGATGCGCGCCGAGCAGGCCGCCATCAAGCCGGTACGCAACTATGCCGAGGCGTTCCGCACGCCTGCCGTGATGCTGCTCTCGGCGCAGTACTTCTGCTGGAGCATCGGCGTGTACGGCTTCGTGCTGTGGCTGCCGTCGATCGTGAAGAACGGCTCGGCGCTCGGCATGGTCGAAACGGGTTGGCTCTCCGCCGTGCCGTATCTCGCGGCGACCATTGCGATGCTGGCCGCCTCGTGGGCGTCGGACAAGCTCGACAATCGCCGCGCCTTCGTGTGGCCGTTCCTGCTGGTCGGCGCGCTCGCCTTCGCGCTCTCCTACGCACTCGGCTCGACGCACTTCTGGATGTCGTACGCGCTGCTCGTGGTGGCGGGCGCGGCGATGTACGCGCCGTATGGCCCGTTCTTCGCGATCGTGCCGGAGCTGCTGCCGAAGAACGTGGCCGGCGGTGCGATGGCGCTCATCAACAGCATGGGCGCGCTCGGCTCGTTCGTCGGCTCCTATGTGGTCGGGTATCTGAATGGCGCGACGGGCTCGCCTGCGGCATCCTATGCGTTCATGAGCGCGGCGCTGCTCGTTTCGGTGGGCCTCACGCTCGCCGTCAAGCCGCAGCGCGCCGCCACCCGTGGTTATGCATCCCCGGCTCACGGAAAATAACCTCTCTTTTCTAGCGCACTTATGAAGCCGAAAATCGTTGTCTACAAAGCCTTGCCCGCCGATGTCGCCGACTATCTGCGCGAGCATGCCGAACTGATCGACGTCGATGCCGACCAGCCCGGCGCACTCGCCGCCGCGCTAAAAGACGCCGACGGCGCGATCGGCGCGAGCGTGAAGATCGCACCGGCGATGCTGGACGGTTCGCGCGTGAAGGCGCTCTCGACGATCTCCGTGGGCTACGACCAGTTCGACGTGGCCGATCTCACCAAGCGCGGCATCGTGCTCGCCCACACGCCCGACGTGCTGACCGAATCGACGGCCGACACCGTCTTCTCGTTGATCCTCGCGAGCGCTCGCCGCGTGGTCGAACTGGCCGACTGGGTCAAGGCGGGCCAGTGGAAGGGCAGCATCGGCCCGGCGCAATTCGGCGTGGACGTGCAGGGCAAAACGCTCGGCATCGTGGGGCTCGGGCGCATCGGCGGCGCCGTGGCGCGCCGTGCCGCGCTCGGCTTCAACATGAAGGTGCTCTACACGAACCGCAGTCCGAACGAAGCGGCCGAGCGCAACTATGGCGCGCGCCGTGTCGAACTCGACGAACTGCTCGCAAGCGCGGACTTCGTGTGCCTCCAGGTGCCGCTCACCGACGCCACGCGCCATCTCATCGGCGCGGAACAGTTGAAGAAGATGAAGAAGAGCGCGATTCTCATCAACGCCTCGCGCGGCGCGACCGTCGACGAAAAAGCGCTGATCGCGGCGCTCGAAGCTCGCACGATCCACGGCGCGGGCCTCGATGTGTTCGAGCGCGAGCCGATCGATCCCGCGTCGCCGCTGCTGCGCATGCCGAACGTGGTGGCGCTGCCGCACATCGGCTCGGCCACGCACGAGACGCGTCACGCGATGGCGCGCTGCGCAGCGGAGAACCTCGTCGCGGCGCTCGCTGGCACGCTCGATGTGAACGTCGTCAACCGCGAGGTGCTCGCGCGATGAGCATGGCTGCGGGCGGCGCGGATCGCGAGCGTGACGTCGATACGGCGGAAAAGGGCGCCGCGGCCACGGCGCCGCGCCGCGCGACCATCAGCGACGTGGCGCGCGAAGCCGGCACCGGCAAGACCAGCATCTCACGCTATCTGAACGGCGAGCTGGGTGTGCTTTCGCCCGACCTGCGCGCGCGCATCGAGGCGGCGATCGAGCGGCTCGACTATCGCCCCAACCAGATGGCGCGCGGGCTCAAGCGCGGCCGCAACCGTCTGCTCGGCCTGCTGATCGCCGATCTCGCCAATCCCTATTCGGTGGAGATTCTGCAGGGCGTGGAAGAGGCGTGTCACGCGCTCGGCTACATGCCGCTCATCTGCCACGCGGCGAACGAGATCGACATGGAGCGGCGCTATCTCCAGCTGCTCACCACGTATCGCGTGGAAGGCGTGATCGTCAACGCACTCGGCGTGCGCGAATCGATGTTGAAACCCGTGGGCAGCGGCGGCATTCCGGCCGTGCTGATCGACCGGACCGTCGACGGCCTCGATGCGGACATGGTCGGCCTCGACAACGCGGCGGCCGTGCGCCTCGGCACGGAGCATCTGCTTGCGCGCGGCTACGACGACATCGTGTTCGTCGTGCAGCCATTCGAACAGGTGAGTTCGCGGCGCGAGCGCGAAGCGGCGTTTCGCGAGTCGATGCAGGCTACGAAGGGCGCGGCCCGCGGCCTCACGCACGTGCTCGATCTCCATGACGAAGCCGCCGTGCAAACCGCGCTCGCGGCGCTCGACACCCACGTGGCCCAGGCGCTGGCACGCGGTGCGCGTTGCGCGTTGTTCGCGGCCAATGCGCCGGTGGCGCTGCGCCTCGCCTTGCATCTGAAAGCGGCGCTCGGCGCCCAGTGGCAGCAGCGCGTGGCGCTCGTCGCCATCGACGATCCGGAGTGGGCCGAGCTTGCCGGCATCACGACGATCCGCCAGCCGACGCGCGAGATCGGCTATCGCGCGGTGGAGTTTCTGCACGAGCGCATCGAGGGCGCGGCGCCCAAGGCACGCGCGGCGGCCTTCGAGGGCGAACTGGTGGTGAGGGCTTCGACGCTGGGGTGAGGACGGCGCGATTGCGGGGCTCTCGCGCAGCCGGGGCTGCGCGCAAGCGCCGATATCTGCGATCATTCGGGCTGCGGCGCGCGTGCGTGCGTGCCGAACGTCATAAGGAAGCCCATGTCCGTAGCTCCGATCACGCTCGTCTGCCTATCGCTCGCGACGCTGTTTGTCGCCGCCTTGCCCGTATCGCTGTATCGCCGGCTGCGTGTGCCGTTCGCGCTCGACTGGCGCGATACGGTCACGGGCGTCGCCATCTTCGCGTTGTTCGTGGCTGTGATCGAGCGCGCCATCAACGACTACATGCTGCACGGCAACGCCGCCGTCGCGCAGGTCCTTTCGAACCCCGTTTTCTTCGTGCTGTACGGTGCGCTCGCGGCGGGCGTGTGCGAGGAGGTCGGGCGTTATATCGCCATGCGGCTCATCGCGCGCCGCGGCGCAGGCAAGTCCAACGCGCCCGCAGACAGCTCGGCCTTCGGCTACGGCATCGGCCATGCGGGTGCGGAGGCGTGGTTCGTCGGCGTGCTCGTGCAGTTGCAATGGATCGTGTTCGCGGTGCTCGCGAATCGCGGCGATCTCGACGAGCATCTCTCCAATCTCACGATGGACTCGGTCTTGCGCGTGCATCTGATTCTCGCTAGCCTTTCGCCGCTTTTCGCGGGCGTCTTTGCGCTCGAGCGCACGGCCGCGTTCGTGTTCCAGATTGCCTTGTCGGTGCTGATGTGGCGCGGTGTGCGCGCGGGATGGAAGGGGATTTTGCCGCTCGCGATCCTCGTGCACGCGCTCATCGACGTGCCTGCCGCGATGTATCAGGCGCGTCTCGTGCCGCTCGTGGCCGTGGACGGTTTGTATGTGGCGGCGGCCGTGGTGGTCGCCGTCGTGCTTTTCAGGACGTGCCGCCCGCAGCGGCGCGTCGCACGCGCGGCGTAAGTGCGCGCGTCTCACTTCTTTTTTCTGGCGTCAATGGAAGCCTATCTGTTTGAATGCGCGAGCCCCGAATTCGACGAGCTCGCCCGCGTGATCGCCGACATCTTTCCCGAGCAGACGCGCTTTGCCGAAGAGCCGAATGAAAACGGCGTGCCGCAACTGGTCGTGCACTGGGTGGCGATGCGCTTCGGCTCGAAGGCGCGCCGCATGGTGCTCACGGTGGCAATCGCACCCGCCGCGCTCGCACGCTATCGCGCATTGCCGCCGCGGCTGCGCGGGCGCAGCTTCGCGGTGTTGCGAGCCTACGTGGAGGCGACGATCGAATCGCTCGAGGAACAGCACGCGAAGGGCGAAGACGTGCCGCGCGAGGTGACGATCGCGCTGGACGAAGAATTTGCGTAAAGCGCTTGCTCGAAGCGCATTGGCTTGAAGCGATGGGCGCAGTGCGCCCAGTTTGCGTTGCGCTGAGATTCAGTCGGCGAGCTTGTAGACCTTGGCGAAACGTGCGGCCTGCACGACGCCATAGTCGCCGGGTGCGTATTGCATGACCCAGTCGCCGGCCACGCCGCCAAGCCGGTCGCCGCCGGCAGAACGCACGAGCGTGAACGGCTCGTCCATGCGCCTTGCGAGCACCACGACCTGGTGGTTGCGATACGCGCCTGCCTCGCCGTGAGCGAGGGTGTCGCTCGCCGGCAGGTACTTCGCATCGAACCTGTCGCGCGAGACGACCCAGCGATCGCCGGTCGAACCGGTGATGATCGCGTCGCCGGGCGCATAGCGGTTCGGGCCTTCGAGGCTCATCAGCTCGCCGGCAACGGCCGCGAACTCGACGCTCACGGTCTCGTCCTTGACGACGCGCTGTGCGGCGGGGTCGACACGCAGGTCGAGTTGGGTCAGTTCAATCATGGCGGCAGCAGCGGACGGGCTTCACAAAAAGCGGCTTTCAAAGAAGCGACGGCCGGGCAGTTTCGCCCGGCCGTCGCGCGGTCCGCAAGGGTACCCTGGATCGGGCCGTCGCGCACGCATGGGCGCGCAGCCCGATTCGCGGGTGCGCCTTACTCCTTCTTACTGCGCGGCCGGCGTGCTGGCCGCTTCGGTGTCGCTGGCTGCGGCGTCTGCCGACGGCTTGGCCTTGCCCTTGTGCTTCGGATGGCCCGGCTTGCCCGACGGGCCGTGCTCATTGCCGTGGCGGAAGGACTGATCGGCGAGCTTCTTCTGTTCCGGCGAGAGGCTCGTGTAGAGCGGCTCGAACGCCGAGACGAGCTTCTGCATGTCGTCCGCGTGCGCCTGGGCGATCTGCGCATACTGCTTCATGTCGTCGAGCGCGTTGCGCGAGCTTTCGCTTTCCGCGCGCTGCTTGAAGAGATTCGCCATGGTCTCGCCGTTGCTGCGCATGGTGTCGGCGAACGTCTTCCATTGCGGTTCTTGCTCGGGCGTGATCTTGAGCTGCGTGTGCAGCCACGTGATGCGCTCCTCGACACGCTGCTGATGCTGCGCGGCGCGCACATCGGCGCTCGACGCGGCCGCGGCGGTTGCCGAAGCGGCCGGCGCAGCGCTTTGCGCGAACGCGCCGCTCATCGAGAGCGAGACGGCAAGGATGACGAAAGCTTTCTTCATTGTGACTCCTTGAATCATTTCGTAGCGGGTAGCATGGCCAGAATGGCTGCAGGCGCTATTAGTACCACGTTCTCGCTTCGCGACGCCCCGGCTGCGACACTTGCTTACAAACGAAACGCGTGGAAATACCCGTCGCGCAGGACTTGCGCGCCGCGAGCGCCGCCGGCGTGCTCACCCGCGCGCGATAATGACGCCGTTCAGACCTTCCATACAGACCGCCGCCCGATGAGACCTCCGCGCCTCGATCAACTCGACGACCTCGACCGCAGCCTCGTCGCGCTGCTGCAGGAAAATGCGCGCGAAAGCGTCGCGAATCTCGCACGGCGCCTGGGCGTCGCGCGCACCACGGTGCTTGCGCGCATCGAGCGGCTCGAACGCACTCAGGTGATCGCCGGTTACGGCGTGCGCCTCGGCCAGGATGTGCTCGACGCGAGCCTGCAGGCGTGGGTCGGACTCATCATCGCGCCGCGCCATGGGCCCGATGTGCAAAAGCGCCTCGGCAAAATGCCCGAAGTGCAGTTGCTGTGCGCGGTAAGCGGCGAGTACGACTACGTGGCGTGGCTGCGCGCCGATTCGCCCGACCGCCTCAACGATCTGCTCGACCAGATTGGCGGCATACCCGGCGTGGAACGCACGACCACATCGATCGTGCTTGCGCGCAAGGTCGATCGCGGCTCGGTGACGGGCTGAATCGAGGGCTGAGCCGCGGCCCGAACGGCGAGGTCTTCGTCATCGAAAATGAATGGTTTCGTCATTTCGACGAGAACGGTCGTCAGAATGACGAAAATGGCGGTCGAAACGCATCGTTTTGCGTCTATGAACCGTATTTGTCTCTCCCTAGACTGTGTTTGAGCGGGCGCTGCCCATCCCCAAGCATAGAAAACCAAAGGAGATGACACATGAAAGTTGCGATTGCAGGCGCCGGCCTGATCGGCCACACCATTGCCCACATGCTGCGTGAGAGCGGCGACTATGAAGTCGCGGCGTTCGACCGCGATGCGAAATCGCTCGAGCCGCTTGCGGCGCAGGGCATTCCCACCGCGCGTGTCGATTCCGGCGACGCCGCCGCGCTGCGCGGCGCGCTGGAAGGTTATGACGTGCTGATCAACGCGCTGCCGTATTACCTTGCCGTGAACGTCGCCTCGGCGGCGAAGGGCGCAGGCGTCCATTACTTCGACCTGACCGAAGATGTTCGTGCGACCCACGCGATTCGTGCGCTGGCCGACGACGCCGATCATGTCTTCATGCCGCAATGTGGTCTCGCGCCCGGCTTCATCGGCATAGCGGCGCATGCGCTCGCGAGCCGCTTCACCGAGATCCGCGACGTCAAGATGCGCGTAGGCGCGCTGCCGCAGTTTCCCACCAACGCGCTCAAGTACAACCTCACATGGAGCGTCGACGGTCTCATCAACGAGTATTGCCAGCCGTGCGAAGCGATTCGCGAAAGCCGCACGCAGTGGGTGCAGCCGCTCGAAGGTCTCGAGCATTTCTCGCTCGACGGCGTCGAGTACGAGGCCTTCAATACGTCGGGCGGCCTGGGTACGCTCTGCGAAACGCTTTCGGGCAAGGTCGAATCGCTCGACTACAAGTCGGTGCGTTATCCGGGTCATCGCGCGCTCATGCAGTTCCTGCTCGAAGACCTGCGCCTTTCCAGCGACCGCGACACGCTCAAGTCCATCCTGCGCCGCTCGGTGCCCGCGACCGAGCAGGACGTCGTGCTTATCTTCATGACGGTGACCGGCATGCGCGACGGCAAGCTCGTGCAGGAGGTGTTCACGCGCAAGATCTTCGCGAAGACGGTGTGCGGCGTGCCCATGAGCGCGATCCAGATCACCACCGCCGGCGCCATGTGCGCGGTGCTCGATCTGTTCCGCGAAAAGCGTCTGCCGCAAGCCGGGTTCGTGCGCCAGGAGCAGGTGTCGCTCCAGCAGTTCCTCGCGAACCGCTTCGGTCAGGTGTACGAAGGCGCGACGCTCGACAGCCGCGCGAAGGTGGCGGCCTGAAGTCTCAGGTCGATGCCGTTGCCGACACGATGCGCTCGAGCAGCGCGTCGTAGTCGGCCGCTGCGGGCGCGCTGTTGTCGAAGAGCAGAAGGCCGTCGAGCTGCGCGCCCGACGGCATGAAGCGCCGCTGCCGGTATTCGTTCCAGTGAGCGAGCTTGTAGGCGTCGATCGGATGGGCGCGCGCGCCGATGCGCGCGTGCGCCGTTTCCTCGCTCGTATGCACCCACACCACGGTGAGTCCCACCTCCTGACCGACACCGAGCCACGCGCGGTCGAACAGCTCGCGCTCGCGCACTTCGCGCGACAGCGGGCCGACCACGAGCGCGCTCACGCCAAGTTCGAGGTTTTCGCGGGCGGTGTCGATGAGCCCGCGGTACTCGGGTTCGCGAAAATGCTGCAGGAAAAGCGGGCTGTCGCGATCGTTCGGGTCGTGCGTGAGCGCGCCCATCGCGGCTGCGCTATAGCTGCCGTAGAGCGTGTCCTTGTCGAGCAGGCAGAACGGCTCGCCGGTTTCGCGGGCGAGCGGGGCGAACAGGCGTTTGGCGAGCGAGGTCTTGCCGGCGCCGGCGTGGCCGCAGAAGAACACCAGTCTTGTCACGGGCGGCGTGCCTCGCCGGGTTGCGTGCCGGCGTTTGCCGACGGGGCGTTATCCAGGCCGTTTTGCTCGGGTCCGTGTCCGTTCAGGAATTTGCCGTTGGCCTCGAGCCACATCACGTTGATGATGCCAAAGCCGAGCGCAACGCCGATGCCGAGAATCCACGAGAAGTACCACATGGCCGTTGCCTCCTCTCAATGCCGGTTGCGAGC
Source organism: Paraburkholderia sp. BR10882 (assembly GCF_040948855.1). NCBI lineage: Bacteria > Pseudomonadati > Pseudomonadota > Betaproteobacteria > Burkholderiales > Burkholderiaceae > Paraburkholderia > Paraburkholderia sp. BR10882. Next base: position 31,822 of record NZ_JBFPKP010000006.1, on the reverse strand, counting down.
GCTGCCGCGCAGTCCCCAAAGCATATAACAACGATGATCGGTCTGGCGCCCGTACGGATATGATGGGCGCGAACCGGGAGCCAGACGTCAGAAAAGGGGAAAGCGCCCATGCCGCCTTTGCCGTCGCGCAGATCGATTGCGAGTCTCGCCGCCGCCGTCACGGTGGTCGCCGCGTTCGCAGTCGGCGGCTGTGCCGAGGAGCAGCCGCAGCCCATGCCGTTCAAGCCCGTGCCGGCCGAACGCATCCTGAAGCCTGGCTACACCGAGCCGGGCGAGGGCCTCGTGGCCGTGGACGTGCGCCGCGAGCGCACCCGCAACGTCATCGTCAAATTCCGCGACGCGCCCGTCTACATCGACGGTGAACGCGTGACCGACCTCATGGACGGCGAACACGTCACGTTCTACCTGAAGCCCGGCGTGCGCCGCATCGCCGTGACGACGCAGTTCGATCCTGTGATCGAGCTGCGCTTGCTTGTGGATCCGCGCTACACCAACCGCGCGAGCATCACCTTCGACAAGGATGACCGCATCGGCATCCGCCGCGTCGCGCAGTAGCCTCCCGGTTCGCCGCCGCCGTTGCACGGCGGGCACGGCAGTGCTCTCAGGCCCAGTCAACCGGACGCGCGCCGCTCGGGCACCCCGTCCAGACGCCGTCGGTCGACGGAACACCTTACACTTGGCAACCGGTGCAACTCGAAGCGGCGCGGGCGCGACCCGCCGCGCGGAAGAAAAGGAACATGCTAATCAATTGCGTCGCGTATCAAGGCGGCAAGAAACTGGCCGATGTCACAGTCGAAGCCATCAGCGACTATCTGGCGAAGCCCGAGTGTTTCGTCTGGGTCGCGCTCAAGGACCCGGACGCCGGAGAAATGGCGGCGATGAAGGAGGAGTTCGGCCTGCATGCGCTCGCCATCGAAGACGTGATGAACGGCAACCAGCGGCCGAAGATCGAGGAATATGGCGACACGCTTTTTTGCGTGCTCCACACGCTCGAACTCGACGACGACGGCGAAGTCATCACAGGCCAGGTGAACGTCTTCGCCGGCCCCAATTTCGTGCTTTCGGTGCGCCACCGCGCGCAGCAGGGTTTCAGCGATGTTCGCGCGCGCTGCGAGCGCGAGCCCGAATTGCTGCGCGAAGGCTCCGGGTTCGTGCTCTACGCGCTGATGGACAGCGTGGTCGATCGCTACGCGCCGGTGCTCGAAACGCTCTCCGGCGAGATCGAGGAGCTGGAGGACCGCATCTTCGACAAGCACGACCTCGCGGGCTCGCGCGCGATCATCGAGGATCTCTATTCGCTCAAGCGTCGTCTCGTGATCCTCGCGCATCACGTCACGCCGCTCGTCGATGCCGTCGGCAAGCTCGTGGGCGGGCGCATTCCGCAAATCTGCGTGGGCATGCAGGCGTACTACCGCGATGTGTACGACCACCTCGTGCGCGTGTCCAACATGGTCGACGCGCGCCGCGAAATGATCGTCACGGCGATCCAGGTGAACCTCGGCATGATCTCGCTCGCGGAGAACGAAGTGACCAAGCGGCTCGGTTCCTTCGCCGCGCTCTTCGCCGTGCCGACCATGATCGCGGGCATCTACGGCATGAACTTCGAGCACATTCCGGAGCTGCACTTCAGATTCGGCTACCAGATCTGCCTCGCCGCCATGCTCGTGCTCGATATCTTCCTGTTTTTCCTGTTTCGTCGTATTAACTGGCTCTAAGGCAGTGCGGGCGTTGTTGCGCCGCCGCATGGCCGGCAGCGACGCCAGTGACAGAGCAAAGTTGACATCGTTGAGCGCCTGCGCCGAGAATGGGCCGGCAGAAAACGTTTGCGCATAACCAGAAAGCAGGGCCCAGCCGGGCCCGACAAACCGGAGACTTCCAGACATGAACTCCCGCATTCGCCGCCGCATCCTTCTCGCCGCCAGCGCGCTCGCCACGACCGCCGTAACAGGCGCTTTGCCGCTCGCGGCCCGCGCACAGGCGCCTCACAAGCCGAAAGTCGCGCTCGTCATGAAGTCGCTCGCCAACGAGTTCTTCCTCACCATGGAGACCGGCGCGAAGGACTATCAGAAGCACAACGCCGACCAGTTCGATCTCATCACCAACGGCATCAAGAACGAGACCGACACGGCCGCCCAAATCCAGATCGTCGAGCAGATGATCGTCTCGAAGGTCGACGCCATCGTGCTCGCGCCCGCCGACTCCAAGGCGCTCGTGCCCGTCGTGAAGAAGGCGGTGGACGCGGGCATCATCGTCGTGAACATCGACAACAAGCTCGACGCCGACGTGCTCAAGTCCAAGGACCTGAACGTGCCGTTCGTCGGCCCGGACAACCGCAAGGGCGCCCGCCTCGTGGGCGACTACCTGGCCAAGCGCCTGAAGTCGGGCGACCAGGTGGGCATCGTCGAGGGCGTCTCCACCACGACCAACGCGCAGCAGCGCACGGCGGGCTTCAAGGACGCGATGGACGCCGTGAGCGCGAAGATCGTCTCGACGCAGTCGGGCGAATGGGAGATCGACAAGGGCAACGCCGTCGCCTCCGCCATGCTCAATGAATACCCCGACATCAAGGCGCTCCTGTGCGGCAACGACAACATGGCGATCGGCGCCGTGTCGGCCGTGCGCGCGGCGGGCAAGCAGGGCAAGGTGTACGTGGTCGGCTACGACAACATCGGCGCCATCAAGCCCATGCTCAAGGACGGCCGCGTGCTCGCCACTGCCGACCAGTTCGCGGCGAAACAGGCCGTGTTCGGCATCGACACGGCCCTGAAGGCGCTCAAGGAGCACAAGAAGCAGTCGGAGCTGTCGGGTATCGTCGAAACGCCCGTGGTGCTCGTCACGAAGTAAAGCGCTGCCGGCAGGCGCCATGCCGTGCCGCGGCGGTATTTGCGTGCCCAACGCAATAAGCGCTCAAGAATCTCGCCGCGCAGCCGTTATTTGTACCGGGATGACCGCATGGGCGGCCGTCTTCCGCTGGGCGGCGTATCGCTGCCCAGCGCGCCGTTCGAGGCATGCTCTACCGGAGCGTGCGGCGGCGGTGCGGACCCGCAGTATCCGGGCGGCGCGACTCACCGGTTGAACCCGGCGGCGCGGCTCGCGACTACAGGATCGTGATGGATGCAAATGTCCCCGACGTAGCGTCACCTGCGCCCGCCGTGCTTACGGTGACGGGCGTCGGGAAGACCTACGAGCAGCCGGTGCTCGCCGACGTCAGCCTCGCGCTGCACGCCGGCGAAGTGCTTGCGCTTACGGGGGAAAACGGCGCGGGCAAGAGCACGCTCTCGAAGATCGTGAGTGGCCTCACAGCGTCGAGTGCGGGCAGCATGACGCTGATGGGCCGCCCCTACGCCCCGGCGAGCCGCCGCGAAGCCGAGGCGCTCGGCGTGCGCATGGTCATGCAGGAGTTGAACCTGCTGCCCACGCTCACTGTTGCGGAGAACCTGTTTCTGGACCGCCTGCCGCAGTCGGGGCCGCTGCGGTTCGGCTGGATCGATCGCAGGCGGCTGCGTGACGACGCGCGGGCCGCGATGGCGCAGGTCGGACTCGAGGCGATCGACTCCGATACGCCGGTCGGGGAGTTGGGAATCGGGCATCAGCAACTCGTGGAGATCGCGCGCAACCTGGTCGGCAGCGCCGCTGCGGCCGATCATGGCGATGGCGGCGACATGCGCGTGCTGATCCTCGACGAGCCGACGGCCATGCTCACGGCTCGCGAGGTCGAATTGCTGTTCGAGCAGATCGCGCGGCTGAAGGCGCGCGGCGTGGCGATCGTCTACATCTCGCACCGGCTCGAAGAACTCGAGCGCATCGCGCAGCGCGTCGCGGTGCTGCGCGACGGCAAGCTCGTGCGGGTGGACGCCATGGCCAACCTCACGCCCGAGCGCATCGTCGCGCTGATGGTGGGGCGCGAGCTTGGCGAGCGCATCGATCTGGGGCAGCGGCGCATCGGCGCGCCGCTCCTGAAGGTGGACGGGCTCACGCGCGCGAAGGCTGTGCGCGACGTGTCGTTCGAAGTGCGCGCCGGCGAGATTTTCGGCGTGTCGGGGCTGATCGGCGCGGGCAGAACGGAGCTGATGCGGCTCATCTACGGCGCCGACCGCATGGAGCGCGGCACGGTGGCGCTGGCGCCCACGCCGGGCGCGGCGCCGGAACCCGTGCAGATTGCCTCGCCCGCCGATGCGGTTAAGCTTGGCATCGCGCTCATCACCGAGGACCGCAAGGGCGAAGGGCTGCTGTTGCCGCAGCCGCTCGCCGCGAACGTGACGCTCGGCAACGTGGGCGCGGTCTCGCGCTATGGCGTGGTGGATGCGGCGCGCGAGAACACGCTGGCGCGCACGCAGATCGACGCGCTGCGAATCCGCGCGTCCGGACCCGCGCAGTCGGTGGGCGAGCTGTCGGGCGGCAACCAGCAGAAGGTGGTGATCGGCCGCTGGCTCGCGCGCGACATTACGCAGTCGATGCGCGTCGTGCTGTTCGACGAGCCTACGCGTGGCATCGACGTCGGGGCGAAGTTCGACATCTACGCGCTGATGGGCGCGCTCGCACGTGAAGGCCGGGCGCTCGTGGTGGTATCGAGCGACCTGCGCGAGCTGATGCTGATCTGCGACCGCATCGGCGTGATGTCGGCGGGGAAGATGACGGCCATCTACGGTCGCGACGAGTGGAGCCAGGACAAGCTGCTCGCCGCCGCCTTCGCGGGGCTGCGCGCCGAGGATGCGCTGGTCGCGAACGCGCGCGATCTGCCGGAGATGGGCGAAGTGCCGCCACACAGGGAAACGCGCAAGCCCCAGGAACGCAACGACGACCCACGAGGGAGCGCTTCATGACGAACGACCCGTTGCGCGGGCAACCGTCGCCGCACGGCGACGAAATCGGTGGGCGTACCAGTTCGACCAAAATCGCGCCGGGCGCTGCGCCGGTGTCGGCGCCGCATGCGATGCAGGCGAGCGGCAAGCCCGTGGGCACGCGCTTCGGCTTTTCGAACTACCTGGGCCTCGCGCTCGCGCTGATCGCGATGATCGTGTTGTTCTCGCTGCTGAGTTCACACTTCCTCACGTACGATACGTTCAGCACGATCGCGAACCAGATTCCCGATCTCGTGGTGATGGCAGTGGGCATGACCTTCGTGCTGATCATCGCGGGTATCGATCTTTCGGTGGGTTCGGTGCTCGCGCTCGGCGCTTCGGTGGTGAGCGTGGCGTCGCTCAAGTGGGGCTGGGGCGCGCTGCCGGCGGCGCTGCTCGGCCTCGTCGCCGCGGCGGCCACGGGCACGCTCACGGGCGCGGTGACGGTGGGCTGGCGCATCCCGTCGTTCATCGTTTCGCTCGGCGTGCTCGAAGCGGCGCGCGGGCTTGCGTACCAGATGACGAATTCGCGCACGGCGTATATCGGCGACGCGTTCGACTTTCTCTCGAACCCGATCGCATTCGGCATCTCGCCGGCGTTCCTGATCGCGGTGGCGGTGATGGTGATCGCGCAGCTCACGCTGACGCGCACGGTGTTCGGACGGTATCTGATCGGTATCGGTACCAACGAAGAGGCGGTGCGCCTGGCGGGCGTCGATCCGCGGCCGTACAAGGTGATCGTGTTCGCGCTGATGGGCGCGCTTTCCGGGCTAGCGGCGCTGTTTCAGATTTCGCGCCTCGAAGCCGCCGATCCAAACGCGGGCGCGGGGCTGGAGCTGCAGGTGATCGCCGCCGTGGTGATCGGCGGCACCAGTCTGATGGGCGGGCGCGGCTCGGTCATCAGCACGTTCTTCGGCGTGCTGATCATCTCGGTTCTGGCCGCGGGGCTCGCGCAGATCGGCGCGAACGAGCCCACCAAACGGATCATCACCGGCGCGGTGATCGTCGTGGCGGTCGTGCTCGACACGTACCGCAGCAGGCGAAGTCGCAGAGGCAGCAGGACATAACAATTTTTTCGAGGGCGCGGTCCGCAATGCAGCGCGGGCCGACGGAAATGACCGGGAAAGCGACGCCAGACCAAACTTACAACGGGCGCGCAGAGAGCCGGCAGCAACAGGGCAGCAAAAAAGCAGGAGCAACATAAAGATGGCGACGATCAAGGATGTGGCCGCCGTGGCGGGGGTATCTTTCACGACGGTGTCGCATGTGGTGAACAATTCGCGTCCGGTGTCGGCGGACGTGCGGGCCAAGGTCGAGCGCGCGATCCGCGACCTGAACTACGTGCCGTCGGCGGTGGCGCGCTCGCTCAAGGCGCGTGCCACGGCGACCGTCGGTCTGCTCGTGCCGAACGGCACCAACCCGTATTTCGCGGAGCTTGCGCGCGGCGTCGAGGACGCCTGCGCGCGCAAGGGCTATTGCGTGTTCTTCTGCAACTCCGACGACGACCCGGCCAAGCAGCGCAGCTACCTGCGCGTGCTGCAGGAAAAGCGCATCGACGGCCTCATCGTCGCCTCGGCCGGTGACGACGCCGTGCTCGCCTCGACGCTTGCCGATACGCGCGAGCCGATCGTCGTCATCGACCGCAACATCGAGGGACTCGACGCCGATCTCGTGCAGATCGACCACGAGCGCGGCGCCTGGCTCGCCACGCGGCATCTGCTCGAGTTCGGGCACTCGCGCATCGGCTGCATCACCGGGCCGGTGACGACCGCGGTGAGCGCGATGCGCATGCACGGCTTCCTGCGCGCCATGTCCGAGCGGGGCGTGGAGATCGCGCCGGGCGCGATCGTCGAAAGCGACTTTTCCGGGGCGGGCGGTTACCGCGCGGCGGCGCAACTGTTCGACAGCGTGCGGCCCACTGCGATCTTCGCCGGCAACGACATGATGGGCATTGGCGCCTTGCGCGCGGCCGCCGAGCGCGGCTTGCGCGTGCCGGGCGACTGCTCGATCATCGGCTTCGACGATATCGAGCTCGGCAACTTCACCTGGCCCGCGCTCTCGACGGTCGGCCAGCCCGCGCGTGCGCTCGGCGACATGGCGGCGCTCACGCTGATCGAGCGCATCGCGAACGCGCGTGAGGAAGGCGCGAGGGCGCGTCGGCGCGTGATGCCGCCTACGCTCTTCGCTCGCGAATCGACCGGGCCCTGGGTCGGTGCGGAGGAATACGCGCCGCTCGCGGCCTGAGGCAGGGCGGCCGTAGCGAAGGCGCAAGCCATCGAGGAGGCATCGTGACGACTGACGCAGCAAAGCCGACCGACGCACGCGCTCGCGTGGCCGTGGTCGGCAGTCTGAACATGGATCTCGTCGCGCGCGCGCCGCGCTTGCCGTCTCCCGGCGAGACGCTCGCGGGCCATGCCTTTGCGCAGGTGGCCGGCGGCAAGGGCGGCAACCAGGCGGTGGCCGCGGCACGCCTGGGCGCCCAGGTGGCGATGATCGGCCGGGTCGGCGCCGACAGCAACGGCGAGGTATTGCGCGCGGGGCTGATGGCAGAAGGTATCGACTGCGGCGCGCTCGAAACGTCGCCTGGCGCGCCGACCGGCGTGGCGTTGATCATCGTCGACGACGCGAGCCAGAATGCCATCGTCATCGTGGCCGGCAGCAACGGCGAACTCGCGCCCGAAACGATCGCGCGCCATGAGGCCGTGCTCGCGCGGGCCGGCGTCGTGGTCTGCCAGCTCGAAACGCCCACCGACGCTGTGGCGGCCGCGCTCGCCGCTGCACGGCGCCTGGGCAAGATCACCATCCTCAATCCAGCACCCGCCACGGGGCCGCTGCCCGCGCAGTGGCTCCCGCTCATCGACTATCTCGTACCGAACGAACTGGAGGCGGCCGCGCTCACCGGCTTGCCCGCGAGCACGCCGGAAGAGGCGGCGCGGGCGGCGTCGGCGCTGCGGGAGGCGGGCGCACGCAACGTGCTGGTGACGCTCGGAGCGCAGGGCGTATGTGCGCTGCTCGACGGCGCCGCGCCGGTCCATCTGCCCGCGCCACGCGTCAATGCGGTGGATACGACGGCGGCCGGCGACACCTTCATCGGCGGTCGCGCCTGGCTGCCGGGGCGCCCGCGCTCGAAGCCATTGCTTTCGCATTGCGCGCGGCGTCGGTTTCAGTCACGCGCGCGGGCGCTCAACCCTCTATTCCCACGCTCGCCGAACTCGCGGGCTGAGCGCATCAGCACGTCTCGCTGGCATCTAAGCCATGACCGGCCACGGCGCGGCCTATTCGCGCCGCGCCTGATTGTATTTCGACAATACTTCATACCATATACATATTTCAAGACCTTGAAATCCTGTGCCGTAAACGCCTGTTAGAGCGACCACTCGATGTCGGGCGTTGGGCCCGACCATATCACAAGCGTTGGGGGAGTCATGGGCAAGGGCATCAGTATCAAGGCGCGCATTGGCATCACGATGGGCTTTCTGGCGACGTTGATCGTCGCGATCAGTGCGGTCGGGCTGCTGGGTCTCACGCGTTCGAACGACGCGTATCGCGAGACTTTCACCGACCAGATGCCCAGTTCGCACGCGGTCAATCTGGCCGAAATCTATGCGGCACGCGAGCGTCTCGCGCTCGACCGGGCCGCCTTCGAACAGGGTACGTCCGACGCCGCGGCGACGGTCGACCGGGCGCGCATGCTGCGTGGCGTGTCGGACGACTTCTGGAAGAAGTACATGGCCTTGCCGCACGCCGGCGAGGAAGCGCGCCTCGCTCAGGATGTCGGAGCCCGGCGCGAGGCCCTGCACCAGATCGCGGACCAGTTCATGACGACCGTCCAGTCGGGCGATCAGGCGAAGGTGGTGGCCGGCGCCAAGGCGCTCAAGGAGGCCTACGACGGGCTCTCGAAGGCCGACGCCGTGCTCGACAAGTTCCAGATGACGCAAGCGCAGCAGGGCTTCGACGACGCCCAGGCCGCGTTCTCGGAGCTGCGCGTCGCGTGCATCGCGGCGCTGCTCGTAGGTATCGGCGCCGCCGCCTATTCGTTCTTCTCGCTGCGCCGCGCTATTGCGGAGCCGCTCGGCGAAGCGCTTGGCGCTTTCCATGCGATCGCCGCCGGCGATCTGCGCCGGCCCGTGGTCGTGCGCCGCAACGACGAGATGGGCGAACTGCTGGGCGGCGTCGCGCAGATGCAGCGCAGCCTCACCGAAACGGTGCGTTCGGTGCGCTCGGGCACCGAATCGATCGCCACGGCCACGCGTGAGATCGCCGCGGGCAACCTCGACCTCTCGTCGCGTACCGAAGAGCAGGCATCGGCGCTCCAGCAGACCGCGTCGAGCATGGAACAGCTCACGGGCACCGTGAAGCAGAACGCCGACAACGCCCGCCAGGCCAGCGCGCTCGCCGCCAACGCCTCGGAAATCGCCAACAAGGGCAGCTCGGTCGTCAATCAGGTGGTCGGCACGATGGGCGACATCAACGACAGCTCCGCGAAGATCGCCGACATCATCACGATCATCGAGGGCATCGCGTTCCAGACCAACATCCTCGCGCTCAATGCGGCCGTCGAAGCGGCACGCGCGGGCGAGGAAGGGCGCGGCTTCGCCGTGGTGGCGGGCGAGGTGCGCAGCCTCGCGCAACGCTCGTCGGCGGCGGCCAAGGAGATCAAGGGGCTCATCGACACCTCGGTCGAGCGCGTGCAGGCGGGCTCGGCGCTCGTCGACGAGGCGGGCCGCACGATGACCGAGATCATCGCCGCGGTGCAGCGCGTGACCGACATCATGGGCGAGATCGCGGCGGCTTCGCAGGAGCAGTCGGGCGGCATCGACCAGGTCGCGCGTGCGGTCACGCAGATGGACGAGGTGACCCAGCAGAACGCGGCACTCGTCGAGGAGGCCGCCGCCGCGGCGCAGTCGCTCGAGGACCAGGCGGGACGCCTGCGCGAGGCCGTCGCCGTATTCAATCTGGAAGACGCAGCGCTGGGCGCAGCGCAGGTGAAGCCTGCGCCGGCAGCCGCCAGGACGGCTTCCGTCGCCCGTGCTGCTGCCACGCGCCAGGCATCGGGAGCCGGGGCAGCGGCGCCTGCCGCAAAGCGCGCGCCGCGCAGCACTCCGGCTGCCGCCGCCGCCCAGCCGGCCGCACGGCCCGTGGCAGCCCCCCGCGCGCCCATGAGCGCGGTGGCGTCGGCTGCCGGTTCGAACGGCGACTGGGAAACCTTCTGACATTCATCCGCCAAGCCGCGCGGGCCGTCCGCGCACGAGAGCCAGCCGCTGTGCCGCAGCGGCTTTTTTTACGCCTTTGACCCCGTTGTGCGGCCCCGCCGTGCGCCATGTGGGCGCCGTTACGGTACATTGTCAGCCGTGTCATCTGCGCGGCCCGGTCGGCGCGCTACACTGCGGCGCCCAGCGGTGCCCGCGAGCGGCATGGCGTCGTGCTGGACGGTTCAGCCCGCGCCGATGTCCGGGCGCGGCCCAAACGGGGTGGCACCGCAGGAGGAACGACCCGCCCCGCAGGGGCAAGGCAGGCGCACCGCGCCAGGCAGGACGGATTGGCCGGCATCGAGCGCCAGCGCCGCATGACAGCACAAACAAGGAACCCGACATGACGCATGACGATCTCGCGCAACGCCTCGTGAATGCGCGCCGGCATCATCATCTGATCGAAACGCTGGAACCCGAGCGCGTGCCGCCCGACGCGGCCACGGCCTACGCGATCCAGCAGGCGGTGCTCGCCGGGCTCGAGACGACCACGGGCGGCTGGAAAGTGGGCGCACGCGCCCCCGGCGGCCCTGCCTCCGGCGCGCCGATCCCGGCGCCGCTCGTGCACGCCTCGCCGGCGCGCTTCGAGCGCCGCCACTTTTTCCGCGTGCTCGTGGAACTGGAAATCGCGTTTCGTTTTTCGGAACCGATCGTCCCGCGCGCCGAAGCCTATGCGCGCGACGAGGTGCTCGCGCGCGTAGGCCAGATCGTGCCGGCCATCGAGATCGTCGACAGCCGTTTCGCGCAGTGGCCCAACGTCGCGCCGCTCGCCCAGCTCGCCGATGCACAGAACAATGGTGCACTCGTGACCGGCCATGCGCTGCCGTACCCAGCGCTTGCCCGCGTGCTCGATTTCGTCGCGCCTGAGCTCGAACTGACGTTCGACGGCGCCTCGCTCGTGCCGGAGGCGCCGGGCAACCCCGCGGGCGATCCGCGCGAACTGCTGGTCTGGTTCGTCAATCATTGCGCCGCCATGGGCATCACGATCGAGCCCGAATGGACTATTACGACCGGCACCTATGTCGGTGCGCACCGCATCGATACACCGGGCCTCCTGCACGGCCACATCGACGGGCTAGGGGAAGTCGAAGTCGAGTTCGTCTAGGTCGCCCAGGGGCGCATCGTGTAACTGTCGCACCTGTCATATTTGCTCTCACGAACGGCCGCCGCGCGCATTGCGCGGCGGCTTTATTTTTTTGTACGCGTTGTGCGTCCCATGGGTGTAAACCTGGCAACCTGTCACGCGCGTCATCTTCATCGCGTGGCGTTCGCGCGTCGTCCGATTGGAGCGGGAAAACCACTACTGCCGACAGAGCCGGTCAGCGTCGATTGGCATCCGCGCAAGAATGCGCGGCAGGTCACCGACGACGGCGAAATCGACGCGTAAAACGGGAAAAAAATCGCATTGACGCGTGCTCACAACATTTGCGTGGCAGTTCGCAATGCGCGCGCGTTCTGCGGGCTCGCGAACAAATCGTAACGAATGGGTGTGCACCGGCGCTGCGTTGGTGCGTTTGATGAAGAGGCGCTGCGTATGCCGGAGTGCCGGACAGGCCGCATGACAAGGCGAAAAGCCGGTCGAACATCAGGTAAAAAGTGGCGTGCTGCGAATGCCCCGCCCGATGGAATTAGCCAACACGCAGGCACAGCATGTGGGAAGGAGCGTGACCCCGGTCTGAAATTTGCACCAGTAGGGAAGATCATTGTAAGTCGTTGTCTGGCGCCCTCCAAGCGCTCAATAATGCTTAGCTTTAGAGGGCACATCAGGCGCGATTTAACGGTGCGAAAAATTTCAAAAGGGTTTAGGATGAATTTGAGCGATGTCGTTTCCGAATAGCGCGCCGCGCACGACATCGGTCGCAGATCTTGGCGAGGAGGTAGCATGGATATCTATAGCAGCTTCGCGACCCGCTTCGAAAAAACGCGAGAGGAGGAGTTCTCGCTCGAGGAGTATCTCGCGCTCTGCAAGGAAGATCCCAATGCGTACGCCACGGCTGGCGAACGCATGCTGACGGCAATCGGCGAACCCGAACAGATCGACACCCGCAACGATCCGCGTCTGTCGCGCATCTTTGCGAACAAGGTCATCAAGGTGTATCCCGCATTCCGCGAGTTCTATGGCATGGAAGACGTGATCGAGCAGGTCGTCGCGTACTTCCGCCATGCGGCGCAAGGACTCGAAGAGAAGAAGCAGATTCTCTATCTGCTCGGTCCGGTGGGCGGCGGCAAGTCCTCCATCGCCGAGCGGCTGAAGCAGCTCATGGAGCGCGTGCCGTTCTACTCGATCAAGGGCTCGCCCGTGAACGAGTCGCCGCTCGGGCTGTTCGACTACGACGAAGATGGCCCGATACTCGAAGAGCAATACGGCATACCGCGCCGTTACCTTCGCAGCATCTTGAGCCCGTGGGCCGTGAAGCGCCTGCACGAATACAACGGCGACATCCGCAAGTTCCGCGTGGTGCGCCGCTTCCCGTCCATCCTGCGCCAGATCGGCATCGCGAAGACCGAACCTGGCGACGAGAACAATCAGGACATCTCGTCGCTCGTCGGCAAGGTGGACATCCGCAAGCTCGAGCAATATGCCCAGGACGACGCCGACGCCTACAGCTACTCGGGCGGCCTGTGTCTCGCGAATCAGGGCCTGCTCGAATTCGTCGAAATGTTCAAGGCGCCGATCAAGGTGCTGCACCCGCTGCTCACGGCCACCCAGGAAGGCAACTTCAAGGGCACCGAAGGATTCGGGGCGATTCCGTTCAACGGCATCATCCTCGCGCACTCGAACGAGTCGGAGTGGAAGGCGTTCCGCAACAACCGCAACAACGAGGCACTGCTCGATCGTATCTTCGTGGTGAAGGTGCCGTACTGCCTGCGCTACTCGGAAGAGATGAAGATCTACGAGAAGCTGTTGCGCAATTCGTCGCTGGCCGAGGCCGTGTGCGCGCCTGGCACGCTGAAGATGATGGCGCAGATGTCGGTGCTCACGCGCCTGCAGGAGCCGGAGAACTCGAGTCTCTTCTCGAAGATGCAGGTGTACGACGGCGAAAACCTCAAGGACACCGATCCAAAAGCGAAGTCGTACCAGGAGTACCGCGACTTCGCGGGCGTGGACGAAGGGATGAACGGGGTTTCGACGCGCTTCGCGTTCAAGATCCTCTCGCGCGTGTTCAACTTCGACTCGACTGAAGTGGCCGCGAATCCGGTGCACCTCATGTATGTGCTCGAACAGCAGATCGAGCGCGAGCAGTTCCCGCCGGAAACCGAGCAGAAGTATCTGTCGTTCGTGAAGGACGTGCTGGCCTCGCGTTACGCGGAGTTCATCGGCAAGGAGATCCAGACCGCCTACCTCGAGTCGTATTCCGAATACGGGCAGAACATCTTCGACCGCTATGTCACCTACGCCGACTTCTGGATTCAGGACCAGGAGTTCCGCGATCACGACACGGGCGAAAGCTTCGATCGCGCGGCATTGAATGCCGAGCTCGAGAAGATCGAGAAGCCCGCGGGCATCAGCAACCCGAAGGACTTCCGCAACGAGATCGTGAATTTCGTGCTGCGTGCGCGTGCGGCCAACGCCGGCAAGAACCCGGCCTGGATCAGCTACGAGAAGCTGCGCGTGGTGATCGAAAAGAAAATGTTTTCGAACACGGAAGAACTTTTGCCGGTCATCTCGTTCAATGCGAAAGGATCGGCGGAAGAGCAGCGCAAGCACGAAGACTTCGTCAACCGCATGGTGGCGAAGGGTTATACGCCGAAGCAGGTCCGGTTGCTCTGCGACTGGTATCTGCGGGTGCGCAAGTCGTCGTGAACGAAGAGGCTTTACCGTCCGAGTGCGCTGCCGCAGTTTTGCGGCGGCGCAAAAGGACCCCCGGCGGGGCGCAGGCGGCGTGGCCATGAGCGGGTGAACGCGGCACGCACGATGGCAGACGCGGCAATGAACACTGCGCACCTCGCCCATTCGCAACTGGAGCGGGAGACTGGATGTGCTTCATCAAATCATCGACCGCAGGCTAGCCGGAAAGAACAAGAGCATTGCTAACCGCGAGCGCTTTTTGCGCCGCGTGAAGAACTATATTCGTCACGCCGTTTCGGAAGCGGTGCGTGACCGCAGCATCAAGGACATACAGAGCAACCAGAGCATCACCATTCCGCGCAAGGACATTGCAGAGCCGTCGTTCCGGCACGGCCCCGGCGGCAAGCGCGAAATGGTTCACCCAGGCAACGAGGACTATATTCGCGGCGACCGCATTCCGCGTCCACAGGGCGGCGGCGGCGGTGGCGGCAGCCAGGCGAGCAACGAGGGCGAAGGTCAGGACGACTTCGTGTTCGAACTCTCCCGCGAAGAATTCATGCAGTACTTCTTCGACGACCTCGAACTGCCGCGCCTCGTCAAAACCCATCTCATGGCCGTGCCAACGTGGAAGAGCATCCGCGCGGGCTGGGCTGCCGAAGGCACGCCGAACAACATCGATGTCGTGAGATCGCTGCGCAGCGCGCTTGGCCGTCGCATCGCGCTCGGCGCGCCGCTCGTCAACGAACTGCACGAACTCGAGGAGCAGCTCGAAGCGCTCAAGGCCGACCCGGCCGACCGGCGTGAAGAAATCGCGCGGCTCGAAGAGCAGATCCATCACCTGCGCGGGCGCATCTGGCGCATTCCGTTCATCGACCCGTTCGATCTGCGTTACGTGAATCGCGTGAAGCAGCCGCAACCGTCGAGCCAGGCCGTGATGTTCTGCCTCATGGACGTGTCGGGCTCGATGGACGAGCAGCGCAAGGACTTGTCCAAGCGCTTCTTCATCCTGCTGTACCTGTTCCTCAAGCGCAATTACGAAAAGATCGAGGTGGTCTTCATTCGCCACCACACGCGTGCCGAAGAAGTGGACGAGGACACCTTCTTTCATTCCACCGAAAGCGGCGGCACGGTCGTGTCGAGCGCGCTGGAGCTGATGAAAAAAGTGATCGAGGACCGTTATTCGCCAAGCGACTGGAACATCTACGGCGCACAGGCTTCGGACGGCGACAATTGGACTGACGATTCGCCCAAATGCCGCAAGATTCTCGCGGATGACATACTGCCGCAGGTGCGCTATTTTGCGTATATTCAGGTGACGCCGGAGGAGCAGAACCTCTGGCTCGAATACGCGCAGCTCGCACTCACCGAACCGCATCTGGCGATGAAGAAAGTCGACACCGCGGCGGACATCTACCCGGTGTTCCGGGAGCTTTTCGAAAAGCAGGTGGAGCACTCATGACGACACGCCACCTGCACAACGAGGCGCGCGGCTACCAGCCGGAGCGCCGGAAGACGAGCGGCCACGAAAAAGGGCATCATGGCGAACACGGTGACGAGCGCAAGCCCGGCCACCATGAAGACGCCGAAGCGCCCGGACATGCCGCCGGGGCTGCTCGCCACAAGGAGCATGGGCTCGCCCAGCAAAGGGAAGTGCAAATGAACGTAGCCGACAAACGGCCGTTGCCGTGCCCCTCCGACTGGACCTTCGAACTCATCGAGGAGTACGACACTCATATCTCGCATGTTGCAGAGCAATACGAACTGGATGTTTATCCGATCCAGCTCGAACTGATCAGCGCCGAGCAGATGATGGACGCCTATGCGTCCGTCGGCATGCCGGTGAACTATCGCCACTGGTCATTCGGCAAGCACTTTCTCTCCACCGAAAAGAGCTATCGCCGCGGCCAGATGGGCCTCGCCTACGAGATCGTCATCAACTCCAACCCCTGCATCGCGTATCTCATGGAAGAGAACACCATGACGATGCAGGCGCTCGTGATCGCGCACGCCGCGTACGGGCACAACTCGTTCTTCAAGGGCAACTATCTGTTCCGTCTCTGGACGGACGCGCACGCCATCATCGATTACCTCGTGTATGCGAAGAATTACATCGCCGAATGCGAGGAGCGTTATGGTCTCGACCGCGTGGAAGAGTTGCTCGACTCGTGCCACGCGCTCATGAATTACGGCGTAGACCGCTACAAACGTCCGCAAAAGCTGTCGCTCGAGCGCGAGGCCGCATTGCGCCGGGAACGCGAGGCTTATCTGCAGTCCCAGGTCAATGAACTATGGCGCACGCTGCCGAAGCAGCAAATGCCCGTTGCCGAGGAGATCGACGAGCGCTTTCCGCCGGAGCCGCAGGAAAACCTGCTGTATTTCGCCGAAAAGAACTCGCCGCTGCTCGAGCCGTGGGAGCGCGAAGTCATACGCATCGTGCGCAAGATCGGGCAGTACTTCTATCCGCAGCGGCAAACCCAGGTCATGAACGAAGGCTGGGCCACATTCTGGCATTACACGCTGCTCAACACGCTCTATACGCAGGGCAAGCTCGAAGACGGCTTCATGATGGAGTTCCTGCATTCGCACAGCAACGTGATCTATCAGCCGCCGGTGACGAAGCCGTATTACAGCGGCATCAATCCGTATGCGCTCGGCTTTTCGATGATGAGCGACATTCGCCGCATCTGCGAGAACCCCACGGAGGAGGACCGCAAGTGGTTCCCCGAGCTGGCCGGCAGTCCGTGGCTCAAGGCGCTGCACTATGCCATGCGCAACTTCAAGGACGAGAGCTTCGTGGCGCAATACCTGTCGCCGCATCTGATCCGCGAAATGCGGCTCTTCTCGGTGCTCGACGACGACATGCGCGATGCACTCGAAGTCTCGGCCATCCACGACGAAAGCGGCTACCAGTACGTGCGCCAGGCGCTCTCGCGTCAGTACGACATGCATCACCGCGAACCGAATATCCAGGTGTGGTCGGTGAACACGCGCGGCGATCGTAGCCTCACGCTGCGTCACTTCATGAGCGACAATCGCCATCTTTCGGGTGACACCGACGAAGTGCTGCGCCACATGGCGCGCCTCTGGCAGTTCGACGTGTTCCTCGAAAGCGTGGATGAGAACGGCACGGTACGAAAACGCTACGAATGCCGTTATATGCCGCCGCCGATTCGGGTATAGCCATCGCGCTGCGTGACGCGGTTGAGCGGATCAGTCATGAGGCCAGCCTGCGGGCTGGCCTCTTTCATTGATGCGCGAGCAACGACGTTGCAATCGAACACGTACTGGAACGCGCCCGCGCGCTAACATACTGCGCCAGTGAGCCCGCAGCTAAAAAAACACCGCCCGAAGAGGCGGATTTCGAAAGGATGGCGTAATGGCGTTTGAACTGTTTCGCGGCGTGCGTCCGCTGTCTCGTGCGTCTGCATTGCGTGATGCGCTCGCCGGCGTGCAGCTTGCCTCGATGAACGTGCCGCAACTGCTTGGCTATGCGCGCATCGCGGGCATGCCTGCCGTCACCGGTCTGTACACAGGCTTTCTGCCTCTCGTTGCGTTTGCACTCTTTGGCGCGTCGCGCCATCTCGTGGTTGCCGCCGATTCCGCCACGGCCACCATTTTCGCGAGCCGTCTCACGACCATGGCAGCGCCTTCGAGCGCTGAGTACGTCGCGCTCGCGGGCATGACCGCCTTGCTCACGGCCGTGATGTTGTTGATCGCACGCCTGTTTCGGCTCGGCTTTCTCGCGGACTTTCTCTCGCGCACCGTCCTCGCAGGTTTTCTCACGGGCGTGGGCGTGCAAGTGGGCGTGGCGATGCTCGGCGACATGCTTGGCATTACTGTCAATTCACGCCGCACGGTCCTGCAGATCAAGCAGATCGTCACGCAACTGGGCACGATTCACTGGCAGACGCTTGCCATCGCCGCGGTGGTCGTGGCGGCGATTCTGGTCTTCAAGACGTACCGGCCGCGCTGGCCGGTGCCGCTCGTCGCCGTGGCGGGCAGCATCGCCGCGAGCGCCATGCTGAACTTCGCGGCCCACGGCATTTCGGTGATCGGGCCAGTGCAGGGCGGCTTGCCGCGCCTGAGCTTTCCCGCGGTGGGCTGGTTCCAGATGATCGATCTGCTGCAGGTGGCGGCGTCGTGCTTCGTCATCATCGTCGCGCAAAGCGCCGCCACGAGCCGCGCGTTTGCCGAGCGCTACGGCGAGCGCACCGACGAAGACACCAATCTCCTCGGCCTCGCGGCGGCCAATGCGGCGGCTTCGATGAGCGGCGCGTTCGTCGTGAACGGCAGCCTCACGCAGACCGCCATGGCCGATCAGGCCGGCGCGCGCAGCCAGTTCGCGCAGCTCGTGTTCGCGGGCGTCGTGCTCGTGGTGCTGTTGTTCTTCAGCCACCTGCTGCAATATCTGCCGCACTGCGTGCTGGCCGCGATCGTCTTCACGATTGCCGTGGGGCTCGTGAACATTCGCCAGCTGATCGACATTCGCCGCGAAAGTCCCGGCGAATTCCGGCTCGCGGTGACGACGGCGCTCGCCGTCGTCGTGATCGGCGTGGAGAACGGTATCCTCATCGCGATCGGCCTGTCGTTACTGCGCCACGTGCGCCATAGCTACCGGCCGCACACCATGGTGCTCGTGCCGAACGACGAGGGGCACTGGCTGCCCGAGCCCGCGCAAGCGGGCCAGCTCACGGCGGCAGGGCTGATCGTCTATCGCTTCGGTGCGGACCTGTTCTATGCGAACGACCATTTGTTCGTCGACGAACTGCGCATGCTGATCGATCGCGCGCCGTCGCCCGTGCACTGCGTGGTCGTGGATGCGGGGGCGATCACCGATCTCGACTATTCCGCGGGGCGCTCCGTCATCGACCTCTGCGCGGAACTCGCGGAGCGCGGCGTGAAGGTGATTTTCGGGCGCGTGAACCGCTATCTGCTTTCGGACATGGATCGGCATGGCATCACGGCCGTGGTGGGCCGTGCGAACATCTTTCCGACCCTGCACGAAGCGCTCGCGGCAGTGCGTCCCGAACTGGAGTCGCGCTCGGATGCGTGACGCCCGTGTAGCCATGCTACAAGCCAGACGAGCGTGTAGTGCGGAAAACGTGTGAAGCAGCTACATAATAACGTCCATAAAAACCCCGATTGCCCGCCGGAATTCGCCGCTGCTATTGTGCGCCTCAAGCGCTGTGGAAGCGCTTCCACTCCAACTCGATCCGGCTACCCAGAACGCCGGTGACTTCCGCGCAGGAGGCTTCGTGACTCAGGACACCGCATTGCCGCATTCCGCCGCCGCAGTTGCCGACGATCCGTTCACTCCGCCCGCCAGCTCCGCACTGTGGCGCAGCGACTTCCTCCTGGGCGCGGCCACGGCTTCGTATCAGATCGAAGGCGCCATTCACGAGGACGGGCGCATCCCCTCGATCTGGGACACGTTCAGCGCCACGCCGGGCAAGGTGCTCGCGGGCGACACGGGCGCCGTGGCCTGCGACCACTATCACCGTTGGGAGTCCGATCTCGATTTGCTCGAGAGCCTTAACTTCGAGGCCTATCGCTTTTCGATCGCGTGGCCGCGCGTCATGGACGAGGCGGGCCGGCCCAATGCCAAAGGCATCGCCTTCTACAAGCGCTTGCTGGAGCGCCTGAGGGAGAAGGGCGTGCGCACCTTCGCCACGCTCTACCACTGGGACCTGCCGCAGCATCTGGAAGATCGCGGCGGCTGGCTCAATCGCGACACCGCATACCGCTTCGCCGACTACGCCGACCTCATGAGCCGCGAACTGTCCGGCCTCGTCGACGCATGGATGACGCTCAACGAGCCGTGGTGCTCGGCGTACCTCGGCTACGGCAACGGCCATCACGCGCCGGGCCTCGCGAACGGCCGCTATGCGACCCAGGCGATGCATCATCTGCTGCTCGGCCACGGCCTCGCTACCGGCGTGCTGCGCGCGAACGATCCGGGCTCGACCAAGGGCATCGTGGCGAACGTGGGACGCGGCACGCCCGATTCCTCGTCGCCGGAAGATGTGCTCGCCGCACGCCGCTTCGAAGTGCAGCACAACGCGTGGATTCTCGATCCGCTGCTCAAGGGCGCGTACCCCGAAGAACTCTTCGAGCTGTGGCCGGGCACCGAGCCGCTCGTGCTCGAAGGCGACATGAAGACGATCTCTGCGCCGCTCGATTTCCTCGGCATCAACTACTATTTCCGCACCAACGTGAAGAGCGACGGCGCGCACGGCTTCGTCGAAGTGCCGCTGAAGGACGTCGAGCGCACGCAGATGGGGTGGGAGGTTCACCCCGACGGTCTGCGCGACCTGCTGATCGGTTTCGGTCGCACCTACGAGAACCTGCCGCCGATCTATATCACCGAGAACGGCATGGCTTCGGACGACCGCGTGAGCGAAGGCGAGGTCAACGATACGCAACGCATCTCGTTCCTCAAGCGCCATCTCGCCGCGGTGGACGCCGCGATCAAGGCGGGCGTGGACGTGCGCGGCTATTTCGTCTGGTCGCTGCTCGACAACTTCGAATGGGCGTTTGGCTATGAGCGGCGCTTTGGCGTCGTGCATGTCGATTACGACACGCAGGTTCGCACGCCCAAGCGCAGTGCGCAACTCATTGCGCGTTTCATCGCGCAGCGGCGCGCGCTCGACGGCGCTTGATGGCACGTCAAGGGCGCTTGACAGGGTTACCGAGCAAGGGCAACAACTAGCGTGACAACCACGGCAGGGCATGCGACGCTCGGGCATGCCGTACGACGCGCCGTGGCCGACGAAATTTCCAACCCAAAAGCTTTTGCAGACCAACCCGGAGCAACCGGAGCCCTGCATGGGCCCGACGCCGGTGCCGAAAGCACTGACGCCAGGCGACAGCTGAAGCGCCAGCTCCGGATCGACAGGAGACGCAATGAAGCACAACGCACCCGTTCTGCGCGGCATCGTGGCCGCTCTCGCGCTGGCCGGCGCGCTCGCGGCCCACGCCGCGGAGCCGCTGAAGGCCAACGTGATTCACTGGTGGACGTCGGGCGGCGAGTCGGCCGCGATCAAGCAGTTCGCGCTTGCCTACGATCAGGCGGGTGGAAAGTGGGTGGACAACGCGATCGCCGGCGGGGACCAGGCGCGCGCAACGGCAATCAACCGCATCGTGGGCGGCGATCCGCCCACCGCTGCGCAGTTCAATACGTCCAGGCAGTTTCATGATCTCATCGACCAGGGACTCCTGAACAATGTCGATGCGGTCGCAACGAAGGAGAACTGGAGCGCCAGCTTCCCTGAATCGATTCTCACGGCGATCAAGGTCAAAGGGCACTACTATGCCGCGCCCGTGAACATCCACATGCAGGACTGGTTCTTCTATTCCAAGCCCGCGTTCGCCAAGGCCGGGATCAAGGGCGAACCGCAGAATTTCGACGAACTCTTCGCCGATCTCGACAAGCTCAAGTCGGCTGGGGTGATTCCGCTCGCGCTGGGTGGGCAGGCATGGCAGGAGAAGATCACCTTCGACGCCATCTTCGCCGACATGGACCGCGATCTCTACATGAAGGTGTACCGCGACCGCGACGCGAACGCCGTGAATTCGCCCGCGTTCCGCAACGTGCTCACGACCTTCAAGCGGCTGCATAATTACGTGGATCCGGGCTCGCCTGGCCGCAACTGGAACGACGCCACGGCGCTCGTGATTTCCGGCAAGGCGGGCATGCAGATCATGGGCGACTGGGCCAAGGGCGAGTTTTCTGCCGCGAACCAGGTGGCGGGCAAGGACTTCGGATGCTTCCCCGGTTTCCCGAAGTCGCCGTACATGATCGCCGGCGACGTGTTCGTGTTCCCGAAGACCGACAATCCCGAGCAGGTCAAGGCGCAGCAACTGCTCGCCACGGTGATGACGTCGCCTGCCGCACAGGTCGCGTTCAACCAGAAGAAGGGCTCGATTCCGATTCGCCCCGACGTGGACACCTCGGGCTTCGACATCTGCGCGAAGGAGGGCATGACGATCATGAAGGACAAGTCGCGGCAACTGCCGAATCCGGAAATGCTGATTCCGCCTGATGTCCAGGGCGCGCTGCAGGACGTCATCACGAACTTCTGGAACAAGAACCAGTCGTCCGAAGACGCGCAGAAAGCCTTTGCCACGGCAATCCAGAGCTGAGCGCAACCATGTACGCCGCCAAGCTGCACCCGGCCAAACGCCAAGCGGGGCAAGTGCGCAGCGCGCGCCCCGCGCGGCGGCGGCTCTCGCTTGCCGCCTGGATCGCGCTCGCGCCGATGGCGGCGACGGTCCTGTTCGCGTATCTCGGCACCATGCTGTGGACGGCGCGCGTCTCGCTCAGCCTCTCGCGCTCGCTGCCCACCAACACCTTCGCGGGCGTGACGCAGTACGTGCGGCTCTTCGAGAACGACCGCTGGATCCTGTCGCTGCAGAATCTCGTGATCTACGGCCTGTGCTTCATCGCGGCGTGCCTCGTGATCGGGCTACTGCTCGCGATCTTCATCGACCAGCGCGTCGTGGCGGAAGGCGCGCTGCGCACGGTGTTTCTCTATCCCTATGCGATGTCGTTCGTCGCAACGGGCCTCGTCTGGCAGTGGATCCTCAACCCCGAACTCGGCGTGCAGGCCGTGCTGCGGCACATGGGATTCGAGCACGCGCGCTTCGACTGGATCGTCACGCAGCGCTTCGCGATCTACACGCTCGTGATCGCCACCGTGTGGCAGGCCTCGGGTCTCGTGATGGCGCTGATGCTCGCGGGGCTGCGCGGCATCGACGACGAAATATGGAAGGCCGCGCGCCTCGACGGCATTCCGCGCTGGCGCGTGTACGCGAGCATCGTCGTGCCGATGCTCAAGACCTCGCTTTCCACGGCATTCGTGCTGCTCTTCGTGATGGTCGTGAAGCTCTACGACGCCGTGGTCGCGATGACCCAGGGCGGCCCCGGCACCGCGAGCGAGGTGCCGGCGAAATTCATCATGGATTACCTGTTCAATCGCGCGAACATCGGGCTCGCCTCGGCAGCGTCGATCGTGCTGCTCGCTACGGTCCTCGCGATTCTTGCGCCATTCTTCTACGCGCGCAGCCGCGCGGCGCTCAAAGGAGACCGGGCATGAGCACGCCTTTGGCCGATTCGCTGCGTCCCGCGCCCGCTTCCGCGCGTGCGGCGCAAAAGCGGCGCAAGCCGCGCAGCCGCTTCACGCCCGCGCGGCTCGGCGTCTATGCGTTTCTGTTCACGGCGGCGCTGTTCTTCCTGCTGCCGCTCTATGTGATGCTGGTGACTTCGGTCAAGCCGATGACCGAGATCCGCCTCGGTCATCTGCTCGCACTGCCGGTGCAGTGGACGCTCGCGCCGTGGCGCGACGCGTGGTCCTCCGCGTGCACGGGGCTCGACTGCAGCGGCATTCGCGTGGGCTTCTGGAATTCGGTGCGCATCGTCGTGCCGAGCACGGTCATCTCCATTGCCGTGGGCGCCGTGAACGGTTACGCGCTGTCGTTCTGGCGGCCGCGCGGCGCGGGCGTGCTGTTCGGCATTCTGCTCGCGGGCGCGTTCATTCCCGTGCAGGTGATGGTGTACCCGCTCGTGCGCGTGCTGGCCTTCGTGCATCTGTTCAGTTCGCTGCCGGGCATCGTCCTGATACACACGATCTTCGGCATGCCGGTCATGACGCTCCTGTTCCGCAACTACTATGCGTCGTTGCCACAGGAGCTGTTCAAGGCCGCGCGCATCGACGGCGGCGGGTTCTGGCGCATCTTCATGCAGCTCATGCTGCCGATGTCGGTGCCGATCATTGTCGTGGCGATCATCATGCAGGTCACCGGCATCTGGAACGACTACATTCTCGGCCTCGTGTTCGCGGGCACGAGAAACCTGCCGATGACGGTGCAGCTGAACAACATCATCAACACGACGACCGGCGAGCGTATCTATAACGTCAACATGGCCGCGACGATCCTCACGTCGGCCGTGCCGCTCGCGATCTACTTCATTTCGGGGCGCTGGTTCGTGCGCGGCATCGCCTCGGGCGCGGTGAAAGGCTAGGAGCAGGGCATGGGCAATCTCACGAACGTTTCCGTACGCAACCTGCGCATCGACCTCGGCGCGAACACGGTGATCGACGAACTCGATCTCGATGTGCGCGCAGGCGAGTTCGTCGTGTTGCTCGGGCCTTCGGGCTGTGGCAAATCCACCTTGCTGCACAGCATCGCGGGCCTCGTCGACGTGACCGACGGCAGCATCGAGATCGGCGGCGAGGACATGACATGGGCCGACCCGAAGGATCGGGGCGTGGCGCTCGTGTTCCAGTCGTACGCGCTCTATCCGACCATGAACGTGGAGCGCAATCTCTCGTTCGCACTGCGTATCAATGGCACGCCGAAGGCGGAGATCGACCGCCGCGTGAAGCGCGCCGCCGACATGCTGCAGCTCGGGCCACTGCTTTCGCGCAAACCCGCGCAGCTCTCGGGCGGCCAGCGCCAGCGTGTGGCGATCGGGCGCGCACTCGTACGCGAGGCGGACGTGTTCCTGTTCGACGAGCCGCTCTCGAATCTCGACGCCAAGCTGCGCACCGAATTGCGCCGCGAACTCAAGCAGTTGCATCAGCAACTCGGCGCGACGATGATCTACGTGACGCACGACCAGGTCGAGGCGATGACGCTCGCCACGCGCATGGCGGTGATGAAGGGCGGGGCGATCCAGCAGTTCGGCACACCGGCCGAAGTCTACGCGCGCCCAGAGAACCTGTTCGTCGCGACCTTCCTCGGCGCGCCGCCGATGAATCTGCTGCGTGGCAGGCTCGAAGCCGACGAAGGCCGGCTGCGCTTTCGCGGGTCAGGCCTCGACGTGGATGTGTCGGCTTACGCGTTCAAGGGCACGCCGGATCCGACACGCCCCTGCGTGCTCGGCGTGCGCCCGGAAGACGTGCGTGCAGGCGGTGCAGTGCGCCCGCACGAGGCGTCGTGGGAAGGCCACTTGACGCTCGTGGAGCCCATGGGCAATCATCGTGTCCTGTGGATCGAGCATCAGGGGGGGCAGATCGCGTCGATCGATCAGGACAAGACGCCGCTGGCGAGTGGGGCGGCGGTGCCGTTCTCCATCGACGGTGCGCATGTTTCGCTATTCGACGAAGAAACCGGCGCACGCATTTGATGCACACAACCGATAAAGACAGAGAGGCCAGGAACGTGGCGACCCTGAAAGACGTGGCGGCGTTGGCCGGCGTGGGCCTTTCGACAGCTTCGCGGGCGATATCGGGCAACGGCCCGGTGTCGGCAGAAGCAGCCGCGCGCGTGCAGGCTGCGATCGAACAGCTCAATTTCCGGCCTTCGTCCATCGGGCGGGCGATGGCCACGAAGTCGCTCGGCATCATCGGTATCTTCGTACCGACGTTTTTCGGCTCGTACTACGGCACTATCCTGAAGGAAACCGACACGCAGCTGCGCGCCGTGCGGCGTCATGTGGTGGTAGCCACCGGTTGCGGTGAAGCCTCGCCGCGCGAGCAAGCCATCGAGGCCGTGCGCTTCCTCATCGGCCGCGATTGCGACGGCGTCGTGGTCATCAGCCACGATCTGTACGACGACGACCTGCAGATGCTGCACGCCATGCACCCGCGCATGGCCTTCCTGAACCGCTCATTCGATCAGTTACCCGAAGCATCGTTTTGCGCCGATCACTTTCACGGCGGCGAGATGGCAGCCCGCACGCTCATCGAGCACGGCCATCGCGAGCTTGCGGTGATCGGCGGCCCGTCAACGTCCTCGGACAATGCGGCGCGTCTGCATGGTTTTTTCGCCGAGCTGGCGCGTCACGGCATCGAGCGCAGAACCGTGCCGCATATCGTCTCGGACTTCTCGCCCGAGGGCGGCTATGTGGCGGCCGGGACGCTCCTCGAACGCAAACATCGCTTCACCGGGCTTTTCTGCGCGAACGACACGATGGCCATGAGTGCGCTCGCGCGCTTGCAGCAGGCAGGGTTGCGCGTGCCCCACGACGTTTCGGTGATCGGCTACGACGACGATTATTCGGCGGCCTACATGGCGCCTGCGCTGACCTCGGTGCACATTCCCACCGCGGAGCTCACGCGCAATGCGGTGCGCTGGCTCATCAACCAGTGCTACGGCACGCAGTGGCCGATCGAGCGCACGTTTCCCGTAAGCGTGACGCTGCGCGATTCGGTGGCGCGGGCGAAGTAACGCGCGCGTCCCGTGCAACGAGCAGCAGCGCTGGAGTCGAAGGTGAGGGGGGCGCACCCGGGAGACGGCAAGTCGCGTAAAATCGGACGCATTCCCAATCCCCACGTTTTCCATTCATGCCCGCGCAAGACCCGGCTGGTACGGTCAAGAAAGAAGAAGGCGTCGCTGTCATCGACCGCGCGTGTGCCATCCTGTTTGCGTTTCGCCCCGGAGACGGCGCGCTCACGCTCGCCGAACTCGCAGCGCGCACGGGCCTCTATAAAAGCACGTTGCTGCGGCTGGCCGGTGCGCTGATTCAGCATCGCCTGCTGCTGCGCCTCGACGACGGCCGCTACCAGCTCGGCCCCGCCACGTTCGCGCTGGGCGCGCTCTATCAGCGCGGTCTCAACATGGGCGACATTCTGCTGCCGCTCATGCGCGAACTGGCCGCGGCGAGCGGCGAGAGCGTTTCGTTCTACGTGCGTGACAACGCGGTGCGCGTGTGCCTGCATCGCGTCGATTCGCATCATGTGGTGCGTCACCATGTGCGCGAGGGCGACGTGCTGCCGCTCGAAAGCGGATCTGGCGGCCGCGCGCTGCTGGCATTCGGCGGCGAACCGGGCGAGCCGTTCGAGACCATTCGCCACGACTTCTACTGCATCTCGATCGGTGAGCGCGACCGCGAAACCGCCGGCGTGTCCATGCCCGTGTTCGGCGTTCACGACACCTTGCGTGGCGTGCTCACGCTCGCCGGGCCGAGTTCGCGTATCGACGCGGCGTTCGTCGAGCGTCATCTCGACGCGCTGTTCGAGTGCGCGATACGCGCTACCGACGCGCTCGGCGGCGACTCGCGCGCGCTGCGCGCCGCCCAACGTGCGCACGCCGCGCACGCACGTCAGGACGCCTGAAGCCACCCGCAGCTAGCGCAAACATTGCAGGCGCAAAGCACCGTTTGCACACGGTCGTTTTCACGGGGCGTTGATCAGGACTGCTCCAGATGTCGCTCCGGTGCGCCAGTATAGGCATACGGAATCTGACGCGGCATGGGCCCCTTGTTACGCTCGCCGCGCCCGCGCTGCTCCCACGCATGCGCGAGGATGCCAACCGCGCGCGAGAGGCAGAACACGCCGCGCGCCAGTTCGGGCGCAAAGCCCAGTTCGGCGTAGATAACGGCCGTTACGCCGTCGATGTTCATCGGCACGGGGCGGTCCTTGCGCTTTTTCAGCAACGCTTCGATGCCGCGCGCAATCGCGGCGTAGCGGCCCTTGATGGTGCCCGACGCCACACGTGCGTCGACGAGCGCGAGCAACCGTCTGGCGCGCGGATCGACCGGATGGAAGCGATGGCCGAAGCCCGGGAGATACTTGCCGTGAGCGGAGATGAACTCGTCGACGCCGGCTTCGACCGCGGCTTCGAATGGGGCGCCTGCCACGATGCGCGCGGCGATGTCGGCATAGAGTTCGACCGCCTGCTGGCCGGCGCCGCCGTGCACGTCGTCGAGTGCGTTGAGCGCCGAGGCCATTGCGCCGTTGATCGGCAAGCCGCAGCTCGTGGCCATGCGCGAGATCGCGATCGAAGGCGCGTGTGGTCCGTGATCGACCGAGGCTACGAGCGCCGCTTCGAGCAGCGTGGCCTCTTCGTCGCCGGGCAGTTCGCCGCGCAGCATCAGCCAGATCATCTGCGGGAAACTCACGCTGCCGATCAGCTCCTGGATCGGATAGCCGCGCACCTTGATGGAGCCCGGATGGATGTCGATGATCGAGGTGCTCCAGTAGTCGGCGCATAGGGCGGCGAGATCGGGCGTGGCTGTATTCGTCGTCGGCATGGTCAGATCACTCCGTCATCGTGGAGAGCTTCGATTTGGGCGGCTTCGTAACCGAGTTGTGCGAGCGTTTCGCGCGTGTGGGCGCCAAGAACCGGCGCGGGCGTGGCGGGCGCGGCGTCGGCATCGGCGAGCCGCAGGCCCGCGCGCGTCACGCGCTGCGCGGCTTCGCCTTGTGCCGGTTCGAACTCGCGTATGAAGCGCCGTTCGGCCAGATGCGGATGCGCGAGGATTTCGGGCACCGAGAGCACGCGGCCCACGGGCACGCCGCGCTCGAGCAGGCGCGTTTCCCAGTTGGCCGCGCTGTCTGGGGCGAGCGCGGTTTCGATCTCGGCCTTGAGCGCTTCGCGATGCTGCTTGCGCGAATGGCGCGCGGAGAAGCGCGCGTCGCGCGGCAGGTCCGGGCGGCCGATCACCTCGCACAGGCTTTCGAACTGGCGCGTTTCGTTTGCCGCAATATTGAGCAGCCCCGCGCCCGTGCGGAAGGTGCCCGACGGCGCGGCCGTGAAATTCTCGTTGCCCATCGGCGCGGGCTCGACGCCGGCGTTCAGGTAGTTCGACACGACCCAGCCCATGCTCGCGAGCGTGGCTTCGAGCATCGAAACGTCGAGGCGCCGCCCGCGGCCGCTCGTTCGCGCGTCGACGAGCGCCGCGCAAATGCCGAATGCGGCGGTGAGGCCGCCCACGGTATCGGAGACGGGATAGCCTACGCGCAGCGGCGCGCTGTGCGCGTCGCCCGTCACGCTCATCACGCCGGACATGCCCTGAATGATCTGGTCGTAGGCCGGGCGGCGCGACAGCTCGCCTTCATCGCCGAAACCGGAAATCGCACAGTAGACCAGCGCCGGATTCACTTTGGATAACTGATCGTAGCCGAGTTCGAGGCGGTCCATCACGCCGGGCCGGAAGTTTTCGACGAGCACGTCGGCGTGGCGTACCAGATCGAGCAAAATGGCCTTGCCGCGCGGGTCTTTCAGGTTCAGCGTGATCGAGCGCTTGCCCGCATTCACGGCCACGAACGACGCGCCCATATTGCGCGCCGCGGCGTCCTTGTCGGCCCCGAGGCGGCGCGCCAGGTCGCCGCCTTCAGGATGCTCGACCTTGGTGACTTCGGCGCCGAAGAGCGCGAGTTGATAGGCGCAGAAGGGACCCGCGAGCACATTCGACAGATCCAGGACGCGCACGCCGGCTAACGGGAGCATGGTTACCGCCTCGTATTGGAAAAATTAGTGGGAGATGTCGTCGAGCGCGCGATTCTTCGTGCGCGGCCCGAAGATGCCAATGGCCGCCATCACCACGATCATCGCGCCGGTAATCAGCGCGAAAACGCCTGGCACCCCGAAGTGGCGCAACGCGAACGCGATCATGAAGCCCGAGAACATCGCGGAAAGACGCGACATCGAATAGACAAAGCCAACAGCGGTGGCGCGCATGCGCGTGGGGAAGAGCTCGACCTGGTACGCGTGGTAGCCGACCGAGAGGAGGGTACCGCCCAGCGTAATGAGCACACCGAGGAACATGAGCATGCCGGCCGAGGTTTGCATGGCGAACAGCGTGCCGCAGACGGCGATGGCGAGCGCGGAGAGTACGACGAGCGTCTTGCGCTCGATGCGGTCGGCAATCGCCATGCCGAGCAGCGGCCCGAACGGATTCGACGCCGCGATCACGAACGAGTAGAGCAGGCTGTGCGTGACCGTGACGCCCTTGGAAACGAGCAGCGTCGGCACCCACGAGGCGAAGCCGTAGAAGCCGATGGCCTGAAACAGATTGAAGACGAGCAGCGTGATCGTGCGGCGGCGGTAAGGCGGCTGCCAGATCTCGGCGAAACGCGCCTTGGCAAGTGTTTGCGCGCTGGCAGGTTCCACGACAGGCGCAGGCAGCGAGCGACCGTGCTGCGCCTCGATCTTCGCTTCGAGCCTCGCGAGAATGCGTGCAGCTTCCTCGGTGCGGCCGCGCTGCGCGAGCCAGCGCGCGCTCTCGGGCACGCGACGGCGGATCGCCCAGGCGATGAGCGCGCCGAACGCGCCGAACATCACGACCCAGCGCCAGCCGTCGAAGCCGAGCGGCGCGCGCGGCACGAACCACCACGCAAGCAACGCAACGGCCGGCACTGCCGTGTACTGCACCAGATGCACGAACGCGAACGCGCGGCCGCGCATGTGCTTGGGCACGAGTTCGCTCACGTAGGTGTCGATGGTGACGAGTTCGACGCCCACGCCAATGCCCGCGATGAGGCGCCACAGGTTGATGCCGGGCGCGCCCGTCTGCAGCGCCATGATGCATGTCGCCACCGAATACCAGAGCAACGATGCGGTGAACAGCGTGCGGCGGCCATAGCGGTCGGCGAGACCTGTCAAGCAGAACGTGCCGATGAAGAGCCCCGCGAACGACGCCGCGACGAAGGCGCCGAGACCCGAGAAGCCGAAGAACGAAGCCGTGGTGGTCGAGTAGAGACCGCTTTTCACGAGGCCCGGCCCGACATAGGCCGTGAAGAACAGATCGTAGAACTCGAACCAGCCGCCCAGCGAAAGCAGGAGCACGAGCGTCCAGATGGCGCGGGTGGCCGGCAGGCGGTCAATGCGCGCGTTGATCTCGGCCGCACTGACGGGCGCGGCGGCAGGGTCCCGGAGCGACGCGCGTGTCGCTCCGATTGGCAAGCTGGACATCGGAATCTCCTGAACGCTTCGTTTGCGTGTCTGTCCGTTCTGTCTGACAGAACGTCGTTCTAAAAATATGGGTCGATGATACTGCGAGGCGGTGGGCCAACCGACCAGGGCTTTTACTGAGTCGTGCATGCAGGGAGAGGCGACGTGTGCCTCACAGCGGTCCACTGGGCATGCCGTGTGCTCCAAGCCCGTCGTTTTATACGGATGCTCAGTCAGGAGACGTCTTGAAGAAGAAAGTCTTTTCCGGGGTTCCTGCCGAGTTCGCCTTGTCGCTCTGCGCCGCTATTGCGCTCTCCGGCTGTGCGCATCCGGAGAGCGGGGGCTACACGCAGGCGCAATCGAATGTTCCATCGCCGCTCACCGATCTCGATAACGGCGAGGGAACCGCCGCCGCGAACACGCCGCAGGCAGCCGTCGATGCGCAGGCGCTCGACGCGCTCAATGCCATGGGCGCTTATCCGCGCACGTTGCGCAAGTTCGAGGTCAACGCGGACACGTCGACCGACGTCGTGCTCGACAACGGCCAGAACGCCGCGTTGCTGCGCCATACGGTGCTCGAGGTCAAGCGGCCCGACCGGCTGCGCGCCGAAATCACGGGCAACGGCAACTTGCGCGGGCTGGTCTATGACGGACGCGAATTCATGACCTTCAATGAAAAGAGGGGCTTTTACACGCGCAATGACGCGCCACCGACGCTCGATGGCCTCGTACGTGAACTCGCGAACACCTGGCGTATCGAGGCGCCGCTCGCGGAGCTTTTCTATTGGGGCAACGGCAAGGACGACAACGCGGCGATCACGGCGGCGCAGGTGCTCGGCGTCGAAATGGTCGATGCGCGCCGGTGCACGCATTACGCGTTTCAGCAGCGTGGCGCCGACTGGGAAATGTGGATCGAGCAGGGACGGCGACCGCTGCCGTGCCATCTGGTCGTGACCGACACGACCCAGCCTTCGAGGCCGCGTCATGAAGTGACGTACCACTGGAATCTGGCGCCGTCGTTCGTCGCATCGACATTCGCGTTGCATGCGAAACCCGGTGCGAAGCGAATCGAACTGGAGCCGGCTGCCGTGCGGCCTTCGTTCGAGGAGGCTCAATGACAGAGCGGCGCAAGCTTGGCAGGTGGCGCCGCCCGTGGATTTTTTCTATTTAACATAAGATAAATTATCGCAGTTTTATATTGTACGGGCTAAGTTGTAGTGTCCGCTTTTAGCCAAGTTCAGATGTCCGCTTTTTGGACGATCGTAAGCTAACAGATCGCTGGGAATCCAGTGTTTGGGAGCTTTAATGGCGGCAACAGAACGGAT
>NZ_JBFPKP010000069.1:0-441 GCF_040948855.1 Paraburkholderia sp. BR10882 | reverse complement strand
TCAAGTTCAAGCAGGCGATCATCGCTGCGGGTTCGCAGGCCGTGAAACTGCCGTTCATGCCGGAAGATCCGCGCGTGGTCGATTCGACCGGCGCGCTGGAACTGCGTCAGATTCCGCAGAAGATGCTGGTGATCGGCGGCGGCATCATCGGTCTGGAAATGGCCACCGTCTACGCGACGCTCGGCGCGCAGATCGACGTCGTGGAAATGCTCGACGGCCTGATGGCCGGTGCGGACCGCGACCTCGTGAAGGTCTGGGAGAAGTACAACGCGAAGCGCTTCGCGAACGTCATGCTCAAGACCAGGACCACGAAGGCCGAGGCGAAGGACGACGGCATCTATGTGTCGTTCGAGGGCGAAAAGGCGCCGGCCGAGCCGCAACGCTACGACCTCGTGCTGGTCGCCGTGGGCCGCTCGCCCAACGGCAAGAAGATCGGCGCGG
>NZ_JBFPKP010000068.1:0-459 GCF_040948855.1 Paraburkholderia sp. BR10882 | reverse complement strand
CCTGGGCCGGCGAGACCGCGTTCGATGGGACGACTCGGTGCAGGCGCCTGAGCGATGTGGTCGCAACACACGCACGCAAACTTCGGGCGCACATGACGGATGACCCGGAAGCTGGCCGGCACGTACTCAAGCTGTTCGGCGACGTCTTCGCCCAGCGGCTTCATCTCGCCGCCACACTCCGCGCACCTCCCGGCAGATTCGGGCAAGTGCGTCCGGATCTCGCGCGGCAGATGTTCAGGCAGTGGCTTGCGCGGCGCCTGTTCCACAGCGGTGCGCGGCGTCTTCTGGATTTCGACCGGCGCCGCGCCTTCGTCGGCCTCAAGCTCTTCGAGGCGCAGCTCGAGTTGCTCGATCTGATGGTCCAGTTTCTCCGACTTGCGACCGAACTGCATACGGCGCAGCTTGGCAATGAGCAGCTTCAGGTGTTCGACTTCGGCGACGCGCGAAGCCAGCGCGGCT
>NZ_JBFPKP010000067.1:0-501 GCF_040948855.1 Paraburkholderia sp. BR10882 | reverse complement strand
GATTCAATTCCGGAAGGCCCGGGTGCAGCGTAGCCATGCTGATCTCCATTCGTTATAAAAATAATAACGAATGGCTGCGCTGCGTGCAAGGGTCTGCCATGGGGATGAAGCGACGCGGCCCTGTCCGACACACTTGATCAGGCGCACGGGACGCGGGGAAGCGCCATACGGACATGCCAGGGCGCTTTGCCGACATCAATGAGACAAAATTGCTGCACCGAGCAACTCGAATATGCGTCTCATATCTTTCCGAATCGTGGTGTGCGGGCCCACAAACAGGAATGGCTTTTATTCAAGCATTGGCCGCGCGCGTGCGATTGTTATCGCCCCCCCGCGACGTGATCTATTTGTAAATCAGAAACCGGTCGCGGTTCTTCGCGTCCTTGATCCATGCATGGACGCCCCCAGTTTGCCAAGCGCTCAGTTCGTGACAGGTTATAGGTCAAGATTGCAGCCATGCATTCGGACTTCGCACGGCACTCGCCGACGGTCCCTGATGGA
>NZ_JBFPKP010000066.1:0-550 GCF_040948855.1 Paraburkholderia sp. BR10882 | reverse complement strand
CCGGATCGTTTCCTCGATCCTGTATAGCGCGCCAATACGCTCGAGCGCTTCAGTGTTCAACGCATTGGGGCGCGCTGCGTGTAGTTCATAGAACTGTCGTCGAGCGTGCGCCCAGCAAGCCGCCTCCCTGACGCGCCTGGTTTCGTAGATGGCCTGGTAGCCACCGTACGCGTCGGCTTGCAGCGTACCGTTGAACGACTCGAGGTGCTGCTGTGGATGGATGCCCTTGCGATCCGGCGTATAGGCGAACCACACCGCCGGCGGCGTCACGTCGGCCGATGCACGATCATCGCGCACGTACACCCACAGGCGACCGGTCTTCGTCTTGCCGTTCCCCGGTGCAAGCACTGGAACCGGCGTGTCGTCGGCGTGCAGTTTCGTCGCTGACATCACGTGACGACGCAGTGTTTCAACGAGCGGCTGCAGCAACGTCGCCGCGTGACCGACCCACTTCGCAAGCAGCGAGCGATCAAGCTCGACGCCTTCTCTCGCGTACATGACCGACTGCCGGTAAAGCGGCACGTGGTCTGCGAACTTCGAGACGAGCACG
>NZ_JBFPKP010000065.1:0-564 GCF_040948855.1 Paraburkholderia sp. BR10882 | reverse complement strand
ATCCGTTCTGTTGCCGCCATTAAAGCTCCCAAACACTGGATTCCCAGCGATCTGTTAGCTTACGATCGTCCAAAAAGCGGACATCTGAACTTGGCTAAAAGCGGACACTACAACTTAGCCCGTACAACCACTGAATGCGATCATTTCTTTTATGTAAAATTCCATGCTAGGCTGAAACGCGATGTTGCTTGTTGGGCGCAACATTAATCGACGACTTCGCAGTCAAACCGCTGCACCCACCCCACGACGAAGACTTCCACGACCTGATCGCCGCCAGGTACGAGCGAGCGGCTTTGACCGTCACGTCAAATTCAGATCTGAGTGAATGGGGCGACGCGTTCCCCGACAACCGCATTCTGGGCGCCGTGATGCTGGACCGGCTACGACACGGTGCCTATCGCGTCGTGATCGAGGGAGAGAGCTTCCGCAAGCCCAAGCCGATGCCGGCGAGCAGTGAAAACGCGGTTGCCAAATCGGGCAAAAAACGGCATTCTTGAAGCCGTTCGAATCTGCGCTTTACCCCCGCTTCCGCTGGCTCCATTACGCCGCCCATCCCCGGCTCGA
>NZ_JBFPKP010000064.1:0-594 GCF_040948855.1 Paraburkholderia sp. BR10882 | reverse complement strand
CCACGTAGCGCGTCTTCAGGCGGAAGTCGATGCGCGTCTCGTCGCATTCCACCGCGATCATCGAGAAGCCCGCCATCGTCGCCGCGAGCGGCTGCGCGCCGCCCATGCCGCCGAGGCCGCCCGTGAGGATCCAGCGGCCCTTCGGGTCGCCGTTGAAGTGCTGGTTCGCGACCGAATAGAACGTCTCGTAGGTGCCCTGCACGATGCCCTGCGAGCCGATATAGATCCAGCTGCCCGCGGTCATCTGGCCGTACATCATCAGGCCCTTGCGGTCCAGTTCATGGAAATGCTCCCACGTGGCCCAGTGCGGCACGAGGTTCGAGTTCGCGAGCAGCACGCGCGGGGCGTCGGCATGGGTGCGGAACACGCCCACGGGCTTGCCTGACTGGATCAGCAGCGTCTCGTCCTCGTTCAGGTCCTTGAGCGACGCGAGGATCTGGTCGAAACACTCCCAGTTGCGCGCCGCGCGGCCGATGCCGCCGTACACCACGAGCGCATGCGGATGCTCGGCGACTTCGGGGTCCAGATTATTCTGGAGCATCCGGTAGGCGGCTTCCGCCAGCCAGGTCTTGCAGACCTTCTCGCTGCCGCGCG
>NZ_JBFPKP010000063.1:0-740 GCF_040948855.1 Paraburkholderia sp. BR10882 | reverse complement strand
TCGGTGCTAAAAACCCCCTCCAGATAGATATAAAGGACTGCGAAACAACCACACCCAGAACCAACCTCAACCCCGACATCTGTATTTAGCCGGGACCCCGACATCTGAAAATGGCTTTGACATTATAGATGTTCGCAAACATCAAACCACCGCATCACATCTCGACAATCACCTTCAACGCCTGCGTGCTGGCCGCCTGCGAAAACGTCTCATACGCCTTGGGCATGTCTTCGAATGAAAACCGGTGCGTGATCAGCCGGTTCGGATCGATCCGTCCGGCACGCACGGTCTTGAGCAGCATGGGCGTGCTCACTGTGTCGACGAGACGCGTCGTGATCGCTACGTTGCGGTCCCAGAGCTTGTCGAGGAAAAGCGACGCCGGCACACCATGCACGCCGATGTTCGCAATCACGCCACCCGGCGCCACGATCTGCTGGCACAGTTCGAACGTCGCAGGCACGCCAACGGCCTCCATGGCGCAATCCACGCCGACACCATCCGTGAGCTTCATCACCGCATCCACGGCGTCGCCTGCGCGCGGATCGATGCACGCCGTTGCCCCGAACTTCTTCGCGCATTCCAGGCGATTGGGGTCCATATCGATCATGATCACCTGCGCGGGCGAATAAAACTGCGCGGTCAGGAGCGCGGCCAGCCCGATCGGCCCGGAGCCGACAATGGCCACTGTACTGCCGGGTTCGACCTTGCCGTTGAGCACGCCGCATTCGAAACCCGTCGGC
>NZ_JBFPKP010000062.1:0-827 GCF_040948855.1 Paraburkholderia sp. BR10882 | reverse complement strand
GCTGCAGCGGGCCGGGAGAGGCACAGCCCGGTACGAATCAGCGACGATGCCTTGCTGGCCAACATCCGCGCGATCCATGCGCAGGTCAAGGGTGAGTACGGCTGGCCGCGCATGACGAAAGAACTGGTTGCACGTGGTGTG
Organism: Paraburkholderia sp. BR10882; assembly: GCF_040948855.1. NCBI lineage: Bacteria > Pseudomonadati > Pseudomonadota > Betaproteobacteria > Burkholderiales > Burkholderiaceae > Paraburkholderia > Paraburkholderia sp. BR10882. Next base: position 686 of record NZ_JBFPKP010000062.1, on the reverse strand, counting down.
CGCGTGGGTAAGGAGCGGGTTCGCAATCTGATGGCGCGGCACGGCATTCGTGCTCGGCACAAGCGCAAGTTCATCGCGACGACGAATTCGAACCATAACCTGCCGGTCGCGCCGAACTTGCTGAAGCGTAACTTCACGACGAGTGCGCCGAATCAGGTCTGGACGAGCGACATCACGTACTGCGCGACTGCAGAAGGCTGGGTTTATCTGGCGGTCATCATCGACCTGTTCAGCAGGCAGGTGGTGGGCTGGTCGATGCAGCCTCACATGAAGGCCGAGCTGGTCACTGACGCGCTGCGCATGGCATGGTTCAGACGGCGTCCGCCGCCGGGCCTGATCATGCACAGCGACCGGGGCAGCCAGTATTGCAGCGGGCTGTTTCAGGACACGCTGAAAGCATATGGCATGCGTTCGTCGATGAGCCGCCGTGGCGATTGCTGGGACAACGCGCCGACCGAAAGCTTGTGGGGTTCGCTGACAGTCGGTCGCCTGCATGGTCGGCACTTCGCCACACGGCGCGCGGTGATGGACGAAATCGTTGATTGGCTGGGTTTCTACAATGCCCATCGGCTACACTCGACGCTCGATTACGTCAGCCCTATGACGTTCGAGAAGAACTGGCTCGCTGCCCAGCGAGCCGCCTGAATTCCCTCGGCTATGGGATACGTCAAACAGGGGTAAGGTCA
>NZ_JBFPKP010000061.1:0-946 GCF_040948855.1 Paraburkholderia sp. BR10882 | reverse complement strand
CCCTGACCTTCGGATGCTTGTGCGTCGCATAGTTGTCGACGATCAAATGCACATCGAGATCGGCGGGCACCGCCTGATCTACATGCCTGAGAAACGCCAGGAATTCCTGATGTCGGTGGCGCGGCTTGCCGCATCGACGATTGCCGGATGTAAAGGTAAGCACTCCGTTCGAGGTGGTGCCCGAATCGGTTCTCCGGGCGTGAACTGCGATTTGAGAAAGGCCAATACGTCGCCCTGGATCTTGTGTGGACCACGTGGTCCACGCTTCCTCGGGACCAAACCTGCGATCCCTCCTTCCTCAAAGTCTGCCCGCGCCTGATAGAAGGTCGGTCGCGAGACACCATATTCGTCGGAGATCTGCGTCACCGATGCCTTCTCTACCGAGACCCGGCGCAACATCTCGTACTTGACCTGCACGGCGTCGTGAGGATCGAAGAATCCGCCTTCCTGGAACTTGGGATCAAGAACGCTCTCTGGTGTCTGATTCAGCGTACCGTCTTCCGCGAGAACATCGGTCTTCGAGCGCTTGCGTTCGTTCGGTGGCACGGTCACTCCGAAAGTTTGCACGTTTCTGTAATTAAATTATGCCGCACAATGGAAGTTGTCAAGCTCTATGACTCCGCACAACTACGGCACAGAATTCGGACGATCTAAGCACCATAAAACAACAAAAAGCAGGAAATGCGGCGTTAATTACCTTACATAAGCGACATAATTACTCTTACATAGACGAGGCGTCCTCTGCATGCCTGTGCGAAGAGAAGCGTCTCACGAGGAGCGCAAGCTCAATCAAATCCGCAACCGTGAACAGCGCGCGAGTGACCTTGCCCTCGAAAGACGTATCCGTTACTGAGAGTGTGTAAAACTTCAGTAAAGGAGAATTTAGCAATGGGTAACCCGAGGGCGCGGTACACGCTGGAATTCAAGATTGAAGCGGTGCGCATGG
>NZ_JBFPKP010000060.1:0-1076 GCF_040948855.1 Paraburkholderia sp. BR10882 | reverse complement strand
GCCTAACTGACGAACCGTCGCGGTGAGGCGCTTTCCAAGCTTCAAGTAGAGTTTGACCGCTCGGATGCGTTCTTCGTATGAATACATGGACCAGCTCCTAATAGTCCAAGAATTCCGCCGCACCCCCTTCTGGCTCATTAGTGATGTCCGATTCCTGCCCTGGTTGAGGCGCACGAGCGGCTAGTGATCCGGTACCGGGAATCTGGCGCGACCGGGCTGACGTCGCGCAAGCGCGGTCGCCCCGGGAATCGCCGACTGGATGTCGAGTTGGCCCGACGGGCGCTGACGATTATCCGGGACCGTTACGCCGATTTTGGACCGACGCTGGCTGCCGAGAAGCTGTGGGAATGCCACGGCCTGCGGCTGGCGAAGGAAACGGTGAGGAAGCTCATGACGGACGCCGGACTGTGGGTGCCTCGCCGGCAGCGGCCACCGAAGGTGTATCAGCCAAGGGCACGGCGTGCACCAGCCCATAGCCGAGATCGTCTAGGATCGCATTGAGCAACGCCACCGGCGAAGGAAAATAGTGCCTCGGGTACCGGCCGACCGTCACACCGAAATGTGAACGGAAGAACACGTCATGCAGGGCGTCCTTCCGGTCAAACAGGATGGCGGTGGCCTTGAGCGCGCCCGGCAAGGTCAGGCCACCGGCGAAATATTCGCGCGCGAAACATAACGTCCCGTACCGTCCGTAATGGCTGACTCGAAATCCTCTCCTCGGGTCGGGTGCCAGCCAGTCCTGGACCATACGTCTCAACGACACTCCCGAAATCGCCATAAGTTCCTCCATCATTTCGACGGCGACGGTACTGCGCCCCTGAAGATCAACAGTCGTTAACACGCGGTTGATAGCGCCACCAAGACCTAGACTTACTTGGGACTTGCGTTTCCGCGCTTCGGCGGCACATCGGTGCAGACGCCCTCGTACAGCTCGGCGGCCATGCCGATTGACTCGCCCAGCGTCGGGTGCGGGTGAATCGTCTTGCCGATGTCGGTCGCATCCGCGCCCATTTCCACCGCGAGGCAGACTTCGCTGATGAGGTCGCCCGCGTTCAGGCCGACGATGCCGCCGCCGA